>JADLHO010000210.1 GCA_020848735.1 Planctomycetota bacterium | reverse complement strand
GCCCGAATGCCGCGGCCGCGATCGGTCCGGCAGCGCGTCCTTTGGGCTGAGCATGTGCGCTCGACTTCGCCGCCGCTGCTCAGCGACCAGACCGCATGCCACGGCGGTGCTGCGCGCGTCCGCGTGACCTCTGCGATCGGTCCCCAGTCCGCATGTGGAACGCGAAAGCCCGAGTCCAGGCTGTCGCTGCCCCCCTCGATCGGTCGTCCATCGAGGTGTGGTTCGCCGGACAGTTACGTCCTTGCCGCCCCGACGAGGAGGGCTAGATTCCGTCCCATGGACAGGTCGGTGAAAAGCCCTACTTCTGCTCTCCAGGTCGCGGAGGACATCGTTCCCATCGGCGAGTTGAAGGCCCACCTCTCGGAGAGGATCCGGGCGCTCCGGGGCAGACGCCGACCGCTCGTCGTGACGCAGAACGGAAAGCCAGCGGCGGTGCTGCTGTCCCCCGAGGACTTCGACCGGCTCACGACCCAGGCGCGCTTCGTCGCGGCAGTGCGAGACGGGCTCGGCGATCTCGAGGCAGGCCGAGTCGTGAGCGACGAGGACCTCGGCCGCCGCCTCGACGCGCGCTTCGGCGCAGCGAGCAAGCCCAAGAAGAAGTGATGCTGCGCTGGACCGAGCGTGCGGCCAACGACTTGGTGGCCATCGGTGACTACATCGCCGCAGACGACCCCACCGCCGCCCGCGCCTGGGTCGAGAAGCTCAGGCGCCAAGCGATGAAGGCCTCGAGGATGCCGCGCATGGGGCGCGTCGTGCCGGAGATCGCCCGGGATGACGTGCGCGAGGTCTTCCAGCGCAGCTATCGCATCATCTACCGGCTCGTCGACGACGGCATCGTGGTGCTCACGGTGTTCGAGGGGCACCGCCTGCTGGGCAAGCTCGATCCCGACCAAGGCTGAAGGCCAGGGCCGCGAGACCGGTGTGTGTGTCAGGGCGCTTGCCGCCCCGAAGCTCACGCGACCACGATGGTCATGTGGAGAGAACTCGGTAGAGAGTGAAGGCGTCGATGCGCGCCCCGTTTGCGCGTGAGCGATGTCAACCGGTGTCGAGGAGCCTGTCGAGCGCGCGCCTGGACGCGGGCGTGGCGCGCGAGGACTTCGGCGAGGGGGAGGATCCCGAGCGGCGATCCCTGCCGGCATCCACCCCGGCACAATCGGCCGACACCCATCCCGAAGCCCCGAGCGCCCTGGGCACGCCAGCGCGCACTCACAGCGTCAGGTTCCGCCCCCCGTTGTCCTCCGCGATCTTGCGCATGAACTCCGCGCCGGACATGCCGGCGAACTCGGTGCCCCGGCGTTCCGCCTCGGGGTCGCCGGCGATGTAGATCGTGTTGATCACGACGCGGGAGTAGCGGTTGGTCTCGCGGACCAGGTTGAGCAGTTCGCGAGGGTCGCGGACGTCGCCGAGCGTGGGGATGCCGTCGGAGAGGATGAAGACCTCGTCGTAGTTCTGGCCATAGCGTGCGCCATTGCCGAAGTCCTCGAGCTTCAGGCCGAGGCGCAGGCCCTCCCAGAGGTTCGTGGCGCCATCCGCGCGCAGCTCCGCGACCGACTTCGCGAAGCGCTTCTTGTTCTTGGGATTGGCCTCGACCATGTCCTTGCTCCAGAGCTCGGCGCCGGAGGAGAACCAGACCATGTTGAAGTTGCAGTCCGCGGTCAGCTTCTCGACGACCTGCGTGAGCTCGTGGCGCGCGGCCTCCATCTTCGGTCGGCCGGTGAAGCCACTCGTCACCGTGGAGCCGGCGCGCATCGGCTCGAGCATGCTGCCCGACGTGTCGACGATGAAGAGCACGCGGCTGCCACGGACGGGGATGCCGAAGAAGCTGCTGCCCGTGCTCGTCGCGCCGTCCTTCTCCTTGCGCTCGACCACGTCGACGACCTTGAACTCGTCGCGCGCCTTCTCCCACCAGCGCTGCCACGAATCGACCTGGTCATAGGGGAAGCGCGCACCCGTCAGCGACACGAGCACGTCCCACGCGCGTTCGCGCAGCATGCCGGAGCGCAGCTCGGTGGCGCGCTTGTCCTCCTTGGCGACCTTCGGCTCGACCTGACGCGCGAGCACGTCGATCAACGGCGGCACCGACTGCGCGCTGCGCGCGAGCCCGAGGTACTCGACGGCGGCGAGATCGCTGCGCCAATCGCCCTTGCCGAGGACCGCGATCGTCGCGTCGACGGCGCGCCGCAGCTCGTCCTCGCCGATCTGCTCCTTGTGGCGCTTCAGCGCGAGCCGCAGGGCGTCGACCATCGCGGCCATCGTCTCGGCGTCGGTCTCCGTGCGGAGTGCGGCGGCGATCGGCGTGACGAGCGCCTTGAACTCCGCGGCCTGTGCGGCCTCGGCGGCGGCGAGGCGCACGACGATCTCCTTGTGACCGAGCCCCGCTTCGAGCACCGGCACGAAGCGCTCCTCGCGACGGCGCCCGAGCGCGCGCAGGGCGGCGGCGCGGCGCGCGAGCGCGTGCGCGCCCTTGCCGTCGTCGGTCGCCGCGGCCTCGACCGCGGACTGCGCCTCGGGCGACTTGAGGCCGTCGAGCTGCTCCTCGCCGATGCGCCGCACGGCGTCGGGACGGTGCTCGACGACCAGCCGCTGCCCCGGATCGAGCCCGACCGCGGCGACCTCGAGCAGGGCCGTCGCCGCCTCGCCGCCGTCGACCTTGGCGATGGCGCGGCAGAGGGCGGCGAGCTCCTTCTG
>JADLHO010000209.1 GCA_020848735.1 Planctomycetota bacterium | reverse complement strand
GCGCGGAAGCTGCCTCGCTGCGGATCGACGCGCTCGAGGTCATGGCGCCCGAGCAGGTCGGCGAAGAGCGATTGGGTGAGGTCGCGCGCCGATTCGGGCTCGAGACCCGCTCGCCGGTAGAGCGCATAGACCGGCGGCCAATACAGCGCGCAGAGCTCCTCGAGCGCACGACGGGCCGCGGCATCCGCGCCGCCCGCCCGCATCACGAGGCTCCACCGCGTGGGCTGGAAGGTCACGGGCGGATCTTCCGCGCACCTGGACCGCGATCAAGCGGCGGCAGCGCCGCGAAAGTCCCGAGCGCTGCCGCGGGTTTGCGCCATGGCGGCGCCGTGGGCGCGCCGCATCGGTCCAAGCCCGCGAGGCATGTCGATGACAGCCGTCATGAGGATTGCAGTCCCTCTCGTCCTCTTCGCCGTCGTCTCAGCCCAGGAGACGGTCTGGCGCCGGGACGGTCCGGCCGCCGAGTGCCGCTTCGGCTTCTCCGTCGCCGATGCGGGTGACGTGGACCGCGACGGCGTCCGCGACCTGATCGTCGGAGCCTTCAAGGACGACACCTACGGCACCGACGCGGGCTGGGCGGCGGTCTACTCGGGAGCGACCGGCGCGACGCTCCACACCTGGTACGGCGCGCACAGCGGCGACGAGTTCGGCCGCTGTGTCGCCGGCGCCGGGGATGTCGACGGCGACGGTCACGCCGACCTGCTCATCGGCGCGGCCTTGGAGGACAGCAATGGGATCGAGGCCGGCGCGGCCTATGTGCTCTCGGGTCGCACGGGCGTGCAAGTCCGTGCGCTCTACGGCGACGCGGCGAGGGACCGCTTCGGTGTGAGCCTCGCGTCGCTCGGCGATCTCGATCAGGACGGTGCGGCGGACTTCGCCGTGGGCGCCTATCGCGACGATCCCAACGGCACGGACTCGGGCTCGGTGCGCGTCTTCTCGGGGCGGACGGGCGCGACGCTCTTCACCGTGAACGGCGACTCCGCCTACGACTACCTCGGCTGGAGCCTCGCGAACGCCGGCGACGTCGACGGCGACTCGTTCGCCGACCTCATCGTCGGGGCCTACCTCGACGACCATGCCGCGAGCGACGCGGGTTCTGCGTACGTCCACTCGGGCCGCGACGGCTCGTTGCTGCGAGCGCTGCACGGCGACCACGCGGACGACTGGTTCGGGCAGAGCGTCGCCGGCGCCGGCGACCTGGACCACGACGGCCACGCGGACCTGCTCGTCGGCGCCCCGTCCGACGACACGCGCGGCGCCGACTGCGGCGCGGCCTTCGTCTTCTCCGGCGCCGACGGCTCGCTGCTGCGCGCGGCGTACGGCGACGCCGCGGGCGATCGCCTCGGCTTCGCGGTCGCCGGACTCGGCGACGTCGACGGCGACGGCTACGACGATCTCGCGTTCGGCGCACCGCTCCGCGATGCACGGGGCCTCGACTCGGGCGCGGTGCAGGTCCAATCCGGACGCACGGGCGATCTGCTCGCCCTGCTCGTCGGCGATTCGGCGGGTGACGAGTTCGGAAGCGCGCTCGCCCCCGCCGGCGACCTCGATGCGGACGGGCTGCCCGAGCTCCTCGTCGGTGCGCCGCTCGACGACTCGATCGAGCTGAACGACGGCTCCGCGAGCGCGTACCGGATCCGACCCGGGGCGCCGTGGATGATCCGCCGCATCGACGGCAATACGCCGTTCGAGCAGCACGGCCGCGTCGTCGCCAACGCCGGCGACGTGGACGCAGACGGAGTCGACGACCTCGTCGTGGGCGCGTTCTTCGCAAGCCGGAACGGCTGGCACTCCGGGGCGGTGCGCGTCTACTCCGGCGTCGATGGCGCGCTGCTCCACGAGTTCTTCGGCACGGCCACGAACGACGAGCTCGGACGTGTCGTCGCCGGCGCCGGCGATGTCGACGGCGACGGCCATGCCGATCTGATCGCCGGGGCGGCGCTCGCGCTGGGTCAGCGCGGGCTCGCGCGCGTCTGGTCGGGCCGCACGGGTGCGCTGCTCCACGAGTTCGTGGGCGTCCTCGCGCTCGACCGCTTCGGCGTCAGCGTCGCCGGTGCGGGCGATGTCGATGCCGATGGCTTCGACGACGTGATCGTCGGGGCCTTCTCGACGCTCACCGGGATCTGGGTCCAGTACGCACGCGTCTTCTCGGGACGCGACGGGACCCTGCTGCACGAGTTCATGCCCGTCGGCGAGATCGGCTACGCGTGGAGCGTGGCAGGTGCCGGCGACGTCGACGGCGACGGCTACCGCGATCTCGTGGTCGGCGCGTACCGCGACCTCGACAGCAACACGACCTGCCTCGCCAGGCTGTACTCCGGACGCTTCGGGACCCTGCTGCACACGTGGCGCGGGGCCTACGGCGACCAGTTCGGCTGGTGCGTCGCCGCTGCGGGCGACCTCGACGGGGATGGCCTCGACGAGGTCGCGATCGGCGCCGATGCCGCCGGCTACGTGAACCTCTACCGCGGTGGCTCCGGCACACTCCTCGCCACCCTCCGCAGCGGCGTGAGCGGCGATCGCTTCGGCGCGAGCGTCGCGGCCGCCGGCGACGTGAACGGCGACGGCGTCGTCGACCTCGTCGTCGGCGCACCGGCGGACGATCAGCGCGGCACCGATGCCGGCGCCGTGCGCGTGATCTCGGGTGCGGATCGTGCGCTGCTCCTCCGTTGGAACGGCGAGGCACCGGGCGATCAGTTCGGCACCAGCGTCGCGACGGCCGGCGACGTCGATCGCGATCGCTTCGACGACCTCGCGGTCGGTGCGCCCTACGCCGATCACGTCTACTCCGACGAAGGCTCGGCGTACCTGATCGACGTCGGCTACCGCGGCTCGCCCGCGCGGGCGCGCCGCGTCGGCGTCGGCTGTGCCGGGACCAACGGCCACCGCCCGCACGTCGACTGGTACGGCGCACCCTTCATCGGGCGCACCCTTCGCATCGTGCTGCGCGGGGCCGTGCCGGCGCGCTCGGTCGTCATGAACCTCGGAACCCCGATGGACCTCGATCTCGGCGCGCTCGGCATGACCGGCTGCCGCCTGCTCGCGGGCACCGGCCTCCTGAGCGTGCCGTACTTCACCGACGCCGCCGGCATGGCGCGCCCGGTCGGATTCCTCGTGCCGAACGACCAGGCCCTCGTCGGCCTGCCGCTCGCGGCGCAGTGGATCTGCCTCGACCCCGGTGCGAACGCGCTCGGCATCACGAGCTCGGACGGCGTGCACCTCGTCCTCGGGAACTGAAGGGCGGCGGCGGCGGGCTATAGCATCCGCGCCCGATGTCGACCCAAGCTCCTGTCCGTCGTGCCGCCTGCGCGGCACTCGCCCTCGCCGGACTCGCGCCGGCCCAGTCCGCCGCCGCGAGCCCTCGCGTCGAGGAGTACCGCAAGCTCGCCGAGCACGCCTTCGAGCGCTTCCAGCCGATCGGGCTCGCGCTCGCCGTCATCGAGGACGGCGAGCTCGTGCTCGAGCTCGGACTCGGCGAGCGCGCGGTCGGCAGCGGTGAACCGGTCCTGCCGGGCACGCCGTTCAACATCGCCTCGTGCAGCAAGGCCTTCACCGCGGCCTGCATCGGCAAGCTCGTCGCGAGCGGACGCATCCGCTGGGACGACCGCGTCGTCGACCTGCTGCCGGAGTTCCGCATGGCCGACCCGTGGATCACCGCGGCGATGACCGTGCGCGATCTCCTCTGCCACCGCTGCGGGCTCAAGACCTTCGATGGCGACCTGCTCTGGTACGGCACGGAATACGACGACGCGCAGGTCCTGGCACGGCTCGCGAAGCTGCCGATCAACCGCCGCTTCCGCGAGGAGTTCGGCTATTCGAACGTGATGTACCTCGCGGCCGGGATGATCGTCGAACGCGTCAGCGGTCGGCCCTGGACCGAGTTCGTCCGCGACGAGTTCTTCACACCCCTCGGCATGAGCGGCACGGCCGCGGACCACTCGCTCCTGCCTGCCGATGCGGCGCCGGCCCAGCCGCACGTCGAGGGCACGCGCATCGCGCCCTTCGCGTTCCGCGCCGCGAAGCCCGCGGGCGCGATCTGGTCCTCGGTGCACGACCTCTCGGCCTGGGTGCGCATGCTGCTCGACGAGGGCCGTCACGAGGGCCGCGAGATCCTGCCGCTCGCGGTGATCCACGAGTGTCTGAAGCCGCACACCTGGATGGGCGGCGGGCGCACGCCGGCCGCACTCGAGGACTTCGCGAGCTATGGGCTCGGCTGGTTCCTCTCGCTGCAGGACGGCAAGAAGCTCGTCGAGCACGACGGCGGCATGCCGGGCTTCATCAGCAAGGTCACGCTGCTGCCCGCCGATCGCTTCGGCCTGGTGATCCTCAACAACGGCATGGATGGCGTCGTCAACCTCGCGCTGCGACGCGCGATCCTGGCCCAGCGCAAGGGCGAGGACGGGATGGCGCTCCTCGACCGCTTCGCCGGACTCGCGGCCGCGCGGAAGGCCCAGGCCGCGACGGCGCGCCAGCAGCGAGAGGCCGCGCGGCAGCCGGGGACGACGCCGTCGCTGCCGCTGGAGCAGTTCACGGGGCGCTATGTCGACGCGGCGCTCGGTGCGGCGGAGATCGGCTTCGATGGCGAGCAGCTCACGCTGGCCGTGCTGCCCTCGATGCCGACCCTGAGCGGCAAGCTCTCGCACTGGCACCGCGACGTCTTCCGCGTCGAGTTCCCCGACCGCTTCCTGCCCTTTGCGCTGATCCGCTTCTCCCTCGACGTCGAGGGCAGGGTCGAGGGCTTCCGCATCGACTGCCCCATCGAGGACTTCGACTTCGCCGCACTCGAGTTCCGCCGGCAGGGGACCTGAGGACGCGAAGAATCCTGTCGGCCGCGACCCTGCGCTTGCGTCCTCGCTGCAAACCGAGGACGCCATGAAGCCAAGCCCCCTCCCGACCTTCCTCCTCGCCGCCGCCGCACTGGGCTGCGGCGCGGGACTCGCCGCGCAGAACTTCGTCGTCAGTCCACCGCAGTTCGCGACCGCGGAGTCGAACAGCGCCAACGACAACCCGCTCGGCTCCAACTCGCCGCTCGTCCGCTACCTGCAGATCGACGAGGCGCTCCCGCAGCGGCCGCTGGCGATCCGCGGGATCGCGTTCCGCGGCAACGCCGATTCGAACAGCTACCCGGTCTTCCGGGTCGAGCTCGACCTGGGCGTCTCGTCGCCGAACGCCAGCGCCGCCAATCCGAGCCCGACGTTCAGCGCCAACCATGGCCGCTCCGGCGCGCTGGTCGTCGCGCGGCGCATCCTCAGCTTCCCGAGCCGTCCCGCATCGCGCTCGCTGCCGCTGCCCTTCGACTACCAGATCCCCTTCGACGCGCCGTTCACCGTCAACGGCGCGATCTGCTGGGAGATGAAGATCTACGGGCGGAGCAACAGCAGCCAGGTCAGCTTCGACGCCATCGACCCCACGAGCTCCGGCGCCAACCCCATGCCCGCGATCCTCGGCTTCGGGTCGGGCTGCATCGCCACCGGACGGACGAGCCCCATGACGGCGTCCGGCACGCTGACGGTGGATTGGCCGAACGGCAACCTGCGGATCGGATTCGGCGCCACGCAGGCCCCGGCGAACGCGCTCTGCCTGGTCGCGCTCGGCTTCTCGAGCTCGCAGTGGGCCGGCCTGCCCCTGCCGCTCGCGATCCCGGGCTCCGAGAGCGGGAGCTCGGGCCGCTGCTTCGTCCAGAACGAGCTCTTCACGACGATCGCCGGCAACAGCAACGCCTCCGGCATCTTCTTCCCGCCGGAGATGAACCTGCCGCTCGCACCCTCGCACCACGGCCTCGCGTTCTTCCACCACGTCGTGGCCTTCGATGCCGCGGCCAACCCGTTCGGCGTCGTCACCTCGAATGGCATGGCGCGGCAGCTCATCGCCCCCTCGCCGAACCCGGGAGTCAGTCGCGTCGCCTTCCTGGGCTCGCATCAGGCGACCGGCATCGTCAACGTGGGGTCCGGGCTCGTGACGCGGTACGACCTCTGAGTTCCGGGCGCGCCGGTCCGCGCTCGCGGATGGTCGCGAACTCGAGCTCGAAGCGCGCGAGGTACTTCCGCAGTCGATCGGCGTCGTTGCTCGTGCGGCGCAGGCCGAGCGAGACGGCGAACAGCGCGCGTCCGGCTTCGCTGAGCGAGCGCGCCCCACGGCAGACGCGCACGACCTCCGCGAGCTGCACGCGATCGAAGCGATCGAGACCGGCCACCCGCTCGCGACCGAGCAGTTCGACCAGCAGCGCATCGCCGGAGTCCGCCGACCGGGTGGTGTCGGCCGCCGACGCGTCCCCGCTCGCGTCCTCGAGACGCCAGGCGCGGCGCAGGCGCACCAGTTCCTCCTCCACGTCCTCGACGGCGATGCGACCGCCCTGTGCCAGCGTGGCCATGCGCGTCACGCTCGCATTGAGGTCGCGGAAGTTGCCGGTCCAGCGCGCCTCGTCCGACCGGGCGAACGCGAGGTAGCGGTCGCGCGCCTCGCGGTTGAACGTGACGCGTCGGCCCTGCCGCGCCGCGAAGCGCTCGAGCTCGTACTCGAGGTTCGGCTCGATGTCCTCGGGTCGGTCGCGCAGACCCGCGAGTTCGAAGGTCCAGAGGTCGATGCGCGCGAGCAGGTCGGCGCGGAAGCGGCCGAGCGCGACCTCGCGCCGGAGGTCGCGGTTCGTCCCGGCGATGAGCTGGAACTCGCTGCGCAGCTCCACATCGGCACCGACCGGGAGGAATCGCTTCTCCTCGAGAGCGTGCAGGAGCATGGCCTGCTCGTCCGGCCCAAGCTCGCCGATCTCGTCGAGGAAGAGCAGGCCCTGGTCCGCGCGGCGGAGCAGGCCCTCGCGCGAGGCCACCGCCCCGGTGAAGGCGCCCTTGCAGTGGCCGAACAGGGCCGACGCGGCGCCATCGCCGCGCAGGGTCGCACAGTTCACCTCGACGAAGGCGCCGCCCAGCTGGTGACGCTGCTGCTTCAGCTCGTGCACGCGCCGGGCGAGCTGCGACTTGCCGGCCCCCGTCGGCCCCATCAGCAGGATGGGCTCGCGCGAGACCATCGCGACCCGCTCGATGAGGTCCATCTGCGCGTTGAACGCGGCGTTGCGCGTTGCGATTCCCGACTTGAGGAAGGCAACGGCGTCGACGTGCTCGCGTTCGAAGCGCCGCGCGAGTGCGTCGTAGCGCGAGAGGTCGAGATCGACGATCTGGTAGCCGCCGGCCTTGCTCTTCGCGTTCGGCTTCGGCGGCGTGGTCTGCACGAGGCGTGCGGGGAAGTGCCGGGTCTCGGTGAGGAGGAAGAGGCAGATCTGCGCCACATGGGTCCCCGTGGTCACGTGCACGAGGTACTCCTCGCGCTCGGTGTCGAAGGGATACGCGCGCGCGAACGCGTGCAGCCGCTCGTACACCTCCTGGAAGTCCCAGGGGTCGCGCAACGGGAGCGGTTGCGCGCGCAGCTCGGTCTCCGGAGCGACCGAGGCGAGGTCGCGCGTGACGACCCCGAGCAGGCGCGCGAAGCGCGGTTCGTGCCAGAGCTCGAGGCGGTGCACGAGGAGGTCCTCCTGCTGACAGAGGCCGATCGTGGGTCGCCAGCGGTTCCAGCGCTCGGACGGCGGCTGCGCGTCGAGCGTCGTGCCGAGGAAACCGAAGACGACTCTGCGACGGCTCTGATCCATTGCGCTAGGATCCTATCTCCATGGATAAGGACCTGGCGCCCCCAGCCCGGGCACGCATCCGGCGTCATCCGCCGCAAGCCCCTGGGAGAAGAGTCGTTGTGGCAATCCGCCGACCGCGGGTGCGCCACGGCACGCGGCGTGCTCCCGGCGCCGTGCGGAGCGCGCGGTGAACGCCCTGTCCCGGCGACGGCCCGCTCCTCACGATCCGAATCGTCACGATCAGACGCCTCACGAGGTCCTGCCACCATGTCCGCCTACGAACGCATCCAGACCGACCACGTCCCGATCAAGGCCTGGGTCCGCGGCGTTCCGCTCGAAGCCGCCGCGCTCCAACAGCTCCGCAACGTCGCCTCCCTGCCGATCGTCGGCCCCTGGGTCGCGGCGATGCCCGACGTGCACTGGGGCATCGGCGCCACGGTCGGCAGCGTGATCCCGACCCAGCGCGCGATCATCCCGGCCGCGGTCGGCGTCGACATCGGCTGCGGGATGATGGCGCTGCGCACCTCGCTCCGCGCCGACCAGCTTCCCGACGAACTCGGGCCGCTGCGGGCGGCGATCGAGATCGCCGTCCCCCACGGCCGCAGCGACAACGGCGGGCGCTACGACCGTGGCGCGTGGAGCGACCGCATCCCGGCGCGCAACGAGACCGAGTGGGAACGGCTGCGCCCCGGCTACGAGCGGATCGTCGGCCGTCACGGCAAGCTCGACCGCGGTCGTCACGTCGGCCAGCTCGGCACGCTCGGCACCGGCAACCACTTCATCGAGATCTGCATCGACGAGACCGACGGCGTCTGGATCATGCTCCACTCGGGTTCGCGCGGCGTGGGCAATCGCATCGGCACGTACTTCATCGAACTGGCCAGGCGCGACATGCGCCGCCACGTCGCCGATCTCCCCGACAAGGACCTCGCCTACTTCGAGGAGGGTGCCGCGCACTTCGACGAATACGTGTTCGCCGTCGGCTGGGCACAGGACTTCGCGCGCACGAACCGCGAGCTGATGATGGCGCAGATCCTCCGCGCGCTGCGCGGCTCCGGTCGACTGCCGCCCTTCGAGGCCGAGACGCTGGCCGTGAACTGTCACCACAACTACGTGCAGCGCGAGACGCACTACGGCGAGGAGATCTGGGTCACGCGCAAGGGTGCGGTCCACGCCGGCGAAGGCGTGCTCGGCATCATCCCGGGCTCGATGGGCGCCCGCAGCTACATCGTGCGCGGCAAGGGCAACCCGGAGAGCTTCCACTCGTGCAGCCACGGTGCCGGGCGGGCGATGTCGCGTGGCGAGGCGAAGCGCCGCTTCTCCCTCGAGGATCACGCCCGCGCGACCGCGGGCGTGGAGTGCCGCAAGGATGCCGAGGTGATCGACGAGACGCCGGGGGCCTACAAGGACATCGACCTGGTGATGGAGGCGCAGAAGGACCTCGTGGAGGTCGTCGCCACTCTCAAGCAGGTCATCTGCGTCAAGGGCTGACCATGGACCCAGGCAACGACAGCGCACGCCCGGCCGTCGTCATCGACGGCTCGCTCGGGGAAGGCGGCGGTCAGGTGCTGCGCAGCTCGCTCGCCCTGGCGCTCGTCACGGGCCGGCCGGTCCACCTGCATTCGGTGCGCGCCGGTCGTGCGAAGCCGGGTCTGATGCGCCAGCACCTCGCGGCGCTGCAGCTCGCCGCGGCGATCGGCGCCGCGCGCGTGAGCGGCGCCGAGGTCGGCTCGCGGGAGATCGACTTCATCCCGCAGACCATCCTCGCGGGGCGCTGGCAGCGCGCGATCGGGTCCGCGGGGAGCACCACGCTGGTCGCGCAGACGGTCCTGCCGGCGCTGCTGGTCGCCGAAGGCGAGAGCGAGCTCGTGCTCGAAGGCGGGACGCACAACCCGCTCGCGCCGCCCTTCGAGTTCCTCGCGCGGAGCTTCGTGCCCGCGCTGCGCGCGATGGGCGCCGAACTCGACGTGGAGCTCGTCCGTCACGGCTTCCACCCCGCCGGCGGCGGCGAGCTGCGCGTGCGCACGCGCGGCCGACCGCTGCGCCCGCTCGCGATCCTCGCGCGCGGCGAACTCCGCGCCATCCGCGCCCAGGCGATCGTCGCGGGGCTGCCCGCACACGTCGGGGAGCGTGAGCTCGCGGTCGTGCAGCAGAAGCTCGGCATCGCGAAGGACCGCTGCACGCTGGTCATGGCGGAGAACGGTCCGGGCAACGTGCTCACGATCGACGTCGAGACCGGGTCCGGCGTCGAGGTCATCGCCGCATTCGGGCGCCTCGGCCTGCCGGCCGAACGCGTCGCGGCCGAGGCCGTCCGCGACGCCAAGGCCTTCCTGCGCACGCCGGTCCCGGTCGGCGCGCACCTCGCCGACCAGCTGCTCCTGCCGTTCGCACTCGCGGGCGGCGGCTCGTTCCGCACGCTCCGTCCGACGACGCACACGACGACGAACGCGCGCGTGATCGAGGCCTTCCTCCCCGTGCGCATCGACATGCACGACGAGGGTGAGGGGGTCTGGCGCGTCGACGTGATCCGCGTGCCGGACTAGTCCTTGCGCGGTGCGGCGAGCAGCCCCTCGATCGTCGCGGTGAAGCGCTGGCGGTCGGGATCCTCGGCGGGCAGGAGCTCGGGCATCTCGCGCGCGAGCCGCCCGAGCACCGCGCGCCCCTCCGCGATGCGACCGCCGGCGAGCAGCGCCTGCGCGAAGACCAGGTGCAGGTCGATCATCCGCGCACGCGACTCCGCCGGGCACTCCGGCAGCGCGACGAGCAGCGGCTCGATCGCCGCAGCGGACTCCGCCATGCGATTGCCCTTCGCGTGGAGCATTGCCAGGAGGCGCGCGGTCCTCAGCACGTCGGGATGCGAATCCCCCGCCACGGCGCGCCGCGTGGCGAGGACCTCGGTGACGACCCCCACCGCGCGCTCGGTCGCACGGCCTTCCATCGCCACGAGCTGCCCGTAGCTCGTCGCGAGCTCGAGCAGATCGGGATGCTCGGCCGGCAGGACTTCGCGCGCCGGAGCCAGGCGCGGCTCGATCACGGCGATGCCCTCCTCCGGCTTGCCCTGGCGCGCGAAGCACACGGCGAGGTTGTTCACCGCGCGCAGGGTCTTCCAGTGCGAAGGCCCGAGCACGCGCACCGCGTCGTCGATCGAGCTGCGCGCCTCCGCGATGGCACCGTCGAGATCGCTCGCCGCCATGAGGCAGTAGACGAGATCGAGGCGCGAGTCGACGAGCTCGGGGGCGTCGTTGCCGAGCGCGCGGCGGCGCGCCGCGAGCACCTCGCGCGCCGTGACCTCCGCATCGCGGAACTCGCCGCGCGCGGCGAGGAGCGTCGCCCGGCGTGCGCGCATCGCGAGGAACTGCGGATCGTCGGGCGAAAGGAGTCGCGCGCCGAGCTCGAGCGCGAGATCCAGCTCGGCCTCCGCATCCGCAGCCTGACCGAGATAGGCGAGGCACTCCGCGAGGTTGGAGCGCACGACGAGCGCGTCCTCCGTCGCGAGTCGAGAGGCCTGATCGAGCAGCGCCAGGGACCGCCGGTTCAGACGCAGTGCCGTGGCCTGGTCCCCGTTGGCGACGTGAACGCTGGCGAGCAGCGTGGCGAGCCCGGCGCGCACGCGGAGCGGCTCGTCCGGTTCATCGAGCAGGTCCTCGAGTTCGACGCAGAGATCGGCGATCGACGCGTGCTCGCCCCGATCCTTGCCGATCGCGCGCGTCACCGCGGATTGGAAGATGCGGACCACGCCCGCGGTCACGAGACCCTGCTCGGTGAGATCCGTGAGCGCGCTCTCCGCGGTCTCGCGCGAGCGCTCGGCCAGTTCCTGCTGGGACTTCGCGTAGGTCTCCGCGTCGCGCGCGCGCCCCAGGGCGAGCAGGCTCGCGGTCAGTCCGCCGGCCAGCGCGAGCACGATGGTCGCCACCGTCGCGATCAGCGCACGATGTCGGCGGAGGGCCTTGCGCAGCCGGTAGCCGCGACCCGGCGGAGCGGCCTGCACGCCCTCGCCGCGCAAGGCCCGCCCGAGATCCTCGGCCATCGCGAGCGCGCTGGGGTAGCGACGCTCGCGCTCGCTCGCCGTCGCCGTGCCGACGATCCAGTCGTACTCGCGCGCGAGCCCGGGCTTCGCCGCCGAAGGGCGGAGATCACCCGCGGCCGCGACGCCCTCGGGTAGGCGATCGACGAGCAGCTCGTAGAGCACGACGCCGAGGGCGTACACGTCGCAGCGCAGGTCCACGTCGGCATCCGCCCGCCGCTGCTCCGGCGCCATGTAGGCCGGAGTGCCGAGCACCATGCCGGTGCGCGTGAGCCCCTCGGCCGAGGGGTCGCCGACGACGCGCGCGATGCCGAAGTCGACGATCTTCGGCTCGCCGGCCGCGCCGACGAGCACGTTTGCCGGCTTGAGGTCGCGATGGATCACGCCGCGGAGGTGCGCGTGGTGCACCGCCTCGCAGACGCGACGCAGGAGCTCGACGCGGTCCCGCAGCGCGAGGCCTTCGCGGCGCACGTACTCGGTGAGCGAGCGCGCGGCGGCGAGCAGTTCGAGCGCGTACCAGGGCAGCTCCAGCTCGAAGGGCCCGCTCCGCATGCGGTGCACCCCCGCGGCGTAGACCTCGGCGATGCCGTGGTGCTGCAGGCGTCCGAGGATCTCCGCCTCGACGCGGAAGCGCTGCAGCGTGGCACCCGAGCAGAGCTCGGGCCGCAGGATCTTCAGCGCGACCGGCCGCCGCGGCTGGAGCTGCTCCGCCTCGTAGACCGCCCCCATGCCGCCCGTCGCGACCAGGCGCCGCACCACGAAGCCCTCGATCTCCACCGCGCCACTCGACGCGAGCGACTCGGCGAGCGAACCGAACGCCGAAGGACTCGCGACGACCTCGGGCAGGCGATCGCTGGAGTCCGCGTCGAGCAGGGCCTGGACCTCGCGCCGCAGCTCGTCCTCACCATCGCACGCGCGGAGGAGCTCGGCCTCGCGCTCGGCCGCCGGGAGCTCCACGACGCGCTCGAAGACCGCGCGCACCCGCGACCAGCGCGATGGACTCGTCATGCGCCCGATCATGCTGGCCCCCGGCGCGAGCGCCAAGCCGACGCCGGGCTGAGCCGATCGCGGTCCCCGGTCGTTATCGTCCCTGTCCCACCGCATGAGTCCCGACCGACGCCCAGCCCTGATCGGCCTGCTCGCGCTCGCCTGCAGCGCCTGTTCCGACGACGAGGTCGTCGCCGTCCGCCCGAAGCCGGAGCCGAGCACGCCCGCCTGGTATGGACTCTTCGCGCCCGACGCCCGCCTCGCGTTCGTGGCGGAGGTCGAGCGCTGGTTCCGCTCGCAGCAGCTCGTTCCCGAGCTCACGGCGGGCGGGGCGATGCGCGTGCGCGGCGCGAAGCAGGGCACGCCGGAGTTCGAACTCGGGCTCCTCGCGGAACTCTGTGCCGGGGCACCGCGCGCCGAATGGCCGCAGCTCATCGCCGAGCAGCTCGGCCGCGTGGTCGCGATGCGCGACGCCCTGGCCGAACTCGAGCTCCTCGACTGGCAGACCGCCCGCGCGCGGCTGCGCCTGCGACTCCACCCCGAGAGCTACCTCACCGAGTACCGGCTCGAGCTGAAGGACCTCGCGGGCGCGGTCGACCTGCCGGGCACCGTGACCCTCGCCTTCATCGACTCGGGCGAGTCCGCGGTCGTCGTCACGAGCAGCTCGCTCGAGCGCTGGAAGCAGGACCCACGCGGGGTGCTCGCCTTCGCCCTGCTGAACACGCGGCAGGAGCTGGAGGACAAGCTGCGGATCGACGTGCAGCCGATCGGCGAGCTGGGCGAACTCCACGCGATCACCGCGAGCTCGTACTACGGCAGCGCGGCGGTCCTCGATCTCGATGCGCATCCCGAGATGCTCGGGGAGCACGGGGCGATCGTCGCCGTGCCGACGCGCGACTCGATCTTCGTCTGGCCCTTCGCGGACCTCCGGATCAAGGCGCTCATCCCCGCGCTCCATCGGCTCGTCGATCGCACGGCCTCACAGATGGGCAGCGTGATCGATCGCGGGCTCTTCTGGCGGCGACCCGACGGGCGCTTCGAGCGCATCGTCGTCACCGAGCTGGACGGCAGGCTGGAGATCAGCCCGCCGCCCGAACTCGCACAGCTCATCCTCGAGCTCGAGAAGCGCTGACGGCCCGCGCGGGCGTGGCTCGGAGCTCGAGAGACGGTTCGTCTCTCGAGCTCCGCGTGGCCGCGGCTGCGGCCACCAGCGAGCACCGGGGAGCCCGTACGACGGATTCTCGCTCGGGCTCTCAGCGCGGGATGTGCACGCGCTCGACGCGCTTCTCCTCGCCGGAGCCGTGACAGATCGCGCAGGCCTCGGCGCCGGACGGGCTCGTGTTCACGTCGATGTGCGCCGTCTCGGACGCGCTGTCGTGGCAGGAACCGCAGGCCGCACGCCAGGCACGCGCCGGCAGCGCACCCGCCGGATGGCTGCGATCCGCGGGCAGCTTCCAGGCATCGTTGCTGCTGCCGTGGCAGCTCGCACACTGCATCACGCCCGAGGGCGTGACGGGGAAGCCGACGTGCTCGTACGTGTGCGGCGTCCCGCTGTTGCCCGTGACCACGTAGTTCGCGCCCGCATCGAGGATGTTGCCGGCGTGGATCTTGTGCAGCATGGTCCGGAAGTCGACCGTCGTGCCCGGCGTGGCCTGCGTGCTCGGGTACGTGTAGCGCGGCGCATCCTCCGCACCCGCGGTGCCGTGGCACTGGATGCAGGTGTCGTAGCCGCGACGGCTGCCGCCGTGGAACTGGATGTCCTCGTGACAGGCGTAGCACGCGTCGGCCGAGGCGATGCGCTCCACGGTGCTCACGTCGGTCGCCGAGCCGACGAGGAGATTCGACACCGTGGCGTTCGCGCCCTCGGTGTAGCTCGTCGTCTCGCCGAAAGCGGTCACCGTGAAGCCGCGCGCGCCCATCATCCCGAGCGAGTAGGTGCCCGACTGGAGATCGAGCCGCGACCAATCGCCCCAGCTCGAGTCGAAGCCGGGCGACTCGTTGAGCGCGCCGGGGTACTGCGCCGGGATGACGAAGTCGGTCGTGTAGGAGGCGATGACCTCACCGACGCCGAATTCGACGTTCTCCTGGATCGCACCGGTGGCGGCGGTGAGCGCGTAGCTCGCGGCGGGAATGGCCGTGAGCGTGACCGGGTCGACCGTCGCGCCCGCGGCGTGCGCGCGGTTGAGGCGCGGCGGGAAGTCCGGGCGGTACTGCGAGGAGAACCAGAGGCGGTCGCCCTCGACCCACTGCACGCGCAGGAACTCGCGCTGGCCGCCGTTGGCGTCGTCGAGGACGACGTAGCCGCCGTTCGTGAAGCGCGAGCCTTCTCCCGCTGCGACGTCGACGTAGTTCTGCAGCACCGGCGCCGCCGCCGCGAGCGTGCTGCCGAGCCCCGTCGCGGTGCGGATCCAGAGCGAGGTCACGGCACCCGTGACGTTCCAGTGCGGGAAGCGCGCGGTGTTGAAGGTCTGCAGCGAGTTGTTCGAGGTGCCGACGGCCTCGAGGTAGACGAGCTGCGGCACGTTGAACGTGTAGGGGCCGGTCCCGCTGAAGTAGGCCGGCGCGGCCCGAACCAGGTGCACCATGTTCGGGTTCGTCGTCGGGCCCTGCAGCGCCATCTCGATGCGGCTCAGGGTGCTCGCGGCGATCGCGTTGCCCGCGGCGTCCTTCACCGAGAACGTGACGCCGATCTTCTCGCCGGCGTCGAAGTTGCCGTCGGAGTTGCCCCCGACCTCGGTCACCGCGGTGACGTCGAAGTGCAGCCCGGCCGCCAAGGTGGTGTCGGTGAGGGGATGACGGTGCGCGTCGAGGACGGCGAGGGGATCACCGCTCGGCGCGTGGCAGTTCTTGCACGCGGCGTCGTCGTCCTGCGCGGGCATCGTCTGCGTGTTCGCCGTGTAGGGCAGCTCGGGCTGCCAGTCGTCGTGGCACGAGGCACAGGCCGCGCGCGTCGGCTGGGAGTAGATCAGGTCGCCCTGAGCCGGCGGCAGGATGGGACCGGCGCCGTCCGGATCGCCGTGGCACTTCGCGCAGGCGACGGGCCCCTGGCGCATCGAGTTCTCGAGACCCTGCTGCGTCGAGTTCAGCGCCGCGTAGCCGGAGTCGCGCGGCATCGGGGTGAAGAGGCTCGGCCAGACGGGGAAGCCGACGTGCGAGTAGTCGTGCACCGAGTTCTGGAAGCCGATGAGCTGGTACGGCTGCGGCGTCGCGTCGTACTTGCGCGTGCCGTTGGCGTTGGTCGTCACGCCGAGCACCGAGGGCAGATGCGCACCCGCGTGGATCTTGTGGATCATCACGCGGAAGTCGATCGTCGCGCCCGGAGTCGCATCGCTCGCGCCACCACCGGTGCCGTCCTCGGAACCGGCCGTGTGGCAGAGCACGCAGCTGCGCACGTGGTTGCGGTTGTTGCCGTGCGCGCGGACCTCGCCGTGGCACTGCGTGCAGTTCTCGTTCTTCACCACCTCGCGGGCCACGATCGTCGTCGCGCTGCCGAAGAGGAAGTCGGCGGTCGCGACACCGGGGTCGCGGTAGGTCGTGTCGCCGATCTTGTAGTCCTTGCGGAACTCGAGACCGACCGTGTAGGTGCCGGCGACGAGGGCCTGGCCGGTGAGTTCGCCGTCGGTGATCAGCGCGCTGTCGTTCAGCGGGGCGAGGTAGCTCGCCGGGATCGCCGTCGAGAAGGTGTAGGTGTAGGCGCCGAGCGCCGTCTTCACCGAGTTCGCGATCACGTCGGACTGCGAGGCGATGACGCGCTGGTAGTTCTCCGTCGGACCCGAGACCATGATCGCGCCGCGCGCGAAGGTCGCGAGTTCGAGCGGGTCGCCGCTGTCGCGCGCGATCGTGAAGTCGACCTTCGGCTTGTCGCCGACGCGGAACGCGCCGCCGGGGCCGCTGCCGCCGTGCACGCGTTGGATCGTGACGAGCACGCCGGGCAGGGCGTCGTACTCACCGACGATGGGCTCGTCGGCCACGCCGATCGGCACGGGGTCACTGCCGTCGTTGCAGGCCGATGCTCCGAAGAGCAGGAGGGAAGAGAGGAGAGCCGCGGGCGCGAACCGCCGCGCGGTCGTGCGAAGTGCCTTGGCGTTCATGATCGAGCAGGTCGTGGAGCAGCCACTCTCCCGCGAGCGCGCTGCGAACGAGCGTGCGGCACGATGGACGGATCGCGCACCGGAATCCAGGGCGCGAGGGACTCGGGATCAGCGCGTCGCAAGCTCTCGGAATGCAGACGGTCACCGTCCGCGGTGCGGACGATGACCGTGTCGAGACGCCTCGTCGTCGCGAGGCGTCAGCGGACGACGTGCACGTGCTCCACGCGCAGGTCCTCGCCGCTGCCGTGGCAGATGGCGCAGGCCTCGGCGCCCGCAGCGCTCGTGTTGGCGTCGATGTGCGCGCGCTCCGCCGAGCTGTCGTGGCACGAGCTGCACGCGATCATCCAGCTCCGGGTCGGGGTGACCTGGTTCGGCCGCTGGCGATCGGCAGGAACCTGCCATGCAGTGTTGTTCGCACCGTGGCAGCTCGCGCAGTCCATCACACCACCCGGCGTGATCGGCAGGAACTCGGCGTGGGCGTGGTGCAAGAAGCTGCGGAACTCCACGGTCGTGCCGAGCGGGTTGCCTGTGCTTTGGTTCTCGTAGACCAGCGTGTTCTCGGCACCGGCGGTGCCGTGGCAGCTGATGCAGGTCTCCCAGCTCCGGCGGCTACCGCCGTGGAACTGGATGTTGTCGTGGCAGGCGTAGCAGGTCGCGGCACCCTCGATGCGCGCCACGGTCTCCACGCCCGTCGCGGCGCCGAAGAGCATCGGCACCACGGTGGAGTCGGCACCCTCCGTGTAGCTCGTCGCCTCGCCACCCACCGCGGTCACGGTGAAGCTACGGGCGCCGTGCATGTCGAAGAGGTAGGTGCCGTCGAGCAGCGGCGTGCCGGTCCAGTCGCCCCAGTTGAGGCCATTCACCGGCGAATCGTCGAGCGCGCCCGGATAGACGGCCGGGATCACCCAGTCGGCGGTGTAGGTCGCGAGGATCTCGCCCGTCCCGAACTCGACGGTCTCCGTGATCACGCCGGTGGCGCCGACGAGGGTCCAGCTCGCGGTCGGCACGGTGGCCGTCGTCGCGATCGTGACCGTGGCACCCGCCGCGTGGGCCTTGGTGAGGTTGGGCTTGTAGCCCGTGCGGAACTGCGAACCGAACCAGAGGCGGTCACCGTTGACCCACTGGATAGGCATGTACTCGCGCAGGTTGACGTTGCCGTCGTCGATGACGATGTAGTTGTCCTTCGCGAAGCTCGTGCCGGTGCCCGGCGCGACGTCGATGTAGTTCTGCGTCACGGCGGCGGCGGCGGCCAGCGTGCTGCCGGCACCCGTGCCCGTGCGACGCAGCAGCGAGGTCAACGCATTCGTGACGTTCCAGTGCGGCGTGTTCGCCGTCGTGAAGGTCTCGAGCGCCGCCGTCGAGCTGCCCACCGGCTCGTAGAAGTACATCGCCGGCATGTTCACCGTGTAGGGGCCGGTGCCGCTGAAGAAGGCCTGGCCGAAGCGCTGGTAGTTCAGGGCCTGGGGGTTCGTCGTCGGCCCGCTGATGACCACCTCGATGCGGCTCAGGCTGCTGGCCGCGATCGCGTTGCCCGCATCGTCCTTCACGCTGAAGGTGATGCCGACCTTCTCACCGGGTTCGAACTTGCCGTTGGCGTTGCCGCCGACGTCGGTGATCGCGGTGACGTCGAAGTTCACACCGGTGGCCAGCGCCGGGTCGACCAGCGGGTGACGGTGCGCATCGACGACGGCGAGCGGATCGCCGCTCACGCCGTGGCAATCCTTGCAGGTCGCATCGTCGTTCTGCTCGGGCATCGTCGAAGTGTTCGAGCGGTAGGGCTTGGCCGGATCCCAGTCGTCATGGCACGAGGTGCAGAGACGACGGGTCGGATTCGTGAAGATCACGTCGCCCTGGGCCGGCGCGGTGAGCGGGCCGCTGCCGTCGGGATCGCCGTGGCACTTCGCGCAGCCGACCGGCGCGGCGCGCATCGTGTTCTCGAGGCCCTGCGCCGTCGTCGAGAGCGTCGTGTGACCGGCGTCGCGCGGCATGCCCGTGTAGAAGCTCGGCCACTGCGGGAAGCTGACTTCCGAGTAGTCGTGCACCGAGTTCTGGAAGCCGATGAGCTGGTAGGGCTGCGGGGTCGAGTCGTACTTGCGCGTGCCGTCGGCGTTCGTGGTGACGCCGAGCACCGAGGGCAGATGCCGCCCCGAGTGGATCTTGTGGATCATCACGCCGAAGTCGATCGTCGCGCCGGGCGTGACGTCGCTCGCGCCGCCACCCGTGCCGTCCTCGGCGCCCGCCGTGTGGCAGAGCACGCAGGAGCGCACGTGATTGCGGTTGTTGCCGTGCGCGCGGACCTCGCCGTGGCACTGCGTGCAGTTGTCGTTCTTCACCACTTCGCGCGCGGCGATCGTCGTCGCGCTGCCGAAGAGGAAGTCCGCCGTCGCGATGCCCGGGTCGCGATAGGTCGTCTCGCCGACCGTGTAGTCCTTGCGGAGCTCGATGCCGACCGTGTAGGTGCCGGCGACGAGCGCCTGGCCCGTGAGCTCACCGTCGCTGAGCAGCGCGCTGTCGTTCAGCGGCGCGAGGTACGCCGCCGGGATCGCCGTGGAGAAGGTGTACGTATAGGCGCCGAGCGCGGTCTTCGCGGAGTTCGCGATCAGGTCGGACTGCGAGGCGATGACGCGTTGGTAGTTCGCGGTCGGACCCGAGACCATGATCGCCCCGCGCGTCATGCGCGAGAGCTCGAGCGGTTCCCCGTCGTTGCGCGCGATGGTGAAGTCCACCTTCGGCTTGTCGCCGACGCGGAACGCGCCGCCGGCGCCGGAGCCGCCGTAGACGCGCTGGATCGCGACGACGACCCCGGGCAAGGCGTCGTAGGTGCCGACGACCGGGTCGTCGGCGACGCCGATCGGGGCGGGATCACTGCTGTCGTTGCAGGCCGAGACTCCGAAGAGCAGGCCGGTGAGCAGGAAGCAGTGGAGAAGCCCGCCGCGGGCATGGCGAGCCGCAGTCGAGCGATGGTCCTTGGCGTTCATGATCGAACCGCTCCGGCGACGGATGACGTTTCCGTGACGGACGTCTCCGGTCGAATCACGGACGCGGCAGCGTCTTTCCGCTCACGCGAGAAAACGCTGCTGCCGGACGACAGGCGAATCCACCCTGCTTCAGGGCGCTTCCGCGATCCGCGAGGCCGAGCGCTCCGAGCGCGCCCAGCCTCAGCGGTGGCAGCTCGTGCAGCTCAGACCCGGGTCCTCGTGACGGAGCACGACGCCGTTGCCGTGGCACATCCTGCAGTTCATGCCCGGATGGTGGTCGGCCGGCAGCGGGTTGGCAGCCGCGTGGCTCGGCGTGCCCTGGTGGCAGACCGCGCAACCCTCCTCGGCGGCCGAGGAGTGGCAGCCGCCGCAGTGCCGGTTCGCCGGTGCACCGAAGCCGGCGCGGTGACTGCGGGGTCGGGTGTCCTGGTGGCACTCGGTGCAGGAGTCGCGCGTGTGGCAGGTGCTGCAGCGCGCACGGTCCAAGGCGGCGACGAGGCCGTGACCGCGGAGCCGGAAGCCGTTGTCGTGATCGCGGGGTGCCTCACGCTCATGGCAGGCCCTGCAACCCGTCGCCTCGTCGTGGCAGAGGGTGCAGCGGTCGACGCTGCGGGTCGACGCGTGGCGGAAGACCTCGCCGTGGGCTCGGCCGAAGCCGGCGTCGTGGGTCGGCGGCCGCGTCGAGCGATCGATCCCGACGTGACACTCGCGGCACTCGTTGCGCTTGCCGACCCGCTCGTGGCAGCTCATGCAGTCGTCCTTCACGACCAGCGGGCCGAGCGGGACCTCGGTCTGCGCCGCCACATCGCCGTGGCAGTCGATGCAATCGAGCCGCGCGTCGGTGACGTGCCGGCGATGCGAGAAGCGGATGTCCTCGGGGAGCGTCGCATCGGCGACCTTTCGGTAGCGACCGCGCTCGCCGTAGAACGCCGCGAGTCGCCGCTCCGGGGGCTTCTCCGGATCGAAGCGCTCGTGGCAGGTCGTGCAGAGTTCGGGCGGCGGCATGCCCGGCTCGTCCGAGGAGCGCGCCGTGCCGTGACAGAACGCGCAGTCGAGCTGCTTGTCCTGCAGGTGCACGGCGTGCGGGAACGACGGCTCGCTGCGACGCGGCTCGGCGAGCCCGAGGCACGCGGCCACCGAGAGGCCGGTGAGCGCAACGCCGATCCAGAGCGCCAGCACGCGCCGCCGCGGCGCCCCGCGCGGTCGACTCTTCGGCCCGATCAGAAGCTCCATGTGATGCCCACGCGGAACAGGTGGAAGTGCTCGCCTTCGGCGGACTCGATCTCGTAGCCGCCGTCGAGGCGAAGCCGCGCCTGCGGCTGGGAGACGACGCGCAGATACCAGCTGCGCACGTGCTCGCGCTCGATGCCGGTGAAGGAGTCGTACTTGTAGAGGTCGTAGGCCGTCCCGAGCGAGAAGCGCAGGCTGTCGTCGACGCGCCAGCTCAGGTCGCCGGCCAGGCTGCGGACGGCATCGCCGTCGGCGCGCCAGGCCTCGGCGGAGATGGCGAGCGAGAGCCCATCGACCCAGAGATCGTCGAGCATCGGCCGCAGCCAGACGCGTTCGTACTCGCGGTTGAACTGCCCCTCGTCGCCGAGATCGGCGAGGCGCCGCACGGCGCCGCCGACCGCGACCGAGACCGTCTCGGAGAGGTCCTTCGTGAGCTCGAGATCCGCGAGTCGGTACGGCTGCTCCTCGAGCAAGACGTCGTGGAAGGGATCGAGCTCGGTCACGAGCGCGCGCTGCGCCGTGAGCAGTTCGCGGTAGCCCGCGTTCAGGTCGAGGCCGAGGTCGACGAGTTCGCCGCGGCCGCGCAGCACGAAGTCGCGCGGATCGCCGTCGCGCCAGGTCTGCTTCGCGAAGAGCGTCGCATGCTCGAGCAGGCGCTGGCGCAGCGAGATCCCGAAGAGATCGTCGGTCGGCGAGCTCGTGCGCAGCTCGTCCTCGAGGTGCATGAAGTCGGCGCGGAGGCGCGCGCCTTCCCAGGGGCTCGCGCCCGCGTTGAGGCCCACGACGAGATCGCCGGAGTGCGAGCTCTCGTAGTGATGGACCGGCACGCCGACGTAGGCGCCGCCGAAGCCGTCGATCGCGGAGAAGCGGGCCGACTCGGCGCGCAGGCCGTCGAACGAGAGCTCCACCGGCGTCTCGACGAGCGGCTGACGGCCGACGCGCAGCACCTCGAGCTCGTCGATCGCGTGCACGTCGAGGTACGCCTCGTAGAGGCGGAGCACGACGTCGCCGAGCGTCTCGTCGAGGCCGTTGAAGTTGCCGTCGTCCTCGTGACCGTCGAGGTCGGCATAGCCGCGCCCGCTCACGTGAGCGCTGATCGGGTCGCGCTCGGCCGAGCCGAGATCGAGGTCGAGGTAGGCGATCAGGTCGTGATCCGAGTCGCCGTCGCCCTCGCGCCCGCGGTAGCGCAGCGACGCGCGCCCGCGTGCAAACCGCGCGTCCGCCTGCGTCCAATCGAGCGGGGCTTCTGGCTGCGGTCGATCCGGCGCGAGCGTCGAGTCCGGCGGCTTCGCCTCGGGCAGCACGCGCTGGAGCAGTTCACCCGCGCGCTGCGTCGGATCGACGGGACGCGTCGGATCCTGCAGCTCACCCGTCGCCGGGCGCGCCGGGTCCTGGAGCTCGGGCGCCGGGCGCAGCGGCGGCACCACCGGCAGGGGCGCTTCGCGCGCGGGTTCGGCGCGCGGGATGATCCGCTCGAGGGCGCCGCGCGCCGTGTCGGTCTCGTCGACGCGTGGCGGCGGCGGGGCCGGCTTCGGATCCTGGACCGGCGGCCGCACGCGCGGCTGCGGCGGTCCCGGCGGGACGAAGTCGGGCGGGATCGGCGGACCGAAGCCGCCGGGCCCGGCGCTCAAGCCGAGCTTGCGCCGCAGGAACGCCGCGGCCGCGTCCGACTCGTCGACGGCGCGCGTGGGGTCGGCCGCAGCCGCGCCGATCGGCGGCGGCGGGCCGAAGAGCTCGGGCTCCTGCGCCCGCGCGCAAGGCAGGGCGAGGAGCGCCGCGCCGACCGCGCGCGTCGCGAGGCTGAGCTGGCGCCGGGCTCTGGTCATCGGTGAACCCGTCAGCGCCGCAGCCCGAGGGACTCGAGGACCGCGGGGTCCTCCTCGTTCTCGCTGAGCACGACGTGGCAGCGATCGCAGCTCGCATCGCGCGACGGATTGCTGCTCGCCGTGAGATCCGGTCCGAAGAGCGCGTGCCCGCTGCTCGTCACGTGCTTGCCGTCGTGACAGCGGAAGCAGCCGACGTGCGTCGCGAGGTCGGGATACTCGTTCCAACCGAGCTTCCGCTCCGGCCAGACGTTGCGCAGCCAGATCGCCGCGACCTCCTCGATCGCCTTCTCCAGCTTCTGGCGCGTCGTCTCGTCGAGCTGGCCGCTCTTCGCGTAGGCCTGCTGCAGGTGCTGGCGGATGCCCTCCTTCGCGTTGTCGCGCGTCCAGTCGGTGGTCAGCGCCTCCATCGCGTACTTCTTCACGAAGGGCAGATCGCGCGGGATGAGGCCCGCGGCGAGCGCGTTGTCGAGCGCCGCATCGGGCAGGTCGAAGGCGTGCGCCGAGCGGTTGTGGCAGTCGTTGCAGTCCATCTTCCGCCGCTCGCCGGCCGGCGCGTCGTGCGAGGCTCCGGGCGAGGTGAAGACCATCTCCGAGCCGTCCTTGCGGACCACGCGGATCCACGGGATGCGCGTGCGCTTCTCGTCGCTGGCGACGTACTCGATCGTCACGTCGGGGTTGACGTGCCAGTGGATGCCGACCGTCTGCCCATCCGCGCGCGTCCCGCCCGTGCGCATCAGCAGCACGTTCGTGAATCCGCTGACGCTCTCGTCCTCGCGGTAGTGCGACTTCACCTTGAGCTTGGTGCCGAGGTACTTCTCGGGCCAGTGGCAGCGCTCGCAGGTGTCCTTGGCGGGCACGAGGTGCTCGACGGGCGTCGGGATCGGCCGGCGGTAGTTGTCGGTGAGGAAGCCGTAGAGCTGCTTGGTGCCGTTGAGCTTCGCCTCGATGTAGCCCTTCGTGCCCGGCGCGACGTGGCAGGCGACGCAGTCGACGCGCGCGTGCGGCGAGCGCTGGAACGCGACGTACTCCGGGTCCATCGCCGCGTGGCAGGCCGTGCCGCAGAACTGCACGGAGCTCATGTAATGCGCGCCCGTGTAGCCGAGCGTGCCGATCGCCGCGAAGTTGATCGCGGTCAGCACCACCACGGCCCGGGCGAGGGACACCGGCTTGTCGGCGAGCGCCTCCAGGCGCTCGTTCAGGCGCTTGCGGTAGAGGAAGAGCCCGGCGGGGACCATGACCATGCCGAGCACGAACAAGGCCGGGAGCGCGAGGCCGGTGATGATCCCGATGTAGGGACCTGCCCAGGCACCGCCCATGGCGTGCATCGCGAAGACCGTGACGAAGCCGAGCACGGCCAGGGTCATGAGGGCCGCGCCCGCCGAGGTGATCCAGTTCGATCGCAGCAGGCGATGGATGCGGACGATCGTTCCCGTGGTCGTTGCGGAGGATGCCATGTGCGGTGGTTCTGAGCGCCGTCGCGACGAGGGCGGCGGGGGAGCAACACGAAGTCAGGACGGAAACTTCACTCACGTCTCCCGCGACGCGAGCGCGCCGCCGCGCGGCGAAAGAGCACCGGGCCGGCGCGCGAAGCAGGCTTCGCCCCGCAGCGACGCGCGAGGCGCGGGGATGGTAGCGGGCGCGGGCGCACGCGCGAACTCCGGTGCTCGAGCTTCAGCGACCGATGCGCAGCACGACCGCGTTGCTGAGCTCGACGCCGAGCGCCGAGGAACCCGGCGCGAGGACCGCCTGCACCGTGATCGTCGCAGCGCTCAGCGCGGGTGCCGTCGGGATCGCGAGCGGGACACGGAATGCGCCCTGACTCGTCGCGAGGGTCGGCGAGGCGAAGACCGCTGGACCCGTGACCCACAGCTCGCAACGGCCGAGTAGGGGCAACGCGATCGAAGGCGGCGTCCCCGCCGCGAAGAGCAGGACCGCGCTCGTCGCCGCGCGCGTGCGACCCTCGAGTTCGATGCTCGTCCCCTGCACGGGATCGCCGTCGGCGTAGAGCTCCGCCGCGCTGCCCGCGCCGCCGCAGGCCTCGCCGACGCGCAACGCGAGCGCCGAGAGTTCGACGGACCAGGGCTCCGTGCCGGTGTCTCGCAAGTTCGCGGCGAACCAGAGCTTCCCGCTGCCGACCGCGAAGCTCGCGAACGCCGACTCCGGACCGAGCTGCAAGGGCGAGTGGCTGCGCGTGCCTGCCGCGGTGCCGTCGCTCACCCAGAGCGTCGCCTCGTTCGTGACCGGAGTCGTCGGATCACCCGACACGAAGCAGACGAAGCGCCGACCCACGCTCGTGAGATCGAGGCGCCGACCCACCGGCCGCTCGATCGCCGCGAGGCGCCGCGCCGCCGGCGCGAGCGGATCGGCGAGCCAGAGCTCCAGGCCGGAGGCGAGCGCCGGCCGGTACGCGAAGGCGAGCGCGTCACCCAGGAGCGCCACCTCGCTCACCGCGAATCCCGTCGCCGGCGACGGCATCGACACCGTGACCAGGGTCGGGTTCGCGCCATCGCTCCTGCGGAGCTGACCGTCGACACCCAGCCAGAGCGTCGTGTCGCTCGCCTTCATCCAGGAGATGGTGCGGCCCGGGCCGCCGAACGTGGACACGCGTCGCGTGCCGGCTGCCGTGCCGTCGCTCGACCAGAGGGTCGTCCCGATCGCGGCCTCTTCCACCGTGAACCAGGCGCGGTCGCGGAAGACGACCAGCCCGTGCCCGTTGCGCTGCGGGTCCGCCGTGAACGACACGAGCTGCGACGGACCGGGACCTCGGTCTTCGAAGGCCCAGAGCGACGAGGTCCCGATCGTCTGGCCGTCGATCGCCAGGACCTCGCAGAGCCCGCGATCCCCCACGCGCGCCAGCCCGAAGATCCGCTGGGCGTGCGGCAGCGTGAGCAGCGTGCGCGTGGTCGTTCCGTCGCTCGCGGCGAGCTGGGCGCTCCCGGTGCTGGTCCTCTCGAACACGAGCTCGTGGCCGAAGGCGAGGAGCCGATCGCTCCGGCCCGGTTGCGGCGACGGGGCCAGGTCGCTCACGCGGCGCGTGCCGGCCGCCGTGCCATCGCTGACCCAGAGCGCCGTGCGGCTCCGGGGCTCTCCGAAGGAGAGGTACAGCCGCCCGTCGACGACGGCCGGCGTGACGCGGTCCTCGGGCACGGTGCTCGACGGTGCGAGCACGCGCGTGCCGCCGGCGCTGCCATCGCTGATCCAGAGCCGGCCGTCGTTCGTCGAGAACAGGGTCTGGTCGCGGTACGCGATGAAGTCGATCGGATCGCTCGAGCGCGTCGTCGCCGGCCCGCCATCCGGCCGCAGGGCACCGAGCGGCACGGTCCCGCCCGGTGTGCCATCGCTCACGGCCGCGAGCCAGCCGCCCGCGCCGTCCTCGAGTGCGGTGAAGGCGCGCGTGCCGGCGAGGAAGAGCCGGGTGAGGTCCCGCTCGCCGACGCCGCCGAGCGAAGCCCAGGTCGACGCGAGCGGATCGATGGCGAAGAGTCCGTGCGGAGCGAGGCGATCGCCGATCACGATGCGGTTGCCGAGCACGAGCGCCCGCGGCGCTGCCACGAGGTTGCCCAGGTACCACGGCTGTTCGACCGCGGCGGGGAGCGTCCCGACGTACACGAACTGCGTCGCGCCGGCATCGCAACGGTAGAGGGACGGCACCCCGAGCTCGACGCCGCTGGCCCAGAGCGCGTTGCCGACGACGCCGAGGAAGTTGAACTGCCCGGGGAAGGGGCGGGAGCCGGCCAGCGTGACGTCGACGGTCCCCGCGACCGTGCCATCGGTCGCGAGCGCGACAGCGCCGAACCAGCGCGGCAGGAACCACGCGCGGCCGTCGAAGTACATCGGACGCGTGGTGAATGCGTTCCAGAAGAGGTTGGTCGCGAGGAGGGTGGTGCCCGCGCTCGTGCCATCGCTCACCCACCGCGAAATGGGTGAGGCGCCGGCGCTCCGGTTCGCAACGAAGATCACGCGGCCGTCCGGCATGCTCAGCGCGGCGCCGGCCTGCTGCGCATAGCCGCCGCCGACGGGACCGATCGCGCGCGTCCCGGCGATCGTGCCATCGGTGATCCAGAGTTCGCTCCGCGGATAGGGCTGCGGCCCATCGCTCGCGAGGAAGAGCAGCTGGGGCTGCGTGGCCCCCGGCGGCGTGCAGGGCATCGCCAGGGCCCACACCTCGATGCCGTTCGCGCTGCCCGGCGCGATGTCGGCGAGTTGGAAGGTGCCCGCCGCGGTGCCATCGCTCGACCAGGGCTCGTAGCCGGAGGCCGGTGTGCTCGCGAAGAAGACCCAGCGTGAGCCGACGGCGTGCGCCGAGCGCAGTGCCATGCCCGCCGCGCCCGGAACGAGCTCGGCGCAGAGCCGCGTGCCCGCCGCGCTGCCGTCGCTGACCCAGGGCTCGAGACCGTGCACGCCGTCGTCGAAGCCGAAGAAGGCGCGCGCGCCAACCGCGGTCAGACCGACGAGCGTCGAACTCGGCGGGCCGGGACTCAGATCCGCGACGAGCTGCGTGCCCGCCGGACTGCCCGTCGTGCGATGCAGCTCGGTGCCGTAGCCGGCGCCGGCCGCGAAGAACCAGGTCGTCCCCTGGGAGCTCGTGAAGCCGAACTCGCGCGGCGAGGCGGGGCGGTCTTGGAACGCGTTGAGGTCGGCGAGCAGTCTCGGCGCGGCGAGCACGGCCTGGGCCCGCGCCTCGAGCGACACCGCGCAGCAGCAGAGAGTCAGCCAGAGACAGCGCGACACGAACGACGACGCGGACCTCGGGGAGTCGGGCATGGCGGCACGAGCGGCGGAGGCCCGCATCCCTTCGCGGCGGGCCGTCACGCTGAGAGACACGCGGGTGGCCTCGGGTTCCCTTCGCCCGAGGGCGCGGCGCCGCGGGATCAGCGCGCCGCGGGCTTGCCGCTCGACCCGGCGAGCCGGCGCCGCATCCGCGCCCAGCACGCGATCCAGCCCAGACCGAAGCCGGCGGCGACGCCCGCGAAGAGCGTCAGCGCGAGCGGCAGCTCGAACGACGCCGAGAGGATCCGCGTCTGCACCGGCGCCGTGTTCTGCAGGAGCAGGATCAGCAGGAAGAACGCGAGCACGAAGCCGATCACGAGCTTGCTGCGCTTCATGCCGCGCAGGTTAGCCGGCGCGGCGGCGGCGGTCGAAACGCGGTCGCGATGCAGGGCGCGTCACGCCACGCGGCGCGCGACCAGGAGCCCGATGCCGAGCGCGAGCACGTAGGTGCCGCCCGCCAGGGCGGCCATCGCGGGAAAGCCGTAGACGATCGAACCCGGCATCACCACGGTGGTCCCGATCACGGAGAAGACGCCGTTGATGCCGAAGGCCCAGGGCACGAAGAGCGGCGAACGCTTCTGCACGAGCCCGAGGCCGGTCGGGAACATCGTGCCGAGCGCGACGCCGAGCGGTGCGATCGCCGCGAGCGCGACCGCGACCTTCGCGGGCAGACCCAGCGCGGCCGTCGCGCCGAAGAGCGCATCGAGCCCGTACTGCACGACGGCCAGCATCGCGCAGATCACGAGCACGGCGATGGTCATGACGCGACGCGGCTGCGCCGCGCAACGCCCCGCGACGAGGCTGCCGACGCCCGCCCAGACGAGCAGGCCGCCGATGACGACCGCGAACGCATAGGCCTGGTGACCGAGGAAGAGCACGGCGCGCTGGATCAGTCCGCTCATCGCGAAGATGTAGCCGGCGCCGAGGGCCGCGAAGTAGAAGGCGAAGGGCAGCGTCGTCCAGGCGGCGAGGCCGCGTGCGCGCATCACGGCGAGCGGTCCGAGGATCAGGACCAGCGCGAGCCCGAGCATCACGAAGAGCTGCCGGAACATGCGCGCGAAGTGCTCGGTGCGCGCGCGGACCTCGTCGTCGAGCGGGGCGGGCGCCGGTGCGAGGAAGGGCAGCAGCGCGCCGAGCTCGAGCCGGAATCGCCGCCAGACCTCGCCGCTGCGGATCGTGTTGAAGAAGTAGGGCCGCCAGTCGGGCGCGGGCGCGATGTCCGCGACGTGCCCCGCGATGAAGGCGTCGAGCGTGCCGCCGCGCGCCGCGGCGAGCACCTTGTCCGTCGGCGCGCTCTCGTCCGGGAGGTACCGCGCCTTCGGCGCGGTGTTCATGCTCAAGGCCCCGCCCGGGACCAGCAGCTCGTAGACCCAGACGGTGACGCCCGTGAGGCCATCGACCGCGCCATCGGCCGCATCGCACGCCGCGAGGAAGGCGCGCATCTGCGCGCAGTCCTCTTCGCTGAACGGCGTCGGCTTCACGAGCAGCCCGAAGATCATCGACTGCTCGACGATCATCACGTGGCGGGATGGCTCGCGGATGCCGCGCTTCTCGAGCGCGCGCAGCGCCGTGATCGTCAGGCGCTCGCGGAACTGCTCACCGGCGTAGTTCACGCACAGGATGCCCTCGTCGGTGAGGTGTGCGAGGTACTCGTCGAAGGCCTCCGCCGTGTAGAGGTAGCTCTCGTTCAGCGCGAGCGTGCCGCTCGCGAGCACCGACTTGGTGTCGACGCCCGTGAGCTGGATGAGGTCGAAGCGGCGCGGCGAGCCGCGCACGTGGCTCCGGCCGTCGCTGAGCACGAGCGAGACGCGCGGATCGTCGTAGGGGCGGCCGAGGTACTCGGCGAGCGGGCCCTTCGCCATCGCCATCGTCGTCGCGTTGATGTCGACGCCGGTGACGCTGCGCACGCCCTGGTGCAGGGCCGTCTGGATGTCGGGTGTGCCGCCGAGCCCGATCACGAGCGCGTCCTGATCGGGCCGCTTGCGGAAGTAGCCGAACGCGTAGCAGGTCCGCTCGAAGAAGGCCGCGGAACCGGGCGCCTTGCCGGCGACCAGCGGCGAGCCGTAGCTGCTGTCCTGCGTGAACCACTGGCTCGGCAGGTGCGCGAGCGACCGCGCGATGCCCTCGTCCTTGGTCTCGACGACGAGATCGTGGACCTCGACGCGTGCGGTCGGGTCCCAACGGTCGAAGACCTTCGCGAGCTCGATGCGCGGGAAGCGCGCCGGGTCGTTCCTGGCTTCCTCCGCCGCGTGCTGCTTGATCAGCGCGAGCTGGCCGCCGCTCGCGGCCTTCTGGATGCGGTAGGGCAACAGCGCATCCGCGAACACGAAGGCCCCCGCACCGGCACCCAGCACGATGGCGAACGCGAGGGCACGCCGCCGCAGCAACGACGCGCCGAGCAGGCCGCAGCCGAGCGCGCAGGCGACCAGCGCCTGCGGCCCGCTCAGGGGCCCGAGCACGAAGAAGACGACGAGGCAGCCGAGCGCGGAGCCGATGAGGTTGAAGCCGTAGCGCGCGTGCACGCTGCCGCTCGGATCCGCGAGGATCGCCGCGACGGCCATGCCCG
>JADLHO010000208.1 GCA_020848735.1 Planctomycetota bacterium | reverse complement strand
GTTCCCACTCGCCCTGCCGTCGAGCCTGACTCCCGCCGATCTCTACTGGCAGTGCCTGCAGCTCGAGAACGGCCAGTTGCACTCCTCGAACGCGCTGCGGACGAACGTGCGGTGAGTCGTGCGCTCGGCGCAGACCGTCAGCGTGAGAGGCCGAGGTCGACGGACTCACCGCCGAGCAGACGCTCGGCGGCATCCGCGAGCCGCGCGAGCGCGCGGTTGCAGCGCATGCGCGCGGCGTCCTCGCTGCACTGGAGCTGTGCCGCGATCTCGGCGAACGAGCGGTTCTGCCAGACGCGCGCTTCGAGCACGAGCCGATCCTCGGTGCCGAGCGTGGCGAGCGCGCGGCGCACGAGCGCATGGCGCTCCTGCTGCCGCGCGTGTTGGCTCGGCCGCGTGGCCGGGCGCTGCTTCTCGAGCGCCGCGTGCTCGTCGAGCTGGCGCGTCTGGCGGCGGCGGTGGTGATCGACGAGATCGCCCTGCACGATGCGCAGCAGGAGGGCGCGGAGGTGTTCCTCGTCGCGCAGCCCGGCGAGGGCGCCGCTCTGGAGGAGCTGCACGACGGCGTCGTGCACGACGTCGCGGCTCTCGAGCTCGACGCGGACCGCGGCACCGAGCCGGCGGCGCACGTTGCGTTGGAGCCAGTCGGCGTTGCGCCGCACGAGCTCTTCGAGCGCCTGCGGATCGCCGGCGCGCGCCCGGGCGAGGAGGCCGTCGCTCACCGATCCTCCCCGCGGAGGATCGCCGAGTAGCGTGCCTGCCCGCGGAGGGCGGCGAGCCGGGGGTCGCTGCGCAGATGGGACTCCGTCACGAGTCCGCGTCTGCGGAACGCGGCGAGCTGATCGAGCGCGCGCTCGATCGCGGACGTGCGTACCAGCGTGTCGACGACCGCGAGCGCCTCCTCGGCATCCCGCGCGAGCGCGGCGCTGGCGTCGAGCGTCGCCATCGCCTCGTCGCCCTGGCGCATCGCGAGCGCCGCGGCGGTGTGCAGGCGGAGATGCGCCCAGAGCGCGGCGCGCGCGGGCTCGCAGCGGGGCGCCTTCGCCAAGGCCTCGCGCTGCAGCGCCTCGGCGCGCACGAGCAGGGTCTGGCTCCGCGGGAGGTCGCGCAGCGTCTGCGGCGCGAGCGCCATGAGCCAGCGCGCGTGGTTGCCGAGCACGGAGCCGAGAGCCGTGCGGGCCAACGGTGTCGCGACGCCGAGCGCGTCGAGCCGCGCATAGCCGGCTTCGACCTGGGCCAGCAGGCCCTCGATGGGCGCGGAGTCGCCGGGCTTCGCCTGTTGAAGTGCTGCCGCATGCGTGAGGTGCGCGTTGAGCAGTTCGAAGCGGCGCGATGGCTGGCCCGGTTCGTTCTCGACCAGTGCGAGGCATTCGTCGAGGGCCTCGGTGCTCACGAGCAGCGCGGCTGCGGCATCGCCGGCTCGCAGACGACGCGCGGCCTCGCGACGGAGCACCGCGGCGCGCGTGATGCGCGCACCCTGCGCGAGCGGATCGGCCGCGATGCGTTCGTCGAGGATGCGCCGTGCTTCCCGGAACGCGGCCTCCGCGGCCGCGGCGTCGCCGCGTTCGGCGGCGAGCGCCGCGCGCAGGCTCGCGAGGGTCGTACGCACCGACTGGCGACGCCGCGACGCACGATCACCGGCGCTCGCCAGCGCCTGTTCGGCGGCGGACAACGCGCGCTCGGCCTCGGTCGGCATCGCGAGCGCGAGCCAGGCGCTCGCGGCGGTCGCGTCGACTCGGGCGAGTTCGAGCGCGAGCCGGTCTCCCGATGGCTGCGCGGCGAGCCCCGCCGCACGCGCGGTCGCGAGGTCCTCGAGAGCGCGCTCGGGATCGTCGACCGCAACGAGTTCGGCGTTGCTCGTCGCTGCGGCGGCGAGTCCGAACGCGGCGGACGTGCGCCGGGGGTCGTTCTCGGTCCCTGAATCGAGGATCGCGCGCCAGATCGCGGTGGCCGCCTCGCGATCCGCTGCCGCCCCCGCCGCATCGCCCTCGAGAGCCCGAGCGAGAGCGCGGCCGGCGAGCGCGGATGCGCGCTCGAGCGGCGCGTTCGCGTCGTCGCCCGGCGGTGCATTCAGGGCCTCGTCGAAGCCGAGGACCGCCTCGCGCGCGCGACCGAGCGCGAGGGAGGCGTGCGCGACCCCGGCCGAGGCCGAGGCGACGAGCCTGGCCATCGCGAGGTCGTCCGGTCGTTCGGCGAGGAGCTCACGGTAGAGATCGCGCGCCGACGCGAAGAGCCGCAGGCGCAACGCCGCCATGCCGGGCACGTCGTCGAGATCGACGGCCGCGACCTCGTGGAGCTGCGACTCGATCGCGAGCCGGGCCCGTGCGTAGTTCCGCGCGGTTCGCGCCTGCTCCGCGGCGACGGCGGCCTGCGTGCGGTGCAGATGGAACGCGACGGCTGCCGGCGTGCCGATCGCGGTGAGCACGGCCACGACCGCCGCCAGCACGCCGACGGGGTGCCGCTGCACGAAGCGCATCGCGAGCACGCGCGCGGGGATCGGGCGCATCGCGACGCTGCCGCCGTCGCGGACCGCGCGCAGGTCGGCGGCGACGAGCGCGGCCGTCGCGGGCCGCTCGCTCGCGCGCTTCTCGAGCAGCCGCGTGACGATCGTCGCGAGCCCCTTCGGCGTCGACGGCGCGAGCACCCGCAACGACGGCGCGGGCGAGTGACGGATCGCATCGAGCACCGCGGTCGCATCGTCGCCCTGGAACGGGCGGCGCATCGCCAGCAGCTCGAAGAGCAGCACCCCGAGCGAGAAGAGATCCGAGCGGCCGTCGATCGCGTCGCGCGGGCCGCTGATCTGTTCGGGGCTCGTGTAGTGCGGCGTGCCGGCGAAGTCGCCGCTGCGGGTCAGGGTCTGCTCCTGCTCGTCACGCGCGAGTCCGAAGTCGACGAGACGCGCGTGACCGTGTTCGTCGATCAACACGTTCTGCGGCTTCACGTCGCGATGCACGACGCCCTGCGCGTGGGCGTGCGCCAGCGCATCCGCGAGCTGCGCGCCGAGCTCCGCGACCTCGTGCCAGTAGGGCGCCGTCGGGTCGTTCGAGGCGAGGCCGAGTCGCGTGTCCGAGGGCAGTGCCTCGGGGTCACCGTCGCACGCGGTGCGCACGTCGAGGTGCGCGTCGCGGAGCGAGCGGCCGCGCACGAGCTCCATCGCGAGCCAGTGCAGCTCACCGGCCGGCGTGTCGTCGGTGCCGCTGCCGAGCACGCGCACGATGCCGGGATGGTCGAGCTTCGCCGCGGCGCGTGCCTCGCGGCGGAAGCGCTCGACGGCCTGCGCACTCCAGGCGCGCGCCGCGGGCCGCAGCTTGACCGCGGCGCGCGTGCCGTCGGCGCGCCGCGCGGCTTCGAACACGATCCCCATGCCGCCGCGTCCCAGCTCGTGCAGCAGGCGATAGGGGCCGACGTCGCGCGGCGCATCGGTGCGGGGTGGCGGTGGTGCCGGTTCGCCACCGTCGCGCACGAGCATCGGCTCGAGGAACTCGGCGAGCTCCGTGCGCCGTGCGAGCCAGTCCTGCGTCGGCTCCTCGTCCGCGCGCGGGCGGCAGAGGAAGGCCTCGAGGGCCTCCGCGAGGCGGTCGGGTGCGGGGGTGTCCGGCATCGGCGCGCGGCATTGTGCCGGCGCGCGCGCCGGAAGCCCTCAATCCTGCGCGTCGAGCGGCCGGATCGGGCCGGCGACGCGGTACTGCCCGATCTCACGGCGCAGATGGTCGAGGATCTCGCCGTCGTAGTGGATGCGCACCCAGTCGCCGGTGCCGAACAGTTCGACGCTGCGGCCATCGGCGACGACGATCGCGCCGTCGATGTCGACCGGGGCGCTGATGCGCAGATTGCCCGCGACGTACAGCAGCCCGCTGAACGACGACGCGCTGCCCGCGGCGATCGTCACGTCGCCGCGCACGTAGAGGACGGCGGTGCCCCGCAAGGGGCGGCTCGCGTCGAAGGTCACGTTGCCGGCATCGATGACGACCAGCGAGTTGCCGGGCAGCGGGGTGGGCAGGTCCGACATCGACTCGACGACCAGGTCCGCCGTCGTGACGAGGTCGCGCTCGCTCGCGCCGAAGACCGACTCCGTGCTGCACGCATAGGCCGAGTCCGCGAGGAAGCCCGGTTGTCCGCCGAGCGAACCGACCACCGTCGGGTTGCCCGTGCCGGACAGCGCGAAGACGCCGGCCGCCGCGGCGCCGCCGTCGATCAGCGTGTGGTCGCGGATCGTGACGCGTGCGCCGTCGCGCGTGCAGAGCGCCGCGGCGCCCGGCGGCGAGAGTCGCAGGCGGAGGATCTCCGACTCGAAGACCTGCCGCGCGAGCACGCGGTTGGGCAGCTCGTCGAACGCGCGGTTCTCGTCTTCACGCTCGAAGACGTAGCCGACCGCGCGCAGCCGCCAGGCCGTGCCGCCGGGGCCGAACGTGCGTTCGCGGGACACGTCGCGCGCGGCGAGCGCGGCGCGGAACGGCGCACGCGCGCCGATCGGATCGCCGGCCCACTCCTTCCAGATCTCGTAGCGGCCGAAGCTGCGCCCCGCGATGCGGAACTCGCGCACGAGTCCGATCTCGGGCTCGTCGCTGTCGATGCGCGGCGGCGTCGCGAGCAGGTCGTTGGCAGGTTCGAACGCGGCCACCGGCTGCGTCGTCTGGCGGCGGAACCACGAGATCGCCTCGGTGAGTCCCGAGCGTGCGAACTGCGCCGCCTGGCTGCGGACGCGGAACTGCGCGTCGGTGCGGCTCCGCATCGTCTCGGACGAGAGCGTGCCCACGAACACGAGCGACGCGGTGATGACGAGGAAGAACAGCCCCATCACGAGCGCGTTGCCGCGTTCGCTCCCGCGCGGCGGCGCCGGTCCGCGCGGACAGCGCGGATGGAGGATCTCGGCGACGAGCTGGACGCGTTGCATTCCGACCATGGGCTTCTCCTGGGGCTCGACCCAGGGTGTCGGATTCTTCGACGCAGCACTTCACCGGGGCGTCCCGTCGCGGGACGGCAGGCCTGTCGCATCCTGCGGCAACGGCGCTGCGGGCGACCTGTCAGCCCACGGTCGGTTCACCTCACCGCCGGGTTTCCTCCCAACCCAAAGTGTCTCCTCCCAACCCACAGTGTCGCCTCTGAACCCAGAGGGACTCCTCTCAACGCAGAGGGCCGCCGGGCTGCAGCATCGCGTCGTCGGGCGGCAGTGCGCGGAAGTTCGTCCAGCGCGTCACGAGGCCGTAGAGGCCGTCGTCGAAGAAGGTCGTGCGGTGCAGGGGCGCGCGCATGCCGCCGCCGATCTCGCCGAGCGAGCGCCATTCGTCGCGGACGTAGACGCGACCGGTGGCGCGATCCTCGTGGTACGTGACGACGCGCGGGATCGCCGACTCGACGTCGATGAACAGCCGCAGCGGTTCGGTGCCGTCGTCGAGGCGTTCGAGCACCGCGTGACGGCGGCCGTCGATCTCGCGGTCGGAGACCTGGCGGTAGCGCGCCTTGCCCCGGCTCCATTCGGAGAGCAGGAGCAACGGGTGGCGGCGCAACGGCGCGAGGATCGATGCGACCTCGTCGGGATCGGGGCGGCGTTGATCGGGACCGCAGCGCTCGAGCGCGGATCCGGCACCGATCGTGGTCTCGACCGTCGTCGCGAGCACGTTGCGCACGCGGCGATAACGACCGTCGGCGCGGTAGAGCTCGACGTCCACGACCTCCGGGCCGCGTCCCGAGCGCGTCGTGCTCGTGCCGCGGAGTCCATCGACGACGAGCAGCGGCAGCGGGCCCGAATACACGCCCGCCGCCCGCTTCAGCAGTTCGCTCGCGGCGGCCTCCTGCGCGGCGGAGTCGGCCGTCGCGACCTCGCGCAGCTCGCGCGACACGAAGGCCCCGGACATCGCGACGTAGGCCTTGTCCTCGTGGAAGGCCTCGTCGCGGCCGCCGATCGCGACGAACAGCGCGCGGCGCTTCGCCTGGGCCTGCAGGATCGGACCGAGCTCCAGTCCGTCGCGGCGTTCGAGCGCGCGCACCGTGGCGCTCCAGTCCGTCTTCGTCGTCGAGTCGAGCAGCTTCTGGCCGTCGACACCGAGCACCTGATCCGTGAGCGCTCCCGCGAGCATGATCCGCGCCGCGGACTCGACCATCGTCCGCGGCTCGCGGAACTCCGCGGCGAGCGCGACGCGGGCGCGTGCGATCGCCGCCACCATCTCGACGGCGTTCGGCTTCTGTCGTGCCGCGGCGTCGAGCGCCTTCTGGGTCGCCTCCCAGATGAGCTTCACCTGTGCGGGTTCGACGTCGAGCAGCAGGTCGAGGCGGCGTCGCGCGCCCTCCTGGGCGATGCGGCGACCGATCGGGCCGAGACCGGGGACCGCGGCGCGGATCGCGGTCTCGAGGACTCCGCCCGGCGCGGCGAGGTATTCGGTCGCCACGCGCATCGCCGCGGCATCGGGGAGGTTGTGGGGCTGGAGGTCGAACGCGATCGCGAGGCGCGTGCGGCCGTCGCCCTCGGCCCAGAACACGCCGCTCGCCGGCGGTGTGAGCGGCGAGGGCATCGGGGTCGCATTGCCCGCGGCCTTCAACCAGTTGCCGAACGACGCCGCGATCTCGCTGCGCAGCTTGCCGACCTCGCTCTGGCCGAGACCGGCGGCGATCACCAGGCGGCCGGGGATGTAGCTCTCGTGGTGGAACTGGCCGACGTCGATCGCGGTCGCGTCCTCGAGCGCGGAGATCCAGTCGGGGAGGCTGCGCAGCTCGTAGGCGCGCACGCGGTCGATCGCGGGTGCGAGCGGGTCGTCCGACCATCGCCGCGCGAGTTCGCTCGCGAGCTGGCGGCGCATCGCGTCGACGCGCTCGCTGGTCGTCGGCGCGTCCGACAGGGCCTCGGCGAAGGCGCGCATCGCATCGGGCATGCGCCAGAGGGGCAGCGCGACCGAGTAGTGCGTCGAGGCGAGGTCGACGTCGACCTGGAGATCACCGCCGTAGTCGGCGAGACGCTGACGCAGCGAGGCCTGGGTCCCGCCGTCGCGCGGTGCGTCCGCGACGAGGCGCGAGGTCAGCATCGCGAGGACGTAGGCGGGTCCGTCGATCCGATGGTGGGCCACGGCGAAGTGGAGCACGACCGGGCCGCCGCCCCAGCCGAAGATCGCGGTCCGCAGCCCACCCGCCCAGAGCGAGAGCTCGGGGGCGATCGTCTGCCAGCGCGGCCGCTCCATGGTCGGCAGGTCGCGGATCAGCGGCGTGCGGGGATCCTCGCCGCGGACCGGATCGCTCGCGCCGGCCTGCGGGTCGCCGCCGCCCGTCCGCGGCTTCTGGTCGGGCAGCGAACCCTGCTCCGAACTGCCGCCCTCCAGCCAGACGCAGGACGGGACGAGCGCGAGGGCGAGGACGATCGCCAGACGGCGGACGGCGTTCATCGCGACACCTGCAGCGCGACGACCGTGCGGGGCGCGCCTTCGAGTTCCTGCGCGATCGCGAGCATCGCCTCACGCGTCGGCTCGGGTGGCTCGCGGAAGAGCAACGCGGGATCGCGGCCCTCGAGCCCCACCTGCGCCGCGATGACGAAGGCCGCGTCGCGCGTGCCGTTGGTCCACCCGGTCATGCGCTGGCGGAGCCGTGCGCGGATGCGGACCAGCTCGTTCGGCGTGGGGCCGTTCGTCGCCGCGCTCTGCAGGAGTTCGTTCACGAGCGCTTCGAGGCGGTCGTTCTTCGGATTGCCCGGCTCGGCGATCACCTGCAGCAGCAGCACGCCGGGGCGTGCCTGCGCCGGGAAGGGGAAGCGATAGCTGAGCTCCACCTCCCCGAATCCCGCGCCCCGCAGCCCGCCCGCGAGTCGCGACGTGCGTCCACCGGCGAGCCACTCGAGCACGGCGAGCTGCAGTTCGGGCGGTCCCTTGGGTTGGGGCCAGGCGATGGCGAGTCCCGTCGCCCCGTCGCTCTGGAGCACCGCGCGGCGGTTGCGGGCCTCGGCCGGCGCGGGTGCGGGTGGCGTCGCGACCGGCGGCAGCTGCGTGTCGGCGAAGACCAGCTTCAGCAGCTCGCGCACGCGCGTCGGGTCGAAGGCGCCGGTGAGCACGTGCAGGCCGCGCGAGGGGTGATGGATCGTCGCGAAGAGCGCCAGCGCTTCGCCGCGCGTCCACACCCGCGGGTGCACGGCGAGCGGCCGCGCGCTCGCGATCCCCGGGAAGGCCGCGCCGAGGATCTCGCGCTGCATGCGGCCGGCGGCGGCGGCGCTGTCGAGCCGGAGCTCGGCACGCACCGCATCGAAGCTCCGGCGCAGGTCGCGGAGGAGCGGCTGTTCGCGGCGTTCGCGGACGAGCACCGCGACGTCGCGCAGCGACTCCGTCGGCATCGCGAGATGGATCAGGCTCGCGCCGTCGAGCTCGCGCAGTTCGAGGTCGTTGACCCCGGCGCGGGCGAGGGACCGACGCCAGGCGTCCTGGACACCGAGCGCGGCGGTGGCGGCGCGGGTCGTCCGCAGCTCGGTCTCCGGCGGCTGCTCGCCGCGCTGGAGCGCGGCGATCACCTTGCGCTCGATCTGGTCGAGGCGCTCGAGCGCCTCCGACTCGTGGATGCCGTCGAGCGAGCCGGTCCCGGCGCTGCCGTCGAGCGAGGCCCGCACGATCGCGCGCGCGAGGCCCTCGGCGCCGACCGGCTCGTCGGCGGGATCGGTGGGGACGAGCGTCACCCAGTGGACGACGGGCGGTCCGAACCACGCGGTGTCGGGGACGAGGACGAAGCGGCTGCCGTCGGGTGCCGTCCAGGCCTCCCAGGGCGGTGCGGCCTCGCGCTTCGGCGCCGGCTCCTGGGGGGGCGCGGCCGGGAGACCCGAGGCGCCGCCGCCGGACCACGCCGCGAGCGCGGCGACGAGCGCGAGCCACCGCGAGCCCCTGGCGGTGGGCGACGAGGGTCGGCGCTCCGGCTTGGTCGGCGTCACGTGCGGGACTCGGAATCGTCAGCCGGCGACGACGAGCGGTCGCGCGGCGAACAGACGCCGCGTTCCGAACTCTCGACGAAGGCGAGGATCTCTTCGGCCAGCGGGTCGCCGCGACCGAAAGCGCGCGCCTCGGCGATGCGGTCTTCGAGACGACCCTCCCGCCAGAAGAGCATGCGGTAGACGCGCTTGATCAGCGCCACCTGCTCCACGGCGAAGCCGCTGCGCTTCAGCCCGATCGTGTTCACCGAGATCAGCCGCGCGCGATCGCCCTGCACGAGGGCGAAGGGCGGGGCGTCCTGCGAGAGCATCGAGCCGCCGCCGAGCATCACGAAGCGGCCGATGCGGGCGAACTGATGCACTCCCGCCATGCCACCGAGGATCACGCGGTCGGCGATCCGGGCGTGACCGGCGGCCATCGCCCCATTCGTGAAGATGCAGTCGCTGCCGACCTCGGCGTCGTGACCGACGTGCGAGCCGGCGAGGAACATGTTGCGGTCGCCGACGGTGGTGATCCCCCGGCCGTAGGGCGTCCCGCCGTGGATCGTGACGCTCTCCCGGATCTCGTTGTCGGCGCCGATCCGCAGCTTGCCGCACCAGTTGCCCTCGCCGTCGAACCAGCCCTTCTCGCGGAGCTCCTCGGCGTTCGCGCGGAGCTTCTTGTCCTGGGGGCGGACGCCCAGCACCACGAAGGGGAAGAGCTCCGTGCGGGGGCCGACGACGGTGTCGCCGTCGAGGACGACGTGCGAATGGAGCCGGCAGCCCTCGCCGACGCGGACCCGCTGTCCGACGGTGCACCAGGGACCGACTTCGACCCCTTCACCCAGTTCGGCGCCCGGCTGGATGATGGCGGTGGAGTGGACTCGCGTTCGCAGGGCACTCACGTGGGGCGACTCGGATGGCTTGAGCGGGGGAGGGGGATCGCGAGACGCGGGTGCGTGCGCGACGGGGTTCCGGGTTCCGATCGACTCCCGGCGGGCGTCGGGCCGCGGGCCGGGATTGTGGGCGGCGCCGCGGGCGACGGCAACGGTCGATCCGAGGGCGATGGTGGGCACGGTCGCGAGGGGCCCGGTGGGAGCCGCGTGCTTTTTCGGCGTTGAACGGCCGGGGAGTGCCGCTCGAATCCCGCCCGTGTCCGCGTCTCGTCCATCGTCTTCGTCCTCTTGCCCGTCCGGCCGGAGTCCGTTCCCGTGGTGAAGGTCTGGAAGGGTGAAGCCGTGTCCGCGGGCATCGCGCTCGGGCCGGTGCGCTTCGTCGGCTACGAGAAGGAGGCGGCCGCGCCCGCCCGCATCGCGAGCGATCAGGTCGAGGTCGAGCTCAACGCCTTGCGCGCCGCGCTCGAGCTGAGCCGGCAGCAGATCGAGAGCCTGAAGTCGACGCACGGCGGCAGCCTGGGCGAGAACGAGCTCCGCATCTTCGACGTGCACATCGCGTATCTCAGCGATCCGATGTTCGTCGACGAGATCGAGAAGCTCGTCGTGAAGGAGCGCTACTCGGTGCGCGCCGGGATCCGCAAGGTCGCGGACGACTACGACCGCATCTTCCAGCTCGTCGAGAACGAGTACCTGCGTCAGCGCGCGGGGGACTTCCGCGATGTCGCGACGCGTCTGCTCCGCAACCTCGAGGTCGGCGCCGCGCGTGCCGTGGTGCCGCCCCCGACCGGCCGCTTCGTGCTCGCCGCGAAGCGACTCTCCGTGAACGACCTCTTCCAGCTCGACAACTCGCAGGTCGAGGGGATCGTGACCGAGGAAGGTGGCGTGAACAGCCACGCCGCGATCCTCGCGCGGTCGATGGGGATCCCGACGATCACCGGCATCCTCGATCTGCCGGGCAAGCTGAGCGAAGGCAGCTACGTGATCGTCGACGCCGGCGCCGGGGAGCTGCGGGTCGATCCCGACGAACGGCTGCGTGCCGAGTTCGAGGAGGCCGCGCGGCGTCTGCGCGAGGCGCCCGTCGCCGCGCCCTCGGCCGAGCTGCGCCACGAGACCCGCGACGGCACGCCGGTCCGTCTGCTCGCCGCGTGCGGCAACCTCGCCGAGCTCAACCTCGCGAACAGCTTCGGGATGGACGGGATCGGGCTCTACCGCACCGAGCTCCTCTTCCTCGTCGAGTCGCGTGCGCCGAGCGAGGAAGCGCTCGTGCATCACTACCGCGAGGTCGTGCGCAACGAGCACCAACCGGCCTGGCTGCGCCTGCTCGACGTCGCGCCGGGCTCCGGCGTGCCCGGCATGCCGCCGGCCGACGTGCGCAACCCCGCGCTCGGACTCCGCGGCGTGCGCGGACTGCTCGAGGCCGGGCCGATCCTGCGCCTGCAGCTGCGCGCGATCCTGCGCGCGACGGCGGAGACCTCGAACGCCGCGGTGCTCGTGCCCTTCGTCACCGGTCTCAGCGATCTCCAGCGCGTGCGCAGCGCGATCCTCGAGGAGCGTCACGAGCTGCGGAAGCGCGGCGTGCCCTGCGCGGAGACGCTGCAGGTCGCGCCGATCGTCGAGGTGCCGGCCGCGGCCTTGACCTGCCGCGCGCTGCTGAACGAGGGCGACTTCGTCGTCGTGGCGCTCGACGACCTCCAGGCGCTGCTCGTCGCCGCGGACCGCGACTCGGCCGCCGTGCGCGATTACTACGGGATGCCGCACCCGGCGATCTTCGAGCTCCTCTCGCGCATGGCGCGCGAGGCCGCCGAGCTCGAGAAGCCCATCGTGCTCTTCGGCGAGGCCGCGGCCGATCCGCAGCGCCTGCCGTTCTATCTCGGGGCCGGCTACCGCGAATTCGCGATCGCGCCGGTGAACCTCGCCGCCGTGCTCGAGGTGCTGCGCCGCTTCAACATCGACGAGTGCGAGCGACTCGCCGAGGAACTGCTCGAGGTCCCGCGCGCCCTCGACGCGCAGCGCATCCTCCTGCGCACCGCGCGCAGCCGCGCGTGAACACGCTCGACCCCGCGCGCTTCCGCGCGCTGAGCTTCGACTGCTACGGGACCCTCGTCGACTGGGAGTCCGGCATCACGAGCGCGCTGCACCGCGCCGGACTGCTTCGCGCGGCGGCCCCGGTCGAGGAACGGGAGTCCGCGCTCGCGGACTTCGCCGAGCTCGAGGCGGCGGCCGAGCACGAGCTGCCCCTGGCGCCGTATCCGCGCATCCTCGAGCGCGTCTTCGCCGGGCTCTGCGCGCGCCGTGGCATCGCGCTCGAGGCGGAGGCCGCGCGCCGCTTCGCCGCCTCGGTCGGCGACTGGCCGCCGTTCCCCGACACCGTCGCCGCGCTGCAGACGCTCGCGACGCGGTACGCGCTGGTGGTGCTCTCGAACGTCGATCGCAACTCGTTCGCGCGCACGGCCGCGCGCCTGAAGGCGCCGTTCACGCGTGTGTGCACGGCGGAGGAGATCGGCAGCTACAAGCCCGACCTCCGCAACTTCCGATTCATGCTCGAGGCGCTGGCCCGCGATGGCATCGCGTCGGACCGCGTGCTCCACGTCGCTCAGAGCCTCTACCACGATCACGTCCCCGCGAAGGCGCTCGGTCTCGCGACGGTGCACGTCGATCGCCGTGCCGGTCGCGGCGGCGGTGCCGTGATCGAGCCCGCGACGCCGATCGTGCCGGACCTTCGCGTCGTCGATCTCGCGGGTCTCGTGCGCGCACTCGGGCTCGCCTGAGCCGCGCGCCGATGAACGTCGCGAAGCGATGGACCTCTGGATGCTCGTCTCGGCCGGTGTCGCCACCGGAGTCCTCGGCGCGGTGCTCTCGATGCGCAACCGGCGGCGTGTCGCCGCGCCCACGGCAGGCGCGTTCACGGCGGCCGAGCCGCCGCGGGCGTCGGATCCCGCGACGGCGAACCCGTCGGCCGGTGGCAAGGGCGAACGCGTCGCCGCGGATCGCGCGCCGCTCGCGGGCACGGCGCCGCGCGGCTGACGGCCGAGCTCGCGAGTTCGCGATGGCGTGCGCGTTCTGCGCGACTGGGCAGTGACTGCACAGCGGTCCTCCGCGCACGTCTCTTTTGCGTGAACCGGGTGACCCTCCATGGTCGCCGCCTAGGGCTCGCGCCTGCGCCGGTCCGCCACCCACCGAAGTTCTTCACGATGTCGAATCAGCACCCCGGCGTGCAGCCGGGGACGCGCGCGCTCCTGCAACAGGGCGTCGCGGCGCATCGCGCCGGACAGCTCGCGCAGGCGCTGCAGTCCTATCGCGCGGCGACGAAGCTCGACCCCCGCTTCGCCGACGCCCACCACCTGCTCGCCTCGGCGCTCTCGCAGTCGGGACAGCACGACGACGCGGAGCGTGCGATCCGTCGTGCCCTCGAACTCGATCCGAGCTGCGCCGAGTTCCACGCGACGCGCGGCAGGATCCTGCTCGCGGCCGGCCGCATCGGTCGGGCGCGCGACGCGTTGCGGGAGGCGACCCGTCGCGACCCGAAGAACCTCGGCTACCGCTTCCAGCTCGCGATCGTCCACGAGCGCGGCGGCGAGTTCGCCGACGCCGAGAAGGAGTATCAGGCCGCGCTCGCGCTCGATGCGCGCAGCGCGCGGCTCTGGAGCAACCTCGGCGTCGTGCAGATCCATCTCGCGCGGCCGGACGACGCCGAGACGAGCCTGCGGCGCGCCGTCGAACTCGAGCCCGCGCTGCTGGCGGGTTGGGTCAACCTCGCGCGTGCGCAGCGCGACGCGGGGCGCCATCACGAGGCCCTCGCGAGCCTGACGCGCGCGACGGCGCTCGCGCCCGCGGATGCGCTCGTGCAGGCCAATCTCGGGCAGACCTTGCGCGAGATCGGCCGCATCGACGAGGCGATCGCCGCGTTCCGTCGCGCGATCGAACTCGCGCCGAACGCACCGACGCCGCGCGTGATGCTCGCGATGACGAAGAAGCACGTCGAGCGCGACGCCGAACTGGCGTGGCTCGAGGCGGCGGTCCGCGATCCCAAGGCCGCCGGTGTCCGCGAGCACGATGCGCGCTTCGCGCACGCGAAGGTCCTCGACGACCTCGGCGACGCCGATGCGGCGTTCGAGGAGCTGGTGCGCGCGAACGCGAGCCGCCGCGCGACCTTCGCGTATTCGATCGAGGACGACGTCGCGCGCTTCCGTCGCATCCGCGAGGTGTTCGGCCCCGCCGCGATCGAACGTCTGTCGGGCGGGGGTTGCCCGGACTCCTCACCGGTCTTCGTCGTCGGCATGCCACGCTCGGGGACGTCGCTCGTCGAGCAGGTCCTCGCGAGCCACCCCGAGGTCTTCGGCGCGGGGGAGACCGAACACCTGCGCCGCGCGCTCGAATCGCCGGACCTCCCGGGTGGCTTCCCCGAGGCGTTCGTCCGCGTCGACGGCGAGGCGCTGCGCGCGGCCGGTGCTCGCTATGTCGAGCGACTGCGGCGCAGCGCGCCTCCGGTCGCGCGGATCGTCGACAAGTCGCCGCTCAACTTCCAACGGCTCGGAGCGATCCGCGCCGTGCTGCCGAACGCGCGCGTGATCCACTGCACGCGCGATGCGCGCGACACCTGCCTCTCGATCTTCCGTCAGAACTTCGAGGCGGACCTGCCCTTCGCGTTCGATCTCCGTGAGATCGGGCGCTACTGGCGCCTCTACGACGAGCTGATGGCGCACTGGCGGTCGGTGCTCGGCGACTCGGCCTTCCTCGAGGTCCGCTACGAGGACCTCGTCGACGATCTCGAGACGCAGGCGCGCCGCATGCTCGCGTGGCTCGGGCTCCCCTTCGATCCCGCGTGCCTGACGTTCCATGCGACGCCGCGCGCGGTGCGCACCGCGAGCCTCCAGCAGGTGCGCCAGCCGATCTACCGCAGCTCGATCGACGGCTGGCAACGCTTCGAGTCCCGCCTCGGCCCCCTGCTTGACGAACTCGGACGGTCCTGAGAGCGGCCCGCAAGTCGCGCTACCCTGCGCCCCCGTGAGCGCCGCCCCGTCGTTCTCGATCCGTCCCGCCGTCCCGGGTGATGCCGGCACGGTCCTCCGCTTCATCGTCGAGCTCGCCGCCTTCGAGCGTCTGTCCGATCAGGTCGACACCGCGGGGGCTGCCGCACGCCTGGACGAACACCTCTTCGGCCCATCGCCTGCGTGCGAGGTGCTCCTCGCCGAGCGCGAGGGTCGGCCCGTCGGCTTCGCGCTCTTCTTCCCGGTCTACTCGACCTTCAAGGCGCAGCGTTGCATGCACCTCGAGGACCTCTTCGTGGTCCAGGACGAGCGCGGCGCCGGGATCGGCGAAGCGCTGTTGCGCGCGGTCGCCGGAGTCGCGCACGCGCGCGGCTGCGCCCGCCTGCAGTGGTGCGTGCTGGATTGGAACGAGGGCGCGATCCGCTTCTATCGGCGCCTCGGCGCGGACGTGAAGCCGAGCTGGCGCGTGTGCATGGTGGAAGGGCCGGACGCGCTCGGTCGACTCGCCGGCGGCGGGTGAGCGATCGCCGGAAGCGGCGAACGAAACCGGCCCGGACGGACGATAAGTTCGCCGCATGGTGTGTCCTGAACGCCTACCCTCACCCGAGGTGAGGCGATGCTGTGTCGAACTTGCGGGTGCGAGTCCCGCCGCGGCAAGCGCCGTAGCGCCGCGTAGCAGGCTCCAGTCGCCGCGAGAGATC
>JADLHO010000207.1 GCA_020848735.1 Planctomycetota bacterium | reverse complement strand
GACTCGCGTCCGCCCCCTCCCGCTGCCGATACCGTCCACGCGCCCCGCGCTAGGGGCGGATGGACCGATGGCACCGAACCCTTCCGACTCGATCGTCCTCGCCGCCGGCCTGCGCACACCGTGGGCGCGCGCGGGCGCGGCCTTCGCGAAGGAAGACGCGGCCCATCTCGGCGCCCGCGTGGCGCGGGAGCTGATCGCGCGCACGGGGATCGACGCCTCGGAGTTCGACGAGGTGATCGCGGGTTCGGTCGGGCCGCCGCACGACCAGGCGAACGTCGCGCGCATCCTCGCGCTGCGCGCGGGAGTGCCCTGGCAGGTGCCGGCGCGGAGCGTGCAGCGCAACTGCGCGAGCGGCCTCGAAGCGGTCACCACCGCGATCGGTTCGATCCGGGCCGGTGAGGGCGATCTCTACCTCTGCGTGGGCGTCGAGGTGATGAGCGCCTATCCGCTGATCGTCGGAACGCGGATGACCGCGCTCTTCGCGCGGCTCGCGAAGGCGAAGTCGCTCGGCGCGCGCATCGCCGCGCTGTCGAGTTTCCGGCCCTCGTTCCTCTCGCCGCGCGTGGCGATCGTCGAGGGGCTCACCGATCCGACCACCGGATTGATGATGGGGCGCACGGCGGAGCTGCTCGCACGCGACTTCGGGCTCACACGCCGCGAGCTCGATGCGTTCGCCTGCGAGAGCCATCGGCGTGCCGCTGCGGCACGCGCGTCCGGCCGCTTCGCACGCGAGATCCTGCCGCACCTGCCGCTCGGCGCACGCGAGGGCAGCGCGGCGCTCGATGCCGACGACTCGATCCGCGACGACCAGAGCGTCGAGAAGCTCGGCAAGCTGCGGCCCTACTTCGAGAAGCCCGACGGCGTCGTCACGGTGGGCAACTCCTGTGGCGTGACCGACGGCGCGTGCGCTTTGATCATCAGCACCGAGGAACGCGCTCGCGCCCTCGGCCTCACGCCGCTCGCGCGCATCCGAGGCCACGCCTTCGCCGGGCTCGATCCCGCGCGCATGGGGCTCGGTCCCGTCCATGCGACCGCGAAGGTCCTGGCGAAGACCGGCTGCGCGCTGAGCGACTTCGGCGCGGTGGAACTCAACGAGGCCTTCGCCGCCCAGGTGCTGGCCTGCCAGAAGGCGTTCGCGAGCGATCGCTTCGCACGCGAGACGCTCGGCGTCGCGAAGGCACTCGGCACCCTCGACGATGCGCGGCTCAATCCCAACGGCGGTGCGATCGCGCTCGGTCACCCGATCGGGGCGACCGGCGCTCGCCTGCTGCTCACGGCCGCGCATGAACTCGCGGCGAAGGACCACGAGTTGACGCTCGCAACGCTCTGCATCGGCGGCGGACAAGGCGCTGCCGTGGTGCTTCAGAGGTGCGCCGCATGATCGACAAGGCGCGCATGCCCTTTCCCGACGACGCTCCCGAGCCGGGTCGCTGCGTGCGGCTCGAGCGACCGGAGCCGGGACTCGCGGTGCTCGTGCTCGATCCGCCGCACCGCTCGCTCGCGGTGCTCGACGGTCCGTTGCTCCGCGATCTCGAGACGCACGTCGCGACGCTCGAGCAGGACCCGCAGCTCCGCGGCGTGGTGATCACCGGGCGCTCGCCTTCGCAGTTCGCGGCGGGCGCCGACGTCCATGCGATCCTCGCGCTGCGTGACGCGGCCCAGACGACGGAACTCGTGCTCGCCGTGCACGAGCTCTTCCGCCGCATCGACCGCCTGCGCGCGCGCGTCGTCGCCGCGGCCGGCGGTCCGGTCCCCGGCGGTGCCTACGAGCTCTCGCTCGCCTGCGACCTCATCGTGCTGGCCGACGACGCGAAGACCCGCGTCGGACTGCCCGAGACGCAGCTCGGCATCGTGCCCGCGTGGGGCGGCTGCCATCGCCTCGCACGTCGCGTGGGCGTGCCGACGGCGCTCGAGGCGATCCTCGGCGGCAAGCTCTACGAGCCTCGCAAGGCGTTGAAGCTCGGCCTCGTCGATCGCCTCACGAAGCCGGAGTACCTCCTGCGCGTCGCCTGCGACGTCGCCATGGGCCGCGAGCCGCTCGCCCAGCGCGGCCGCGGTGCGAAGGGGATCCTCATCGATCGCAACGTCGCCGCGCGCGCGGTGATCGCCAGCCAGGCGCGCAAGCAGGTGCTCGGCAAGACGCACGGCTTCTATCCCGCACCGCTCGAGGCGATCGGCCTCGTCTGCGGTGCGCCCGGCACGAGCATGGAGGACGCGGCACTCCGCGAGGCGGAGGTCGTCGCGAAGCTCATCGTCGGCCCGGTGAGCAAGAACCTGATCTCGCTGTTCCTCGGCACCGAGGAGCAGAAGAAGCTCGGACGCGGCAAGGGCGCAGCGGCGCCCCGTCCCCTCGCGCGGATCGGCGTGCTCGGTGCCGGCGTGATGGGCGGTGCGATCGCGAGCCTCGCCGCGGAGAAGGGCCTCGATGCACGCCTGATGGACGTCGCGTCGGCGGCCCTCGACCGTGCGGAGCTCGAGCACCGCAAGGACGTGCACCGCAAGCTTCAGCGCCGGGCGCTCGCCCCGCACGAAGCCGACGCCGCGATCGATCGCTTCGAGCGAACGACCGAGCTGCTCGGCTTCGCGCGTTGCGGACTCGTGATCGAGGCGATCGCCGAGCGGCTCGACGTGAAGCGGAGCGTGTTCACGAAGCTCGCCCAGCAGTGTGGCCCCGACACCATCCTCGCGACGAACACGTCGTCGCTCTCGGTCGACGCGATCGCGGCCGGCGTGCCGAATCCCGAGCGCGTCTGCGGCATGCACTTCTTCAACCCCGTGAAGAAGATGCCGCTCGTCGAGGTCGTGCGCGGGACGCACACGGCGGACCATGTCGTCGCGACGGTCGCTGCGCTCGCGCTGAGGCTCGGCAAGACGCCGATCGTCGTGAAGGACGTCGCGGGCTTCCTCGTGAACCGGATCCTCGGCCCGTACCTCGACGAGGCCCTGCGCCTCTGCGTCGCGGGTGCGGACCTCGCGCGCGTCGATCGCCTGATGCTCGCCTTCGGCATGCCGATGGGGCCGTTCCGGCTGCTCGACGAGGTCGGCCTCGACATCGCGCGGCACGTCGGTGCCTCGCTCGGCGCGGCCTACGGGGCGCGCATGGCGCCCAGCGCGCTGCTCGATGGATTCGCGACGAAGGAGCGCCTCGGTCGCAAGACCGGGCTCGGCTTCTACCGCCACGGCAGGGGCAAGGACGATGTGCCGCAGCTCGCCGACGACCTCGCGGCACTCGCGATCGGGCGGATCGAGATGCGCGACGAGGAGATCGTCGACCGTCTCGTGCTGACGATGGTGAACGAGGCGGCGCGTTGTCTCGAGGAGGAGGTCGTCGCGAGTCCGCGCGAACTCGACCTCGCGACGGTGCTCGGCACCGGCTTCGCGCCGTTCCGCGGCGGCCTGCTGCGCTACGCCGATGCCCGCGGCCTCGGCGAGGTCCGCCAGCGCCTCGACGAGCTCGCGGCGCGACCCGACGTCGCGGCGCGCGGTGAGGGAGCGCAGCGCTTCACCCCGACGCGGTTGATCGTCGAACTCGCGGAGCGTGCCGAGACCTTCCACGGCCCACGCACGCGGCCGGCACCGGTGCCGGTCGCGTAGGCCGGTCGCGTAGGCTGCGCGGATGGAGTTGCTCAAGGTCCTGCTCGTGCCGCCGGCGCTCTGCCTGCTGGCGACCGCGCTCGGCTTCGCCGTCCTGCGCTGGCGCAAGAAGCTCGGCCGCGTCCTGATCGCGACGGGCCTGCTCACGCTCTGGGCCGCGAGTGCCCCGATCGTCGCGGCGCCCTTCCTGCGCAGCCTGCAGAGCGATGCCCCGCTGCGCCCCGATGCCCCGCTGCCCGAGGCCGACGCGATCGTCGTGCTCGGCGCGGGCGTCTCACGCGAGGCCGACGAGTTCGGCGGCATCACCGTCGATCGCATCGGTCTGGAGCGCGTGCGCTATGCGGCCGTGCTCCAACGCCGGACGGGCAAGCCGGTGATGGTCTGCGGGGGCGAGGGTGCCCTCGGCGAAGCGCCGGTCGCCGAGCTCATGGCCCGCGTGTTCGAAGCCGAGTACGGGATCGACGTGCGCTGGCGTGAGACGGACTCCGCCGACACCGCGGAGAATGCGCGGCATGCGGCCGAGCTGCTCGCGCAGAGCGGCGTCGCGAGCGCGTATGTCGTCACGCATGCGTGGCACATGCCGCGCGCGCGGCAGGCCTTCGCGAAGACGAAGCTCGCGATCGTCGCCGCACCGACGGCCTTCCGCGCGCCGCAGCGGGTCACGCCGGAGTCCTTTCTGCCGAACGCGAAGGCCCTGCACGAGACGAGTTGGGCCTGCCACGAGTGGATCGGACGGCTCTGGTACCTGTTCCGCTCTTGAGGGTGAGTCCGCCGCGGGAAGCGGCGTAACGCTCGCGCCGCCTTCCGGATGACGCGGCGCATGAACACGAACCCGTCCTCGAAGGCCATCGCCTTCACCCTGGTCCTCGCCGCGGTCCTCACCGCCCAGTCCGCCCAGAAGCTCGCCGAGCCCGAACCGGGGCCATCGCCGAGGGCGCCGGTCCTGCCGAGCGCGAGGCAGCTGCCGGCACGCGACAAGGTGGTGCCCGCGCTCGGCGCCGTGCCGCCATTGCAAGACGACGGCTTCCTCGCCGCGTACGACGACGAGGGCGTCACGGTGAGCAGCGGCTCCTGGAAGGCGCGCTTCACGGTGAGCGGCCCGACCTTCGTGCCGTACCTCGGCGCGCAGGCGCGCATGAACCACGAGGCGGGCTTCCGACTCGAGGCGGTCCGCGTCGCGGACAAGCCGCTGGAACTCGCGAAGTCCTTCCCGAGCTGCGTGAACGAGGGCCATGCCGGTCACGTGCACTACGACCGCGTGGCGGTCGTCGAGCGCTACGAGTTCCGCGAGGCGGGCATCGAGCAGTCGTTCCACTTCCCCGAGCTCGAGCGTCGCGGCGAGCTGTGCATCGACATCGCCATCGACACCGAGCTCGCCGTGCGCGTGATCGACGGTGAACTCGAGCTGCGGGGCGAGGCGGGCAGCTTCCGCTACGGTCGCGCGGTGGCGATCGACGGCGACGGCGATCGGATCGCGGTCGAGACCCGCTGGCAGGATGGGCGGATCCGGCTCGTGGTGCCCGGGGATTTCGTCGCAAAGGCCGACCTGCCCCTCGTGGTCGATCCGATGATCGGCAATGCGCAGTCGGGCTACTTCGACTCGCACGAGCTGCGTTCGGTCGACATCGCGTGGTGCGAGAGCGTCCAGCGCTGGTTCGTGTGCAACGAGCGGGTCTGGTCGCAGACCGACAGCGACGTCTACGTGCGCGTCTTCGATGCCAACCTCGTGCCGGTCGGTGGCACACTGGTGGTCGACAACTCGGGGACCTCGTGGCGCAACTGTGCGATCGCCGCACTCGACGCCTCGTCGCGCTGTCTCGTCGTCGCCGAGGTCAGCGCGCAGAACCTGAGCCCGTTCACCATCCGCGGCCGCATCCTGCTCGGCGGTGGGACGCCGGGTCTCGAGGCCCCGTTCGACGTCGCGGGCGCGAACGTCCCGGGCAGCGCCAACGGGGATCGCCTCGTCCCCGACGTCGGCGGTGATCCCTCCGCCGCTCCGGCCTACTTCACCGTCGTGTGCGAGCGCGTCTTCTCCGCGAGCGACCACGACATCGAGATGTGCCAGGTGAACTTCGACGGCACGCTGCGCGGAGCGCCGGTCCTCCTCGACGCGAGCACCTCGAACGAACACTCGCCGCGGATCTCCAAGTCCTGCGGGATGCCGGCGGGCGCGGCGCAGTCGTTCGCGGTGGTCTATCGGCGGGGTGCCAACTGGATCGGCAACGGCCACCTGCGCGCGGCGATCGTCGACTGGGACGGCGCGTTGCACCAGTTCGGCTCGCCGGCCCGACCGCACTTCGCCGTGACCGGCACCAACCTGAACTCGTTCGACAGCTTCGACGTGTCCTCGCCGACCGAGGACGCGAGCGAGCGGCGTTTCATGCTCGTCGAGAAGCGGATCGACCCCGCGACGCAGCAGCACGCGATCCTCGCCACGGTCTTCGGAAGCCATTCCTCGATGTGGGTGCCTGCCACCGTGGTCGTGGAAGGCGGCTCACGCGGTCTCCGCAGTCCGGTCGTCGACAGCGATGGTTGCCGCTTCGCGCTGGCGTATGTGTTGGAGTACACGGCGACCGACGACGACGTCCACGTCCGCACGTTCGCGGTCGACGGCAGCACGCTCGCCCAGCACGACAGCGATGCCGTGAGCAACTTCACCGATCACGATGAACTCTCGCCCGCGATCGCCTCGCGGCGGAGCGGCGGCGGTGAGCGCATGCGCCACGGCACGGCGTGGCTGCACGACGACGGTGCGAGCACGGTCGTGCGGATCCAGGGCTACGAGGCGCGCGGTTCCGGTGGCGTCGTCACCCGCACGACGGGCTGCGGCAATGTCACGCTCAGCAGCAGCGGCACGCCGGCGCTCGGCGTGCAGCTCGGGTTCCAGGTCGGCGGATCGGGTTCGCTCTTCGGCATCCTCTACGGCGCCCCGGCGTCGCTGCCGCTCCCGGGCTGTGCCGGCTGCACGCTCGGGGTCGACGGCTCGATCCACGCTGCCGCCGTCCTGTCGCTGACGGTGCCCTGCACGCCCGCGCTCTACGGCGGAATGATGTCCTTCCAGGGTTTCTCCCTCGGCGGTGGCTCCTGCCTCGGTGCGATCGGTCTCTCGAACACGATCGACGTCACCGTGCGCTGATCGGCGCGTAACGCCGGCGGCGTTCTCCGGATGACGCGGCGCATGACACCGCGCCACCGCCGTTCCACCCCGTTCCGCCTCGTCCGGCCCGCCGCCGGACTCCTCGTCCTCACCCTGTCGGTCGGCTCCGCCGCTGCCCAGGGTGGGCTCGCCGCACCGATCGGTCCGGGGCTGCAGTCGGCGATCGCGAAGGTGGATCGCGAGGCGGTCCTCGTCGATGCGGGGGCCGAGCTGGTCGTCGCGAGCGCGCCGGACTGGAAGGCCGAGTTCGATTCCGACGGCCTCCGCTTCGTGCCCTTCTTCGGCGCGACGGCGCGGACCAACCACCCGCTCGGGCTGCGCGGGGTCGCGGCACGAGTCGATGGCAAGACCCTCGCCGCGCGCGACGCGGCGCCCGCGCTCCTGGGGCAACGGGTCGCCTACGCGCGTGGTGCGTGGCACGAGACCTACGACCTGTCGCCCGGCGGCGTCGAGCAGGGCTTCCGATTCGAGGACCTGCCGCGGCGCGGCGAACTCGCGATCGACATCCGCACGCAGGGCGACTGGACGGCCGCGCTCCTCGACGGCGAGGTCCGCTTCGTCTGCGAGGAAGGTGCCGTGAGCTACGGTCGTGCGATCGCCTTCGATCGGAGCGGTGCACGCTGCGCGGTGGCGACGGAGCTCGTCGACGGGCTCATCCGACTCGTCGTGCCGGCGGACTTCGTCGCCTCGGCGCAGCTGCCGCTGGTCGTCGATCCGATGGTCGCGACCGTCACCGGCTCGACCTCGAGCACGCGCGAGCTCCGCGCGCTCGACATGGTCTGGGACGCGGTCGCGTCGCGCTACGTCGCGTGCT
>JADLHO010000206.1 GCA_020848735.1 Planctomycetota bacterium | reverse complement strand
TCCGCCTGTCCCGGGCGAAGCACCCCTCGCTGCGCGGCCATGCGCGTCTGTCGCAGCGGGTCGCGCGCTGGATCCCCGATTACGCCTACGAGGACGACCAGGCGTTCTTCGGCGCGGACGACGCGCCTCTCGAGGTCGTGGCACGCCGCCGCGACGGCTTCGCACGCCTGCAGGCCACGTTCGCGTCCCGAGCGCCGCGCACCCTCGCGATGGCGAAGGAGCTCGAGGACGGTATCTCCGACGTCGCCTTCACGAGCACCTACCGCGTGCCCTTCCAGTTCCGACGCCGGGTCAAGGCGTCGCTGGCGCTGGGTCAGGTGCTCGAGGCGTCGGCGGGCACCCAGGTGCGGGACCTCGATGGGAATTGGTCGTACGACCTCGGCGGCGCCTATGGCGTCAATCTCTTCGGGTACGACTTCTACAAGGGCTGCATCGAGCGCGGCGTCGAACGCGCGCGCGAGCTCGGCCCGGTCCTCGGCAGCTACCACCCGGTGATCGCCGACAACGTCCGGCGGCTCCGGGAGATCTCCGGGCTCGACGAGGTGTCGTTCCACATGTCGGGGACCGAGGCGGTGATGCAGGCGGTGCGGTTGGCGCGCTACCACACGCGCCGCTCGCACGTCGTCCGGCTCTGCGGCGCCTACCACGGCTGGTGGGACGGCGTGCAGGCGGGCGTCGGCAATCCCCGCCCTCCCCACGAGGTCTACACGCTCCGCGACCTCGACGACGCGACGCTGCACGTGCTCGCGACGCGCCGCGACATCGCCTGCGTGCTCGTCAATCCGCTGCAGGCCCTGCACCCGAACGCCGCGGCACCGAGCGACTCCATGCTCGTCTTCGGCGGGCGCTCCGCGGCCTACGACCGCGACCGCTATGTCGCCTGGCTCCGTCGCCTGCGCGAGGTCTGCACCGCGCGCGGCATCGCACTCATCTTCGACGAGGTCTTCCTCGGCTTCCGCCTCGCCCGCGGCGGTGCGCAGGAGTACTTCGGCGTGCGCGCCGACCTCGTGACCTACGGCAAGACGCTCGGCGGCGGGCTGCCGGTGGGCGTCGTGTGCGGCACGCACGCGTGGATGAAGCGCTTCCGCGACGAGCGCCCGACCGACATCTGCTTCGCACGGGGGACCTTCAACTCGCATCCCTACGTGATGACGGCGATGAACGAGTTCCTGCGCCATGTCGACCGCGAGGAGGTCCGCGCGGGCTGGACCGGACTCGACGCCCGTTGGGACGCTCGCGCGCAGGCGCTCAATGCGCGCCTCGCCGAGCGCGGGCTGCCGGTGCGCGTCGCGAACCTCGCCTCGGTCTGGACGACGCTCTACTCCGAGCCCGGTCGCTATCACTGGATGTTCCAGTACTACCTGCGCGCCGCGGGCATCGCCCTGAGCTGGGTCGGCACCGGTCGGTTCATCTTCAGCCACGACTTCGGGGACGACGAGTTCCGCGCCGTCGCGGACCGCTTCGTCCTCGCGGCCGAGACCATGCAGGCCGACGGCTGGTGGGATCGACCGCCGCACGTCACCGCGAAGTGGATCCGACGGCGCGTGCTCCGCGAGACGCTGCGCGCCCTGCTGGGACGCGCGCCCCGCCCGGCTGCGGCGGCCGACGCCCCCGACCGCGAGGCTCAGCCCCTCGCGGCGCCGTGCTTCCAATCCGTGAGCGGGTCATAGCGCTCGCCGCGCAGCAGGTGCAGCGGGGCGCGCCAGTAGATGCGCACGTCGTGGAAGGGGTCGGTGAGGATCTTGGTGAGCCACGCGAGCCCCGTCCGCAGGTCGCGCCTCACGCAGAGCCAGAGCGTGCGCGCGAGCACCGCGGCAATGCCGAGCGCGAGCCAGAGCACACCGAGGTTGTCGAGGAAGCTCCACGCGTCGGTCCAGGGCTGGAACAGGCCGAACACGGCGGGGCTGGCCCAGACCAGGATCGGCGTCGCGGCCCAGGCGCCGATCAACACGACCTTGCGCTGCAGGTTGTAGCCGACCTTGACGGCCTCCTTGTGCTCGAACGTCGCCTGGTTCAGCGTGTCGTAGCCGCGCGGCTCGAAGAAGAAGTGGCCGGATTGGCGCGTGGCCATGGAGAGCAACCACCCCACGTACGCCGCGAGCGCCGGGCTGAACCAGACGATCACGTAGGCCGCGAGGAAGCACAACGCGCTCACGAAGTGGAGCGTCTGGTTGATGCGGCACTGGTGGTAGTAGCGGTGGTCGTCCCAGCGCTGCTCCTCCAGGGTCGCGAGGAAGGACTTGCGGGGCATCTCGACGCTGTTCGTGGTCATGGTTGATCGGGGGAATCGGGACTCGCGTTGGGAACGGGATCACCGCAGGTGGCGACGCGCCGCAGCAACGGGCGACCCATGCGCAGGGTCGCGCCCTCGACGACGCCTTCGGCGAACTCGAAGCCGCCGGTGGCGAAGACGACGATCGTCGAGCCGTGCTCGAACCAACCCATCTCCTCGCCGCGCCGGTACGCGCGCGGGCAATCGATGCGGTTCGGACCGCGGTAGCGCAGGTTCAGGGGCTGGGGCAGGCCGTGCAGGCGCATGCTCGCGACGAGGATCGCGGCGACCGGCACGAGCGTGATCGCCTCGTTGGGTTGCGGCAGCACGAGATCGATGACGAGGCGCTCGTTCCTGCAGAACAGCCGCTCGACGCGGCGTAGCGCGATCGGATGGACGTTCCAGGTGTCGCCCGTGACGTAATCGACGCGTTCGACCCGGCAGTCCGTCGGCGCATGGAAGCGGTGGTACATGCTCGCCTTCAGGCGCAGCGTCACGAAGCGACCGCCGGCGTGCCGCACGACCCGCTCGTCGTCGACGAGCAGGTCCTTCAGCGGGTAGGGGAAGCCCTTCGCCTGGATGGCCATACCCCGCTCCACGGTGCCCAGGGCGCCGACGATCGCGTCGCAGGGGCTCGTCACGACGTCCGCGTCGGCGGCGATGGGTCGCGCACCCGCCCGCAACTCCCGCGTGAAGCAGTCGCGCAGGCTCGTGAAGCGCTGCGTCTTCGCCTCGGCGAGATCGAGTTCCGGGTCGAGCCGTCGCCACACGGCGACGACCGCGGCGGCCAGCCAGCGGCTCTCGATCGCGCTGAACCAGCCCATGAGCCGGGTCGCGAGGCGCCGCGGGATGCGGTTGGTCAGCAGGAAGTTGAGGTCCTCCTGCAGGAAGATCCGTGCGAGGAGTCCGGGTCGCGACCGGCGGCGCTCCGCGTCGTCGGTGGCGCCGCGTCCGTCGCCCGGCATGGGCGATCGCCCGCCCGCGACCGTCGACTCGAGGGACTTCGACACGTGGCGCGGCACACTAGGTCGCGGCGGCGAGCTTCCGGTGAGGCCTGGATCAAGCGTCGATGGAGCGCGCGTCCTGCGCGCGCGGGCGATCGCGACCGTCCCGCTCCCCGCGGGCGAGGAAGGCCTCGAGCGAGCCACGCAGCTCGTCGTTCAGCACGCGTGGAACCTTGTTCTGTCCGCCCAGCTTCCCGCGGAGGCGCATCCAGGCGTAGAAGGTCCCGCGCGGCACCGGCAGCACCACGGGTTCCCGCACACCGTGGCTGCGGTGGGTCGCGTAATCCTCGTTGCCGGCCGCGATCGCGGCGTCGAGCGCCCTGGCGAACGCGCGCGGCTCGGGCGGAGTCCCCTCGAACTCCACGAAATGGAGGTGCCCGCCCAGGGGATCACCGGCGACGGGAAATGCCGCCGTGCTCGCGAACTCCACCACCGTCGCACCGCTGCGCTGCGCGACCTCGGCCATGGCCCGCTCGATCTCCGCACCGCTGAGGTGCTCGCCATAGGCATTGAGCTGGTGGGCGACGCGCCCCGCGAACACGAGGCGCAGCGGTGCTCGCGAGACGAAGCGCACCACGTCCCCGAGCAGATAGCCGAAGATCCCGGAGTCGGTGGTGACGACGACCGCGTAATCGACGCCCGTCTCGACGTCGGCCAACGGCACGCGCCGAGGACTCGCCGTCCCGAGTTCCCCGGGTTTCCCGAGTTCCTCGAGTTCCCCGAGCGGGACGAACTCGAAGACGACTCCCCGGTCGCAGAGGGGCAGCATCCCACGATCGCCGGGGAGATCCTGCACGGCGAGCATGCCACCCTCCGAGGCGGAATACGTGTCGATGCAGGTGAGCGTCTCGCCGAAGAGCGCCCGCACGCGACGGGCGTAGGGCTCGAAGACCACGCCACCGTGGACGAAGAGCGCGAGCTTCGGCCAGACGCTGCGCAGATCCGCCGCGTCCGCGCCGCGCGCGCGCGCCCGTTCGAGCACCGCCTCGCCGAAGAGCACCAGCCACGACGGCACGCCCGAGATCATCCGCACGTCGGCGTCGACGAGCTCGTCGGCGGCGCGCGCGATCTTCGCCTCCCAGCCCGGGATCGCGCGGACCGCGGCGCTCGGGGCATGGCGGCGCGCGAGGAGGCGCGGCACGTGGCGCGCCATGATCCCGGTGTTGTCGCCGACCACGATCGGTCCCTCCTCGCGAAGCGCCGTGCAGCCGCCGAGGAAGACCAGGCGCCCGGCGAAGAGATCGCGCGGGTCCTGGGCGAGGAAGGGCACGAGTGCGTCGAAGCCGCCGAGCCGGTTCGTGCGGATGGTGTCCGCGGAGACCGGCATGAGCTTCTCGCCTGCCGTGGTCCCCGAGGTGATCGCCCAGTAGCGGATCCGGCCGGGCCAGCAGACATCCGGCTCGCCTGCGCGCGCGCGCGTCCACCAGGCCTGGCTCGCGGCGTAATCGCGCAAGGGCACGGCGCGCGCGAGGTCCGCGAGCGTCCGCACGGCGCCCAGTCCGTGTTCGCGCGCGAACTGCGTGTCACGGGCCTTGCGCACGATCCGCCGCAGGACGCGTTCCTGCGCCTCGCGGGGCGCGCACGCGAGCGCGCGCATTGCGGTCAGGCGACGTCGCGCGACGACGCGTGATATCCGATCCAGGAGGCCCATCTCAATTCGCGGCGACCGCGGCCGCGGCGCGGACCCGCGCCTCCCAGGCGGGCCCTTCGCGGATCTCGTCCTCGGGTTCGAAACCGCCGATGGAGCGCACCGCGTGATCCGCGACGGCCATGATCGGCAGCATCGGGTTCACCTCGACGCTGCGGGGAAACACGCTCGCATCGACGACGAAGAGGTTGGCGATGCCGTGCACCCGGAAGTCGTTGCCCACGACGTCACGGCGCGGATTGCCGCCTGCAGGGCAACCGCCTTGCGGGTGGGACGACCCGAACCCGACGAGGCTCTTCTGATCGACGATGGCCGCGTCGATCGCCGCGAGGTCGGCCTCGGTCCGGATCTCGAGACTGCGCGCGAAAGGCGGCAGCACGCGCCGGGCACCCGCCGCGAGGAAGATCCGCGCGAGCGTCTTGAAGCCGTTGCGGAAGTTCGCCAGATCGCGCGAGGTCAGGCGGAAGCGGATGTCCGCATGGTCGAAGAGGGGCCGGACGAGTCGATGGCCCAATCCCAGATAGACGCGGCCGACGGGCTCGGTCGGCACGAGCACGCCCGCCGCGGTCATGCGCGTGTAACCCTCCATGGCGTGATGGTGCGCGTCGAACCAGCCGGGCATCGTGAGCGCGAAGGACACGGGCGGATTGTGGATCTGCTCGATCGCGAAGCCGTCGGCGAGGTGGTGGACGCACATCTGATCGCCGTCGAAGGCGTTCAGCTGCTCGTCGAACTCGGCGAACATGATGGCGCCGGCATTGAACGAGGTTCGCGTGCCGGCGCAGTCCTTGCGGATCCCCGAGCGGAGCAGCAGCTCGGGGCTGTTGATCGCTCCGCCCGCGAGCACGTAGCGGTCCGCGCGGATGCGGAAGCGACTGCCGTCGCGAAGATCACGGCACAGCACCGCGGTGACGGCGCCGCGCGAGGTCTCGATGCGGATCGCCTCGGCCTCCGTGAGGATCTCGCAGCCGCGATTCTGGGCCATGGGCACCCAGGTCATCGAGGCATCGAGCTTGCGGCCGTAGCGACACCCCACGTTGCAGTAGCCGCAGCCGATGCAGTGGAGCATCGCCTTGTCGAAGCGCCCCGGTTCGATCCCGAGCGCCCGCATGCCGCGGCGCAGGCGCGCGGCACCCGCGTTGTCGACCGACTCCTCGAGCGGATGCACGTTGAGCACGGACTCGACCCGTCGGTAGCTGCGGTCGAGGTCGTCCCGCGGCAGCTCGAAGCCCTCGTATTCGAAGGCGCGCCGCACGGGTTCGGGCATGCGGAAGCACACCGCGTTGGTGAGCACGGTGGAGCCGCCGACGCATTGCCCCTGCAGCACGAACATGTCCGCCTCGGAATTGGTCTGCGCGCCCCCATCCTTGTAGATGCGCGCGATCATCTCCGGCTCGTCGTGCGTCATGTCCTCGGGACGCACCCACTTGCCGCGCTCCAGGAGCACGGTCGGCTCGCCGTGGCGCGCGAGGTGGTAGGCGACGACCGAGCCACCGGCGCCGCTGCCGATCACGAGGAACCGCGTGCGCAGGTCGGCCCTCATCGCGCACCCTCGAGGGCAGGACCCGCGACGCGCGACACGAGGCGCAGGCGTCCCCGCCCGCTCATCGGGACGAAGCCCACGGCCCGGGCGCGATCGTCTTCGGCGTAGTAGCCGAGGCGCACCATCTGGCGCACCAGGCTCGCGAGCCCGAAGAGGCCGCGCGTCGTGCAGAGACGGGAATCGACGAAGTCCTGGCGCCGCCTCACCGCGAGCATGGTGAATGGACCCCGTCCCGTCAGCAGCGGCAGGACCTGCACCGCGATCACGACCATCTGCGCGCGCCAGCGCCGCGAGAGCTTCATCGTCGCGAGGTAGGCGTCGACGCGACGCGCGACCGCGTGCCAACCGTGCTTCGGCGCCTCGCCGCGCACGATCACCTCCGCGGCAGCGGCGAGCGTGTCGGCCATGAACGGCATGAGCATCCGCCAGCCCTCGCGCCGACGGCGACGCTCCTGCACGACGAGCCAGACGATCCAGATCGGGCTCACGAGCACGAGGAACGGGGAGAGCAGGACGAGGATCACGAACGCGACGACGAGCCAACCGTTGAGAGGCATCAGTTGCGCCCTCCGTAGACGAACGCGGGTGGGACGTTGCGCAGCACCGGCCGGGAGACGGTGAACTCGGTGAACGCACCTCGCATGAGCGCGCGCAGGTCGCGGCCACCGGGGAAGGGATAGAAGTGCACGTAGCTGAACTGGCGGAACTCGCCCCCACCGGCGAGGGCGCGGCTCGTCGCCTCGACGATCGCGACGCGCAGGGCGCGCGGCATCGAGGCGAGGGGTAGTCCCGAGATCACGGCGCGCGGCCGGCGGATGCCGCGCTCGGCGAGGATCGTCTCCACGTCGGCCGCCGACCCTGCGACGAACTCGAGCGCCGGGAATTGCTGCCGCAGATACGTCACGAACGAGTCGTTCCGCTCGATGCCGACGTAGCGCACGCCCTCCTTCAGCAGCGGCTGGATCGCGCGCGTGAACGAACCGGTTCCCGGCCCGTACTCGACGATCGCATCGCCGGGGGCCAGCGCGATGCCCTCGAGCATCGCGCTGGCGAGCCGCTGCGAGCTCGGGGCGATCGCAGCGACGCGACCCGGGTGACGGACGAACTGACCGATGAAGAAGAGGAGGGCGCCCATGTCGCGACCGACGCGGTTCCACGTCGTCGCCGCACGATCGATGCCCGAGCCCTGATGCGCGAGGGGCGGTCCAACGAATGATCCGCCGTTGACCGCGACTTGATCCGCGACTCGCGCGCGTCACGACGAACCGGCGAGCCGCCGCGTGATCGTCGCCTCGCCGATCGCCATCGAGCGGGTCATCCCCGAGCCACCGACGCCGGTCACGATCTCCACCCCCGGCTGGGGCTCGGCGCGGAAGATCGGCTCGCCACTCCGCCGCATGGCGTAGCAGCCGGTCCAACGCCGCTCGACCTCCCGGTTCGGCGGGTCGAGGACACGCAGGAGCTCGCCGAGGATCAGGGCATCGACGGTGGGCTCGCTCCAGGGCGCGAACTCCTGCCCGTAGGCGTGCGAGTCGCCCACGACGAGGCGGCCATCGTCGCCCTGCGAGACCAACACATGGATCCCCTGCGCGATCAGCGGCCCATGCGTCCGCTCGAGGCGCGCGCGCAGCGCCGGCAGGGTCGGACAGTCCCGGAACGCGTGGTAATGCAGCAGCGTCAGGCCGGCGGCCAACACCGGCCCGAGACGGAACGACGCCGGCTGCGGACCGAGTGACATCATCTGCAGACGGCAGCGGACGAGGTCGCTCGCCGCGAACGCCGCGGGGAAGAGGAGCCGGAACTCGTCGCCACTGCAGATCACCACGTGTCCCGCCGCATGACGAGAGCCATCGGCGCAGAGCACGGTGCGGCCGTCCACCGCGACGGCCGGCGTGCCGGGAAGCACGTTCGCGCGCGGCTGTCGTGCGAGCCATCGCGTGAGACCCGCGATCGCCGCGGGTGCGTCGAGGTTCATCTCGTGCGGGCTGAACAACGCGCCGACGAGGCGCCGTTGGACGACGTGTGGCACCGCCGCGCGCACGCGGTCGGGCGTCCAGAGCTCCAGCCCCGTCAGCTCCGAGCGCGCGACGAATTCCTCGAGCACCTGCCACTCATCCTAGGCATGCGCGAGGTACAACGAACCCGATTGGCGGCAGGCGATCCCCGCCTCGGCCGCCGTCGCGGACCAGAGCTCGCGGCTGCGCAACGCCTCCGCGAGCCGTGCCCCGTCGGGCTGCCCGATCGGCCACACCATCCCGAAGTTGCGGACCGAGGCACCGCGCGCCGCGCCGTGTCGCTCGAGCAACGTGACGCTCGCCCCGGCGCGCAACGCGGCCACGGCGTGGGCGAGGCCGAGGATCCCGCCGCCGACGATCACGAAGTCGCTCGACGGCGGCGACGGATCAGTCGAGGGCATCGATGAGGTCCTTCAGCCCGTGCAGGTCGGCGACGAGGTGCGTGTGCGGCGCGTGCCGCAGTTGGTGGAGCGCGAATGCGCCGTGCCCGACGCCGACCACGAAGCGACAACCGGCAGCGGTCCCGGCCATGAGATCGGCGGGCGTGTCCCCGACCACGCCGACCCGCCGCGGCTCGTTGAGACCGAGCAGCTCCATCGTGCGCTCGATGAGATCCGGGGCCGGACGACCGCGCGTGACCTCGTCGGAGGCCACGCTGGTGAAGCCGCCCCAGCCCAGTCGCGCGAGCACGAGGTCGGCGGTGGCGCGCGAGAAACCCGTGTTGAATGCGACCGCGATCTCCATCGCGACGAGGCGCTCGATCGTCTCGCGCGCGCCGGGCGTTGGCCGCAGCGGGTGTTGGTCGGCCCGCCGCGCGAACTCGAGCTCGAAGCGTTGGGCGAGCTCCGGTGCCAGCGCGGTCTCGCGTCCTGCCTCGCCCAGCAAGACCTCGAAGACGCGCTGCTTGTGCCAGCCCATGCGCGGCTTGAGCGCCGCGGCGTCTGCCGGGAGGTCGAAGGCCTCGGCCGTGCGCAGGAACGCCTCGAGCACGTGGCCGTCGTCGACGACCGTGGTGCCGGCGAGATCGAAGACGAACAGATCCAGGAGCCTGGTCATGGGCGGCGACGGTGCGCGACCGTCGCCGAACAGGGTCGCGCCGCGCGCGAACGCCAGACCAAGGACTCGACAAGATCCGCTCGGCTCGCGACACCTCGCCGCGAGCCGGGCGCCACGCGGATCACCAGGGACGGCGCTGCGTCGCGGTCACGAAGGTCTTGCCGTCGAGCACGATCATCGGATCGTTGTTCTTGGGGTGATTGCGCTTCTCGAGCGGGTAGCTCTCGGCCTCGCCGCCGTAGGGCGTGAAGACGAGCGCATTGCCGCGCAGGGCCCAGTTGCCCTCGGAGCGCGACTCACCCCAGGCGGCGCCGAAGGGGTTCGTGCTGCAGTTCTCGGCGTCGTATTCGTAGGTGCCATTGGCGCGCAGCGTGATGACCGCCTGACGCGCGCTGCCGCCGCCGTTGTTCGCGTTGAAGTTGCTGAAGTAGACCCATTGGCCGACGAGCTCCTGGCCGCCGCCGCCCTGCTGCTTGCCCGCGCCCTTCGCGGCGCGCAGCGAACCGAGCATCGACTGCACGAGGCGCGAACGCGCCTGCAGCTTGCCCGGGAAGCCGAGACCTAGCAGCGCGCGCACGCCGCCCGGCGTGGGGAAGGCCCAGACGCGCGCCTCCACGGTCTGTCCATCCGGCGAGCTCCCCGTGAACACGAACTCCTTGCCGGACAAGGCGCCGAACTTCGCGGCGCGCGGCGCACCGCGAAGCGTGAGACCCGGCTGGATCTGCTCGAGCGCCTGCTGGAGCTGCTCGACCACGTCCTCGGCGTCGAGCGACTTCAGGGAGCCGTCGCCACAGAGCGCGTAGATCTCGTCGAGCACGCCGCTCTGGCCGAAGTCGGGCGGCAGGAGCAGGAGGGCATCCTCCTCGCCGGCCTCCGTGCGCCAATCCGCCGGCAGATCGATCGCGACGCCGCACCAGACCTGCTCCTTGCCGCCGGGCAGGCGCACGGCGCCCGTGCCCGGTTCCTTCGGCTCGGGCTGGGACTCGCCGCCGTCCTCGCCGCGTTGGCGATTGCGCGTCAGGGGATTGCCGCGCTTGGGCCTCTCCTCCTCGACGGGCTCCTCGGTCACCGGCGTGTCCTCGCCCTCGTCCTTGGGGGCTTCCGTGCGCGGCGTCTCGCCTTCGTCCTTCTTGCCGAGTCCGAAGGGCTTGCGCTTGGGCTTGACCGGCGTCGTGCGCCCGATCGAGTCGAGCAGCGCATCGAGCTCCGTCTTGCGCGCGCTCAGCTTGCCCTGCTCCGCGATCGCGAAGAGCGACGCCACGCCGCCTTCGGCCAGGAACACGTGGAAACGCAGCTCGACCCTTCCCTGCCCCTCGACCGCGAGGACGTAGCGGAACGTGCGGCCGTCGAGCACGCCGATCTTGCCGGCGCGATCGCTGCTCAGCGTCGAACCTTCGAGGAGCGAGCCGCTCGCATCCGCGATCGCCTCGGCGAGTTCCTCGCCCTCGAGCGACTGGAGCTCCGCGTCGAAGAGCAGGCCATAGGCCTCACCGCCGGTGCCGTCGGCCGCGACTCCCTTCGGCAGGAGCAGGAGCACGTCGTCGGTCGCCTGCGAGGTCCAACCCACGGGCAGCGTGTAGGGCACACCATGCCAGCGCGGGGCTTCCTGCGCGGTGAGCGGCGGTGCGGCGAGCGCCAACAGCGTGGCGAGACGGACGGCGAGCGTGCGGGATGTCATGACTTGGAATCCGGGCGGCAATCGCGGCGCGGTCGAACGCCGCTTCGTCGGCACGGATCATGCCGCGACCCGAGGCCGGCGTCGCGCGACCGACGGCGCGGGGCCATCGCCGCAGTGCCAAGGACTC
>JADLHO010000205.1 GCA_020848735.1 Planctomycetota bacterium | reverse complement strand
CGGCCGCGCGCATCGTCGCGTTCGCGCGCGAGGTCATGCCGCGCATCGCGCGCCACGCGCCCGTGCTCAAGCCGAACGTGGCCTTCTTCGAGTGCTTCGGCGGTCCGGGCTTCGGCGCCTACGAGGAGGTCTGTCGCCTCGCGCGCAGGGCAGGGCTCCTCGTCATCGGCGACGTGAAACGGGGCGACGTGGGCTCGACGGCCGAGGCCTACGCACGCTTTCACCTCGACGTCGCCGACGCGGTCACCCTGCACCCCTACCTCGGCGCCGACGCCATCGAACCGTTCCTGCGGCGCTGCCGCAGCGAGGGCCGGGGCGTCTTCGTGCTGGCGCGCACCAGCAACCCGGGAGCACGCGAGTTCCAGGACCTGGAGCTCGCCGGCGCCGCGGGCCGCACCCTCGCCGAGACGGTCGCGGTCGCGATCCACCGCTGGGGAGAGGGTCTCGCCGACCGGCACGGCTATACGCCCGTCGGGGCGGTGGTCGGCGCGACCTGGCCGAACGAGCTCGCACGCCTGCGTGCCCTCATGCCGCGGGCCTGGCTCCTCCTGCCAGGAGTCGGCGCCCAGGGCGGCAAGGTCGAGGATCAGGCGCCGGCCTTCGATGGCCATGGTATCGGCGCGCTGGTCACCCCGAGCCGCGGCATCCAGCAGTGTTTCGCACCCGACGACCCGGACTTGCTCGACCGCGTGGAGGCTGCGCTGGTGGCCTTCGCGGCGTCGCTCCGGCTCGTCCTCTCCGACTCGAGACGTCCTTCGTGAACGAGAAGCTCCGCCACGTCTCCTTCCGCGCGCTCGGCACCTCCGAGGTGCACCTTCGCTACCTCGAGGACGATCCCGAGATCAAGGATGTGCTCGGACCTCGCGCTCACGACGCGCGCGAGTTGTTCCGCCATGCGCCCCTCGACGCCCGACGCCTCGTCTCCGCGTCGGAGCTCGGCGCCGCGATGGAGGCCTACGCGGTCCGGCACGGTGGCTCCGCGGCGAGCATCGAGAACGCGCGCGCGATCGGCCGGGGGGAGGCGCTCGCGATCGTCACCGGCCAGCAGCCCGGCCTCTTCGGTGGCCCGCTCTACTCGATCCACAAGGCGGCGACCGCGATCCGCCTCGCACGGGCGATCGCCGCGTTGCCGGACGGCCCGCGGGTGGTCCCGGTGTTCTGGAACCACAGCGACGACCACGATCTCGACGAGGCGAACCGCGCGTTCCTGGTGAACCCGAACCAGGACCTGCAGCGGTTCCGCGTCGACGTCACGCACAACGGCGAATCGCTGCGCAACCTCGCGATCGGGCGCGCGCTCGAGCGCACCCTCGCGGCGGCCGACGACCTCCTGCCGCGCACGGAGTTCCGCGAGCAGGTCCTGAAGGTCTTCGCTCCGCAGCACCAGGACGAGACCTTCGGCGACGGTTTCGCCCGCCTGCTCTTCGCGCTCTTCGGCGACGACGGGCTCGTGGTGATCGAACCGCGCGACCTGCCGCGCTCGGCCTTCGACGTGCTGCCGCGCTGGCGGGCGCAGCACAACGCGATCCGCGGCAAGATGCGCGCGATCTCGGATCACCTCTCCGACCTCGGCTTCGAGCCGACGCTCGACCCGGGCACGCCGCTGATGTTCCACGTCGCGCCGGGCCAGCCGCGCGTGGCGCTCGCGGACGACGAGGGCTTCGACGACGCGTCCAAGCTCAGTCCCGGCGTCCTCCTGCGCCCGCTCTGGCAGGACGCGGTGCTGCCGTCGATCGCCTTCGTCGTCGGCCCGGGCGAACTCCAATACCTGGCCGTCGTCGCCGGGCTCTACAAGCTGCTCGGCGTGCCGCGGACGGTGCTCGTGCCGCGCGCCTCGCTGACGCTGCTGGAGCCCTCGCTGCGCAAGCATCTGGACCGTTTCGGTTGGGACCTGCCCGATCTGGCGGCTGGCCCCGATGCGCTCGCCGCCACCCTCGGGGACGAGTCGGCGAGCGTCGCGGAACGTGAGCTCGAGGCCCTCCTCGCCGAGGTCCGCGCGCGCTGCGACGCGGCCGATGCCGACCTGCGCGAAGGGGATGCGGCGATGGTCGGTCCACTCGAGCGCGCGCGGCTGAAGGTGGTCGACGAGGTCGACCGCCTGCTCAACAAGCTCCGGAACTCGCGGCAGAACCGCCAGGGCACCGGACTGCGTCAGATCCGGCGGCTCTGCGCGAATCTGCGGCCGCGCGGTCGCCCGCAGGAGCGCGTCCTGCCGATCCTGCCGTTCCTCGTCACGCATGGCTTCGGCATCGGCAAGGCCATCATCGACGCGGCTGACCCCTTCGGCGTGCAACACGGAGTCCTCGAACTGTGACGAATCATCTCGACGTGCTCGTGGTCGCGGCCCATCCCGACGACGCGGAGATCGGCTGCGGCGGAACCATCGCCCGGCTGATCGCGGTCGGTGTCCAGGTGGGAGTGGTCGACGCCACCCACGGTGAGGCCGCGACCCGCGGCGACGCCGCGACGCGTTCGATGGAGGCGGCGGCCGCGAGCGCGGTCCTCGGCCTCACGTTGCGCGAGAACCTCGGCCTGCCCGACAGCGGTGTCGTGGCGGACGACGCCTCGACCGCGCGCCTCATCGAGATCGTGCGCCGCACGCGACCGACCTTGCTGCTGGCGCCGCTCGCCGTCGATGCCCATCCCGACCACGTCGCGGTCGCCGGGCTCGCCCGGCGCGCCTTCTTCCACGCGGGCCTGGCCAGGGTCCGCCCGGCGCTCGGCGCTGCCTATCGCCCCCGCGCGCTGGTGAACTACTTCGGCAACGACTTCGCGCCGCCGTCGTTCTGCATCGACGTGTCGAGCCACGTCGAGAAGAAGCACGAGGCCATCCGCTGCTTCGGCTCGCAGTTCGGTCGGACGGCCGAGGAACGCGCGCACTACCTGAGGCGGCTCGACCCGCTCGAGCGGGCGGACGCACGCGATCGCTACTTCGGCTCGCTCTGCGGGGTCACGGCGGCGGAGCCCTTCTCGGTGGAAGGCCCCTTCGCGCTGGACGCGATCGCGCTGCTCCTGCGCGGCGCCTGAGAGCCCACGAGGCGGAGGAGGCGAGTCAGCCGCCGAAGTTCAGGCCGCAGTCCGGACAGCGGGACGCCGAGGTCTGGAAGCGTGTGCCGCAGGCGGGGCACTCGGCCTCCGGCGCGTCGAAGTCCACGGGCTTGGCGGCCGCGCGGGCGATCTCGTCCAGATCCCGCTCCTCGTGTTCCTTCAGCACGCGGACGGCATCGGCGACCTGCTGGTCGGCGACCGCGAGCCAGGCCTTCGGACTGCAGCCGGTGTTGCAGTGCTTCGGCGGATCGACGAGCGCCGCCTGGATGCCGGCCGAGCGCAAGATCTTGCACATCTCGCCGAGCGCCTGGATGCCACCTTCGGCGAGCAGGGTCGTCCCGCTGGGGAGCTCTGGGTTCGCTTGCATGGGGCGCGGATCGTGCACTCCGCTCGCGCCGTTCGCCACCGTGGATCGACGCGATCGCGGGGCTACATTCGGCCGCGCCGGCGCGGTGATGTCCGCTCGCGCGGCAAGGTCCGTCCGAGAGCGAGTGAGGCCGTCTTGCACATCATCGCCGTGATCAACCAGAAGGGCGGAGTCGGCAAGACGACGACCACCGTCAACCTCGGCGCGGCCCTCGCGAGGCTCGGCAAGCAGGTCCTGCTCCTCGACCTCGATCCGCAGGCGAACCTCAGCCTGCATCTCGATCGCCGGCCCGAGCTCGAGGAGGCGACGATGACCCAACTGCTCGTCGAGGACCGGCCACTTGCCGAGTTGATCCGGCCGACCGGGACGAAGGGGCTCTGGGTGGTCGCCGCCGACACCTCGCTGGGGGGTGTCGAGCAGGTGCTCGCGAACCGCATCGGCCGCGAGACCATCCTCCGCGAGGCCTTCGAGAGCTATCGCGCGGAGCCGCGCTTCGACTACGTGCTGATCGACTGCCCGCCCTCGCTCGGCGTGCTCTCCGCGAACGCGCTCTGCGCCGCCGGCGAAGTGCTCATCCCGATGCAGACGGAGTACTTCTCGCTCCAGGGCATGGCGAAGCTGACCGAGGTGATCCAGCTCGTGAAACGCCGCCTCAACCCGGCGATCGAGATCGGCTGCGTGTTGCCCTGCATGGTCGACCTGCGCACGCGCCTCACGGGCGAGGTGCTCGACAACATCGGGACCTACTTCGGCGATCGACTCGCGCGCGCGTTCATCCGCAGCAACGTGAAGCTCGCGGAGGCGCCGAGCTTCGGCGCGACCATCTTCGACCATGCACCGGACAGCAACGGGGCATCGGACTACTGGGACTTCGCCTGTGAATTCCTCGTCCGTCACGGGGAGCAGGTCGCGCCGGAGCGACTCGAAGAGGCGCGCGATGCCGCCTCCGCTGCCGCTGCGGCCGCCGTCGCGGCTGCCCGGGAAGAGGCCCGCGAGAGCGCCAAGGCCCGCGAGACGGGTCCGTCCGCCGGCAGCGGGCCCACCGCGGAAGCCGGCGGGGAACCCGCGACGGCAGCGGGCGAAGCCTGAGGCACTCGCGTCCGGCGCCTCGCGGCGCCGAAGCGACGCAGAGTGAAGCCGCCCGACGACGACGAGCTGCTGAGCCTGGAAGCCCTCGAGGGGCGACTCAGGCGCGATCTCGCGGGGATCGAGCGCGACCTCGACTCGATCGTCGGCGCCGCAGGCGAGCACCCGGGGGACGAGGTCGATGCGAGCTTCGACGGCAACGTCCACCGGCTCGAGAACACGATCGGGGACCTGCGCCGGGCGATCGACCGCCTCTCGAAGGTCGCGCCGGTCGACCTGACGCGCGTCGCGTCACGAGCGCTCAACGAACTGCTGCTCGCCATCGAGAAGCCGCTCGTGCTCCACGTCTCCTGGGACGACACGCTGCCGCACCCCGCGATGCCCGCGGAGGCCTTGAGCTCGGTCGTCACGCGGATGATGACCCTCGTGATCCGCTACCTGGCGCCGGGCGATGAACTCGCGTTGCGCACGATGCGCGACGGCGACGAGGCCGTGCTGAGCCTCCGCGTCGCTCCGGCCGGCCCCTGGGGCAGGCCGGACTGGGTCGACGAGTTCGTCCTGCGCTGCCGCTCGCTCGGCGACTTCATCGAGGAACTCGGCGGTCGCTTCGTCCTGGACCCCGGCGACGAGGTCCAGGTCGAGCTGCGACTCAAGCTCGGCGTCGGCGTCCGCTGACTGCGACCCGCGAGGTCCGCGCGCCGAGCGCACAGTCTCCGGCGACGTCGATCAGTTGCAGCCCGCGTTGCCCGTGCCGAGCTTGATCTTCAGGCCGTTCGTGAGGTCCAGGTTGCCGAACGAACCGCTCGGGAGCTGGAACTCGACGCCCTGCACGACGAGCACCGCCGAACCGAGCGCGGGGTCGCTCGGGATCGGGAGGCCGAGCGTGGCGATCCCGCTCGCGTTGCCGGTCGCCCCGTCACCGAAGAAGACCGCCGCCGGGTCGACGTAGATCGTGCAGCCGTTGCCGACGTCGATCGACGTGCTGGCGAGGCTGACGATGAAGTAGTTGGTCGAACCGACCGCCACGTTGTTGGCGCTGATCGAGAACGCCGCGTTGCCCAGCGACGCGGGGCCGTTGGCCGTGAGCGTCGGGGCCGAAGGCGTGCCGCAGCCGACGCCGAGGTAGACGTTGCGCAGGTCCATCGGGCAGCTCGACTGCACCGCCACCGCGGCCGCGCCCGCACCGGCGAGGGCCTCGTCGACGTTCACGTTCGCGAGCGCAGGCGCCGCGTCGCTGTCGAATGCGAAGTTGAAGAGGTTGCCCCAGGTGAGGTTGTTCGCGTTCGCGGCCGGAGCCGTGAACACGATCTCGCCTGCGGTGCGCGTCATCGACCACTGGTTCCCCGCGTTGTCGTCCGTGTCGCGGAAGAACAGGTTCGTGACCGTGGCGCCGTCGCAGACCGGGATGCGGACGGACGCGCCCTGCCGGGCGTTGTCGCGGTTGAAGACCGCGTACTCGTAGTGGTACAGGCCGGCCGTGGGGCCGGTGACCTTCACGGCGACGTAGAAGCGGCCATCGTCGTTGCCGTTGCTCGCCGAGTTCACCGTCGCGCCCGTCCAACGGTAGATCGCGGGAGTGGGGTGCTGGGTGCCGGACACGCTGAACGACCAGCTCGAGCCGCCCCAGGTGCGCGTGAAGGTGCGCGTCGCGAAGTTGTTCTCGCGGTTCAGGTCGGGCTCGCCGATGACGTTGTAGTAGCCCGAGACCCAGAAGGTCGCGCCCGTCACGTTGAGCTGCGTGTCGTAGACGATGTTCCGGTAGCCCTGGTTGCCCGCCGGGAAGTTGATGCTGCTGAGCTGGTTGTCGCTCGCCGCCGCGCCGCTGACCGGCGGGTAGCCCCGATCGAAGTGGGAACCGCGCGAGGCCCAGATGCCCGACCAGGGATCGATCTCGCTCGGCGGCGCAATCCAGTCATGGCTGTAGTTGAGGCTCGCGCCGTAGGTGTCCGAGCAGCCGAGCACGAGCGAGCTCCCCGCTCCACCCGGGCACGAGGGCGTGCAGCCGCCGGAGTTGGTGGACGTGAAGCCGTGCTTCACGCCCATGAACTTCGAGATCTGCTCGAAGCGGCCCTGGTACTCGCGATACATGAACATCGCGATGGAGGGATGATCGACGTTCATCCGCGAGAGCCAGGGCACGTTGATCGCGCCGACGTTGCAGGAGGTCGTCGACACGCCCCAGGACTGCGTCCCGTTCGGGAACGTGCCGTTGCGCGAACCGGAGGGCGAACCGATGCCGCCGAGGTTGCTCAGCGACACATCGGTGCCGGGACGGAGGTTGCCTTGGGCGTTCGCGAGCGAGAGGAGGCCGAGGACTGCGGCGATGGCCGGGGCGGCAAGACGGCCGCGGAGGTGGATTCGCATCGTGGCGGAGAGGGAACGGACCAGCGTGAGAGCGGGAGGGGAGGCGGCGCAGGATGGTATCGCGCGCCGTCGACGGCGAAGCGGCGGGTCCTGATCCGATCTCGCGCTGCATCGGAATGCGACGGGAGGCGGCGACCGCCGAGGCACTGAGACGTCGGCTGAACCCGATGGGTGCCGTGTCGTATCCTGCGCCGCGTGTCTCCCTCTCCGAGCTCGGCCGGTCCCCTGCGCATCGGCATCGTCTGTTACCCCACGGTCGGTGGCAGCGGCGTCGTCGCGACCGAGATCGCGATCCGGGCGGCGCGCGCAGGCCACGACGTCCATCTGCTCAGTTACGGCCGGCCGGCGCGGCTCCAGGAGGCGGTGCCCGGCCTTCGGTACCACGAGGTGCAGGTCTCCGCGTATCCGCTCTTCCGCTATCCACCCTACGACCTCGCGCTCGCGACGCGGATGGCGGAGGTGCACGAGGAGGCGGGGATCGACGTCTGGCACGTCCACTACGCGATCCCGCACGCGGTGAGCGCATGGCTCGCGCGCGCGATGGGGACGCCCGACCTGCGCTTCCTCACCACCCTGCACGGCACCGACATCACCGTGGTCGGTGCGGATCGGGCCTACGCGCGGCCGACGCGCTTCGCGCTCGAGGAATCGACGGCGGTGACCGCGGTGAGCCGTTACCTCGCCGACGAGACGGTGATCGCCTTCGGTTCGCGCAAGCCGATCGAGGTCGTCCCGAACTTCGTCGACACCGCGATGTTCAAGCCGGGTGTCGAAGGCCGCTACTGGTCGCGCGGCGACCGTGAGCGCCGGATCGTGCACGCGAGCAACTTCCGTCCGGTGAAGCGCGTCGGCGACACGGTGCGGGCCTTCGCGCTGATCGCGGCGGAGCTGCCCGCGCGGCTCTATCTGCTCGGCGACGGTCCCGACCGCGAACACGCGCTCGCGATCGCCGCCGATCTCGGCGTCGCGGACCGGGTCGACGCGCCCGGCGTGAAGAACCAGCGGGAGCTCGCGGAGCTGCTCGCCGACGCCGACCTCTTCCTCTCGACCTCGGAGACCGAGAGCTTCGGACTCTCGATGCTCGAAGCGATGAGCTGCGGCGTGCCCTGTGTCAGCACGCGGGTCGGCGGGGTGCCCGAGGTCTTCGCGGGCACCGGTCGCCTCGTGCCGCTCGGCGACCAGCCGGCGATGGCGCGCGCGGCACTCGAGCTGCTCGATGACGGCGAGCTGCACCGCGCGGCCAGCACGGCCGCCCGCGAGCGGGCGGTGTCCGAGTACCGCGCCGAGCTCATCTTCGAGCGATACCTCGAGCTGTATCGCCGGGTCGCCCAGAGCGATCGCGACGGGTGCCGGTGAGGCCGTGACGCCGCGCGTCCTCGACCTCGACCACGACGCGACGACCCCGGTCGACCCCCGCGTCCTGGCGCGCTTCCTCGAGGTCGAGCGCGAGGCGCCGGGCAACCCCGGGAGCGTGCACGCGCTCGGACGCCGCGCTCGGGCGGCCCTCGAAGAGGCGCGCGCCGAGCTCGCCGACGCGCTCCGGATCCCGACCGACGCGGTCGTCTTCCTGGCGAGCGGCACCGAGGCGAACCACCTCGCGGTCCGCGGCCTCGGCGACCCGCGCCTGCCGCTGCTGGCCTCGGCAGTCGAGCACAAGTCGGTGCTCGCGGCGGCGAGCGAGCGCGGGCTGCGCGAGTGGGGGCTCGACCGCTGCGGCCGGGCGGTCGTCCGCCCCGTCGAAGGGCGTGTCGGCATGCTCGCGCTCGCCCAGGCCCAGGGCGAACTGGGTTCGGTCCAGCCGGTCGCGGCGGCGGCGGCGCTCGCGCGCGAACTGGGGGTCCCCCTCCACGTGGATGCGGCCCAGTCGCTCGGGCGCATCCAGCACGAGCTGGTCCTGCGCGACGCAGACACCGTCGCGATCTCGGCGCACAAGCTCGGCGGTCTGCGGGGCGGCAGCGCCTTGCTCGTGCTGCGCGCCCGACCGCGCCCGCTGCTCCGCGGCGGCGGACAGGAGGGCGGACTGCGTGCGGGCACGGCGAGTCCCTCGCTGGCGGCGGCGACCGCCCGCGCGGTCGCCCTCGCGGTCGGCGAGCTGGCGTCGCGCGCCACGGCGATGGCCGCGGCGCGCGACGCCTTCCTCGCCGAGCTCCGCGCCCTCGTCGACTGTGCGCCGCTCGTGCCGCCGGCCGAATGTCTGCCGAACACGACGATGCTGTGCTTCGACGGCGTCGACGGACGCGCGTTGGTTCTCGCGCTGGACCTCGCGGGCGTGCTGGCCTCGCAGGGCGCGGCGTGCTCGAGCGGGTCACCGGAGCCGCCCGCGGTCTTGCGCGCGATGGGGCTGGGCGAGCTCGAATCCCGGCGTTGCGTGCGTTTCTCGACGGCGGCGTCGACCACGGTGGACGACGCGCGCGAAGCGGCCCAGCGCGTCGCGCGGGTCGTCCTCGCGTTGCGTGCGCACGCGACGCGACCGCGTGCCCGGTGAGCGTCGCGCGTCGAAAAAAAACGCGCGTGCGAAGAGCGCTTGTCGAGCAAGGACTTACTCGCGAACCGACCGTGCGACCGTGAAGTCCACGCAAGCGAACTCTTCCGTCGCGCGTGGCGAGTTGCTAAGAAGACCCGCGTCCGAGGAGCTCGCGAACGGATGCCTGGCCGTGGCGAGTTCCCCTCTCTGCTCCGCGTTCGGCCCTCTCCGTCAGTCCGCTGCTGCGGCTTCGTGGAGAAGGTCCGTACGCACCGACCCACGCTGGAGTCTGGTCGCGTGACGTTGCCCTCCGATCCGCCTTCTGCCCGAGGCCCGCAATCCCCCGCGCCGGTCCCGGACTCCGTCGGGCTCGCGAACGACGACCTGCAGAAGCGGGACGACCTGCAGAAGCAGATCGTGGAGGTGCTGCGCCGCAGCGTCCGTCGGGAGCACTTCGAACCCTGGTTCCGTGACCTGCGGGTCGCGGCCTCGAATCCCGGTCGCTGCGTCTTCACCGTTCCGAGCAGCTTCGTGCGCGACTGGCTCCGCCGGAACTACCTCACGCAGTTCGCCGCCGCGGTGCGGGCGATCCCCGGTTACGAGCACTGCGCGGTGAGCATCGAGTCCGAGGCCGCGATCCCCAGTTCGACGCGGGAGCGCCTCGCGCGCTCCGTCGCGCGCTACGACGCGCGCAGCGTCGCCGCGCGGCTCGCCGCCGACGGTACCTTCGGCGCGGTCCACGATGCCTTCGTCGGCAGCCCGCGCGCGCAGCACGAAGCGCAGGCCGGCGACGGCGGCGCCCAGGACGGGTCGACGAACGGGTCGGCTCGCGGCAGCGGATCCCCCTCCGGAAGCGAGGGCGTTACCGTGGGCTCGTCGTCCCGGGAGCCCGGCTTCGTGGCTTCCTCCCGCGGCGACTTCGAGCCGTCACTGCGCGGCGATCCCGATCCCGAGTTCCCGATGAACCAACCTCGTGACGGCGAAGTGGCGCGCGCGAACCAAGACCCGGACGGGGTGCTGGATCGAACGAGCCGATTCGATCGGGGTCCGGTTGATCGAGGTCCGGTTGATCGAGGTCCGGTTGATCGAGGTCCGGTTGATCGAGGTTCTGGGGAGCGGGTGAACCCGGCGGAGCGGAGCGGTTCGCCGTTGCCGCGCCGCATGGGCGACACGCCGAGCGTCTGCGAGCTGAACACGAACTACACCTTCGATCAGTTCGTCGTCGGCCCGTGCAACCGGCTCTCGCATGCCGCAGCACTCGCGGTCGGTGACAACCCGGGACGGGCCTACAACCCGCTCTTCGTCCACGGGAACGTGGGCCTCGGCAAGACGCACCTCCTGCAGGCGATCTGCCACGAGATCCGCCGCAAGGACGAGCACGCGCGCGTGCTCTACCTGAGCTGCGAGGAGTTCACGAATCGCTTCATCCACGCGATCCAGTCCGGTCGCCTCGACGACTTCCGCAACCTGCATCGCACCGCCGACGTCCTGGTGATCGACGACATCCAGTTCCTCGCGGGGAAGGACAAGACGCAGGACGAGTTCTTCCACACGTTCAACGCGCTCTACAACGCGAACCGACAGATCGTGCTCTCCTCGGATCGCGCGCCGACCGAGATCCCGACCGTCGAGGAACGACTCGTGTCCCGCTTCAAGTGGGGCCTCGTCGTCGAGATGGAGGTGCCCTGCCTCGAGACGCGGGCGGCCATCGTGCGTCGCAAGGCGCGCTCGAAGCAGATCGATCTGCCGGAGGACGTGGCGTTCGTCATCGCGAAGCGCGTCGACACGAACATCCGTGAGCTCGAGGGCGCGATCACGAAGGTGCTCGGCGTCGCGCAGATCACCGGGCGTCCGATCACGGTCGAGCTCGTCGGCGAGGCGCTGCGCGGCGTCGTCTCGCAGCGCTCGCGGCCGATCTCCGTCTCGGACGTCGTCAATCTGGTGAGCACGGAGTTCTCGATCGCGGCGCGCGAGCTGACCGGCAAGGGTCGCACGCAGACCGTGAGCCAGCCGCGGCAGATCTGCATGTATCTCCTCCGTCAGGTGACGGACCTCAGCTACGAGGAGATCGGCGGCTACTTCGGCGATCGCGACCACACGACCGTGCTCTACGCCGTCAAGCGCATGGACCGGCGGACCAAGGAAGACCGGATGTTCCGGGACCTGGTCCAGAAGCTGATGTCGCGCCTGCGGGGCTGATGCCCGGAGAGCGGTGGATCAGAAGTGCACGCCGCCGCCGATGAACCAGCCGCGCAGGAGCAGGTCGGCGATCATCTCCTGGCCGTCGCTCGTGCCATCCGCATCGAGCGAGATGTAGCGGTAGCCGGCGTAGAACTCGACGGCCTCGAACGGCTCGACCGAGACCATCGCCTCGAGATCGAAGTAGGTGCCGCCGATGTCGCCGAGGTCGACGTCGAGGAAGCCCAGGTCGAGCGTCCCGGAGACCACGCCGAGGTCGACTTCGCCCTGCGCGAAGAGCATCGGCACGGGCAGGACCTCGTCGATGCGCTCGCTGATCGACGTCACGGCTTCCGTGACCTGCGCATCGACGGCGAAGAGATCGATCGCGATGCCGGGGGAGATCCGGACGACGCCCGTGTCGACCACGTCGAAGGTGAGCGCGGTCTTCAGGTTCAACAGGTCGAGGCTCGAGGCCACGTCGGTGCCCGCGACGATGTCGCCGAAGCTGCCCGTCAGGCGCCCGCTGCCGCTCTCCGAGAAGCGGAAGCCGCTCGCGCTCACGCGCACGAGTCCGGCGTCGAGTTCGCCGCGCGCATGGATCGAGCCCGACGGGTCGGCCAGGCCGAGCGAGTCGTCGACGTCGATCGTGCTCGTCACGCCGCTCCCGGGAGCCGACGGCGAGAGTCCCAGCGTGCCGCTGAGCTCGGTCTGCATGTAGCCCGCATGGACCCGGGCGCCCGGTGCAGAACACGCGCCGAGCGCGAGGGAGGCGACGAGCAGCCAGACCGACGACGAGGCGCGTGGGTGCATGGTCTCCGTCTCATCGGCGGACGGACTGTCCGAACTTGAGTCAGGGTCCGTTCGCTAGCATCCGCGCGATGCACAGAGAGCCCACGGTCATCGAATCCGCGTGGTTCGATTCACCGCTCGGCGCGGCGCCGCGCGGAACGCTCCGGCTCGATGCCAGCGAGCGCGGTGTCTGCCGCGTCGAGTTCGGAGCGAGCGGTGCTCCGGCGCGCCGTCCCCGCCCGGCCCACGCCGCGCTGCGCCTGGCCCTCGACGAACTGCGCGAGTTCTTCGCGGGTCGGGCGGGCCGTTCGCGGGTGCCGCTCGACCTCTCCTGCGGTACCGGGTTCGAGCGCACCGTGTGGGAGACGCTCGCGCGCGAGGTCGGACCGGGCGAGCTCGTGACCTACGGCGTGCTGGCGGAGCGCGCCGGGTACCCCGGCGCGGCGCGTGCCGTCGGTGCGGCGATGGGCAAGAACCGGATCCCGATCTTCGTGCCATGCCACCGCGTCGTCGCGGCCGGGGCACGACCCGGTGGCTTCGGCTTCGGCCTCGCTGCCAAGCACGCGTTGCTCGCCTGTGAAGGCAGCGTGCTGCCCGGCTGGGACGCGTCCTGACCCGGCTCGCCGCGCCGCGTCTTCATTCGAGGCCGCCGTTTTGCCGATGCAGGCGGCGGCACGATGACATCAGGACTCCAAACGAGGACGGCCGGCGAAGTCACGCAGCGGCAGGGCACCTTCCGGGTGCTCGTCTGCGCGGGCGATCCGGGAGTCGAACGAGAGTTGGGTTCGGCAGTGGCGCCCCGCGGCGGCACTGTCACCGTCGCGACGAACGCGGAGGCGTATGCCGCCGTGACCGGACGCGAGACCTTCGACGTGATGTTCGTCGATCTCCCGGCTCGGCGCGACAGCGCGAGCGAGTGGCGGGAGAACGTCGCGCAGCGCGGACTCGAAGGGACGTCCATCGTGCTCGCCGTCCCGGCGGATCGCGAGGCGGACGCGCTCTCGCTCCTCGGGAAGACGGTGATCGCCTACGTGACGAAGCCGTGCACCGCCGCCCAGGCCGCGGCCGCGCTCGATCTCGCCGCGGAGAACCGTCGCCTTCGCCGCCGCATCCAGGCGCTCGAAGCGCAGATGCAGGACGAGGACACCGAGGACGAACTCGTCGGGTGCAGCCCGGCGATCCGTCGGCTCTCGAGCGGCCTCAGCCGTGCGGGAGCGAATGACGCGACCGTGCTGATCGAGGGCAAGCCCGGCGTCGGCAAGACGCTCGTGGCGCGCCTGATCCACAAGAACGGCCGTCGCAGCAAGGAGACGATCGAGATCGTCAACTGCGAGCTCGTCGACGAGGGCGGTCTCGAGATCGCACTCGAGCGCGCGAAGGAAGGCACGATGCTCCTCGAGGACGTCGAGCGCCTTTCGCCGCGCTGTCAGTCACGGCTCGTGCGCCACCTCAAGGAAGCCGGCAACGGCCAACGCGCGGTTCGCATCATCGCGACCACGAGCGCGCGCCTCGCCGAGCTCACCGCGAAGGGAGCGTTCCGCGAGGACCTCTACTACCGGCTCAACATGTTCCCGATCGCGGTGCCGACGCTGGCCGAGCGTCGCGAGGACCTCCCGCTGCTCGCGTCGCACTTCCTGCGCCTGTCGAGCACGCGGTCCGGTCTCGCCGATCGGGGGTTCACGCCCGCTTCGATGATCATGCTCGAGGCGCACCCCTGGCCGGGGAACGTCTCGCAGCTGAAGAACGCGATCCAGCGCGCCCACGCGCTCGCCGACGGTCAGCCCATCGATCGGGTCCACCTCTTCGGGACGAGCACGGGCGTGCAGGCGCCGCCGGGCGTGCAGGGGCTCACCGACCGCATCGAGGTGCGGGACGACGACGAGCCCGGCGAGGACGAGATCATCCCCTTCCAGGACGAGGAGAAGCGCCTCCTCAATCGCGCGCTGCGCGCGACGCGCGGCAACGTGCGACGCGCGGCGCAACTGCTCGGGATCGGGCGGGCGACGCTGTATCGCAAGATCCAGATCTACCAGCTCCGGATGCACTGAGCACCGGATGCACTGAGTTCCGGAATCACTGAGCTCCGGAATCACTGGGTTCCGGAATCACGGAGCGCGCGCCACCGGGACTCCGGTCGGTGTGCCCAGGGAAAGCGAGCGACTCAAGCGATGAGGAAGCCCGGTTGCCGTGACGCGCTCACGGCCGGTTTCACGTTGATCGAGTTGATGATCGTGATCGCCGTGATCGCGATCATCGCCTCGATCGCGATCCCCAACCTGATCGCCTCGCGCATCGTCGCGAACGAGAAGGCGACGATCGCCACGCTGCGCACGATCGGCTCCGGCATGGAGCAGTTCCGGGCCAGCGCGCACCTCGACCTCGACCGCGACGGTCAGGGCGAGTACGGCGCGATCATCGAACTCTCGGGCAACCTGCCCGTGCGCGGCACGACGAGCTTCCTCGACCCGCCGATCCTCTCGCGCTCGTTCGGCTCACCCGATCCGAACGGCAAGCGGCAGATCAAGGGCTACGTCTTCATGATGTGGCTGCCGGGTCCCGGTGGGGTCGGACTCGCGGAGCAGAGCGCGAACGTGCCCTTCTTCGATCCGGACCTCTCGAGCACCTGCTGGTGCATCTACGCCTGGCCGGTCGATGTCGGCACGAGCGGTCGGCACTGCTACTTCCTGAACCAGACGGGCGAGATCCTCCAGACCACCGACCCGAACTACTCGGGGCTCGGTGTCACGATCCCCGCGGGCGCGGCGTTCACCGGCGGCGACCCCACGCGCATCGACCGCCCGGGTCTCGCCTCCGGTGTCGTGGGCAACGACAACAACGTCTGGCGCCCCATCGGGAGCTGATCGGTCGCGGGTCCGAGCTAGGATCCGCGGGACATGCCCGGCGCGGAACCGACGCCCAAGCCGATCGCGGTGCTCTGGTGCGACGAACATCTGGTCGTCGTCGACAAGCCCGCACGCTGTCTCGTCGTGCCCGCGCCGCAACGCAGCGGCACGACCCTCGTCGACCGCCTGACGCGCCAGCTCGGCGCGCGGGTGTACGCCGTGCACCGCCTCGACGAGGACACCACCGGCGTGATCGCCCTGGCCCGGAGCGAAGCAGCCCGTGCGGCGCTCGAGCCGCAGTTCCGCGCGCACGAGGCCGAGCGCGTCTACCTCGCGCTCGTGGCGCGTGCCCCGTCGCCGCCCGCGGGGCGCATCGAGTCGCGGCTCGCGGAGGGCAGCGATGGCGTGGTGCGTTCCGTCACGACCGGCGCCGGTGAACGGGCCGTCACGCTCTATCGGACGCTCGCGCGCCGGGAGGACGGGGTGCTCCTCGAATGCCGCCTCGAGACCGGCAGACGCAACCAGATCCGCGCGCACCTCGCCGAGCTCGGCTGCCCGATCGTCGGGGATCGGAAGTACGGCTGGCGCGCCAAGGCCGGGCGCCGGAACCACCCGCGACCCCTGCTCCATGCGTGGCGACTCACGCTCGTGCACCCCGTGAGCGGCGAGCGGCTCGAACTGACCGCACCGCCGGCGGAGCCCGAGCTCACGCCGTCGTGAGGTCGATGCGTCGGCCCAGCCGACGGCTCAACACCTCGGAGAGGACCGCGCCGAGGGTGCCGCGCCCCTTGGTGTCGACCCAGTGCCCCGCGTCGTCGGCTGCGAAGTGCCAGGCCGTCGCACCTTCGGCGAGCCAGATCTGACGTGCGGCGGACTGACGGTTGAGGATGCACTTCTTGCCGTCGGCGAACTCCATCGAGAGGACGCCCATCGCGAGATCGCAGTCGAGCTCGTCGGGGTCTTCGTCCTGGAGGCGCGAGAACACCCGCGCCATCGCGGCGTCGGCGGCCTTCGTGAAGGCGTGATCGTCCATGGCGGCGGGATTAGACCGCGCGAGACGCACGACCCAGGCGAGTTTCCTGTCTCGGCTCGGGAACGCGGTCGGCGACTCCGACCACCAAGCGTGGTCCGACGCTTCGTGCACGACTCGCGTCCCTGCCGGTCGTGTGTGTGCTGAAGACGTGTTGGGTGCGGCCGTGCTGGCTGCACGAGAAGAGAAAATGAGGCCGGAGGTCGGTATCACCGACCTCCGGCCCCGCGTTCGATCCCGGTCTTCTCCGGGGGAGACGCGCCGCGAACCGCTGCCTGCGATCAGAGACCTTCGGCAGCAGCCCGGGAACGCCTCGCGGAGTGGCTCGTGCGTCCCTGCTTGCCCGAGACCAGCGACCGGGATCGCTCGTCCCATGCAAGATGAGTAGACGTGCGGGCGTCACGATCTTTCCGACCCCACCAAAAAACCCGGCACAAGAGCGACGCGCTTCACGCGCGCGCCGTGTCGAGCGCGCGGCGATACGCCGCGAGATGCCCGAGTGCGGCGTTCCGCCAGGAGAGTGCTGCCGCGCGTTCCGGTCCCGCCCGATGCAGTCGCATCGCGAGATCGCGTTCGTCGAGCACGCGTCGGATCGCGGCTTCGATCGCGGGAACCTCCAGAGCCGCCAATCGCAGCGCCGCATCCGCGCACAGCTCAGGCAGCGAGCTGACATCCGCGATGACGGTCGGCACGCCCGACGCGAGTGCATCGGCGACCGTGAACCCGAAGCCCTCGTACGCCGACGGCGATACGAAACACGTCGCCGCGCGGTAGATCGCCGCCAGGTCGTCGTCCTCGACCACGCCGAGCCACTTCGCGGTGTCGTCGCGCTCGATCTCGGCGATCGCACGCTCCGCGAGCCAACCCCGACGACCCACGATCACGGCGCGGAGATCCGGGTGGGACTCGCGCAGCCCTCGCACCGCACGCACGACGAGGTCGACGTTCTTGCGCGCCTGCAGCGTGCCGACGTGCAGCACGTAGCGCTCCGGAAGACCCCATCGCGCCCGAGTCGCCTGCACGGCCGCCGCATCGAGCGCGCGCGGCGGCGTGATGCCGTGGAGCACGACCGCGAGCTTCTGCCGCGCGTGAGGGTACCAGCGCTCGACATCGCGCGCCGTGGCCTGCGAGGGCACGATCACGACCCGTGCGCGGCGCACGGCATCCGCCGTCGCCCGCGCGAGGAAGAGCCGCGACCAGAAGCCGAAGGTCTCCGGGACGACGTGGTAGGCGAGATCGTGCACCGTCACGACGCCCGGCACGCGCAGACCTCGGGGCAAGGCGTTCTTCGTGTCGTGGTACACGTCGGGCGCGATCCGCGCGATCGCGCGCGGGAGCGCGACGTGCTGCCAGCGCAGGCGATCGAGTCCGCCCCGCATCGGCAGCTCCACGAGTTCCGCACGCGTCGCCGCGAAGAGCCGCGGCCGGTCGGTCAGGACCGTCACCCGCAGGGGGATGCCGTCGGTCGCGACGAGCTCGCCGAGCGACTCGACGAGGCGACGGCCGTAGGTCGCAGGACCGCCGGTGACCCCGGCGAGGACGCCGATCGCAACGTGGAGGGGGCCTTGGGCGCTGTCCATCGCGGTGCGCGAAGTCGTAGCTCGACGGCGGCGCCGATCCAGTGCGGCCGCTGTCGAAGTTCGGGACCGGGGGCGTTGGCGGGCGCCCGCGATGGACTACTCTGCGCCCCGTGCCCGACCACACGTACGAGAGTTCGGTCATCTACCAGCCCGCGCGCATCCACGCGGCGTCCATCTATTGCTCGGACGGCCGTGTCGGTGAGCAGTTCGACGACTTCCTCCAGAACGGTCTCAACCTGCCGCGCTACGACCGCGTGGCGTTGCCCGGTGGCCCCGCCTGTCTGGCGGGTCACCCGCAGGTCCACCTCGAGGAGAAGGGCGTCGTCGACGAGCTCGACTTCCTCGTCCGCGTGCACGGCCTCGAGCGGCTCGTGCTGATCGCGCACGACAACTGCGCCTTCTACACGGAGCGCCTGGAGCTGCGGGACCGCCGCCTCGAACTCGTGCAGCGCGCGGACCTCGTGCGGGCCGCCGCCTATGCCCGCCGTGTCACCGGTCTCGACCTCGTGCAGGGCTTCTTCGCCCGCCGCGTCGGCGAGCGGATCCGCTTCGAACCCGTCGAGGTCTGAGCGCGCGCGTCACTTCGCGCGTCGTCGGGCCAGGTCCAGCCATTCGGGCAGCAGCTCCTCCACGCGGCGATCCTCCGCCGTCGCCTCGAAGGAGAGCTGGACGCGGTGGCGCAGCGCCGCGAGCGCACAGGCCTCGATGTCCCGCTTCTCGACCACGGGCCGCGCGTCGAGCAGGGCGCGCACCTTGGCGCCCAGCACGATGGCCTGCGCGGCGCGCGGACTCGCCCCGAAGCGCACGTTGCCCCGCGTCGACTCGCCGGCCTCGGCGTCGCTCGGATCGGTGGCGCGGATCAGCTCGGCGACGAAGCGGAGCAGATGCTCGCCGCAGAGGATGCGGCGCGCGGTGCCCTGCAGCTCGAGGAGCTGCGTCGCCGAGAGCACGGGCTCGAGCTGGATCTCGTCGACCCCGGTCGTCGCCGTGAGGATGCGGACGAGATCCGCGACCGACGGCCGCTGCACCTCGAGCTTGAAGAGGAAACGGTCGAGCTGCGCCTCGGGCAGCGGGAAGGTGCCTTCCAGTTCGATCGGGTTCTGGGTCGCCACGACGCAGAACGGCCGCGGCAGCTCGTGCGTGCGCTCGCCCACGGTGACGCTGCCCTCCTGCATCGCCTCGAGCAATGCGGACTGCGTCTTCGGCGTCGCGCGGTTGATCTCGTCGGCCAGCACGAAGTTCGCGAAGAGCGGCCCGTGCTGGAAGCGGAAGCTCAGCCCGCGCTCGTCCTGTTCGACGATGCGCGTGCCGGTGACGTCCGCGGGCATCAGGTCCGGCGTGAACTGGATGCGCGAGAAGCGCAGGCCGAGTCCCGCGGCGAGCGCGTGCGCGAGCCTCGTCTTGCCGAGTCCGGGCAGACCCTCGAGGAGGACGTGGCCCCCCGCGAGGACGCCGACGCAGAGCTCTGCGATCAGCGAGTCCTGGCCGATCACGAGGCGTGCGATCTGCTCGCGGAGCGCGGCGGCGCGCCGCGCGAAGTCCTCCACCTTGGCGGCGAGCGCCCTGCCGTCGTCGCTTGTTCGCATCAGGTCGTCTCCGTCCGCGCGCCGTGGCACGCGTGTTCGCCGAACCGCTCGCCGTGGTCGGGGAGGATCGCGACCACGAGCCTGCCGCCGAGTTCGCGGCGCCGCGCGACGGCCAGTGCCGCGTGTGCGACCGCTCCCGACGCCGGCCCCGCGAGGATGCCCTCGCGTCGAGCGAGGCCGCGCACGGCGGCGAAGGCCTCGCTCTCGTCGACGGCGATCACCTCGTGCAGGTCCTTCGCCGCGAGGATCCCCGGCACGAATCCCGCGCCGATGCCGACGATGTCGTGCGCCCCCGGTGCACCGCCGCAAAGGACCGCGGAGCGCCGGGGCTCCACGCCGACGATGCGCACCTGCGGCGCGGTCTCCCGGAAGAACGCGGCGCAGCCCGCCGCGGTGCCGCCCGAACCCACCGGGCACACCACCGTGTGGACCGTCCCGTCGCTGTCCTCCCAGATCTCGCGGGCCGTGCCGCGGGCATGGGCGCGAGCGTTCGCGGTGTTCGAGAAGGGCTGCAGGATCAGGCTCGGCTGGATGACGCGCTGGAGTTCGTCGGCCTTGAGCATCGCGCCGCGCATCCCCAACGACGGCTCGGTCAGCACCAGTTCGGCACCCAGGGAGCGCAGCAGGTTCGTGCGGCCGGCCGGGCTGTTCGCCGGCATCGTGAGCACGAGACGGTAACCGCGCACGGCGCAGATCGATGCGAGAGCGAGGCCGAGGTCACCCGCGCTGCACTCGATGAGGGTCGTGTCGGGACTCAGCGCACCGCTGCGTTCGGCGTGCTCGATCATCGCGAGCGCGGCGCGGTCCTTGTTCGACGCGCTGGGATTGCGCGCCTCGAGCTTCGCCACGAGCCGCCCCGGCAGACCGGGCTCGAGCCGGTCGAGAGCGACCAGCGGCGTGCGGCCGACGAGCCAGGTGACGTCGCGAGCGATGCGCGGCATCCGCGCGATGATAGCTGCGCGCCGCGCCGGTCCAGCGCGACGTGAAGCCGCACTTGCCCGCGCGCGTCGCGCTGCGTCCGATGCTCCGCGATGCGCCGCGTGAAGCCCGCCCTGCCGTGGATCGGACTGCTCCTGGTCGCCTGCGCCGGGCCCGTGCCCGACCCCGCGGAGCTCGAGCGGAACCTGGCCGGTGCGCGCGAGGTCGATCCCGCGCGGCGTGCCGAACTCGATTCCCAGGTGGCGGAGGCGCGCACCGCGCTCGCGGCGTCGCGCGTCGTCGAGGCCAAGGCCGCGGTGCAACGGGTGCTCGAGATCGATCCCCGGCACGCGCGCGCCCTGGCCGTGCTGGGGCGGTGCCGGCTCGCGACCGCCCGCGAGTCCACCCCGCCGGCGCTCGACGAGTACCGCCTCGCGGAGGGCGAGCTCCGCCGTGCGAGCGCGATCGCTCCCGCCGACCCGCTCGTCGCGCTCCTCCACGCGGAGTACCTCGTCGCCGACGGACATCTCTCCGCCGCCGCGCTGCGCGTCGACGAGGGGCTGGCCGCGAATCCCGACGACCAGGCGCTCCTCGAACTCGGTGGCCGCGTGCGTTTCGACCTCGGCGACGAACGCGCGGCGATCCCGCTGCTCTCGCGCCGCGTCGCGCTCGCGGCAGCCGACGTCGACAGCGTCTGGCGGCTCGCCCAGTGCCACGCGCGCCTCGCCGCCGCGACCTTCGACCGCGACGAACGCCGTCGCCACGCCACGGCCGCGCGCGATGCCTTCCATCTGAACGCCGCCCTGTCGCCGACCGACGAGGAGCCCCTGCTCGGCGAGGCCTGGGCGATGCTCCTGCTCCTACCAGAGCGCATCGACGACGAGACCTGCGCGCCCATCCTCGCGCTGTACGACCGGGCGGCACGGCTCGACCCGGCCTCGCCCGAGCCCGCGTTCGGGCGGGGCGTCGCGTTCGCGCGCGCCGGTCGCGATGCCGAGGCGCGCGCCGCCTGGCGGGAGGCCCTGTCCCTCGACCCGCGCCACCTCGCGTCGCTGCTCGAGCTCGCCGCGAGCCACGCCGCGGCGCAGGAGATCACCGAGGCCCGCGTGCTCCTCGAACGCGCCCTCTCGCTCTCGCCACCTGCCGACGAGCGCGGACGCATCGAGGACTGGCTGAAGGCCCACGGGATCTGACCGCGGCGGCGAGGTGGCCGTCGCGCGGCGATCAACGCAGGCCGGCGAAGAGCGGCCGCAGGTGACGCACGAGCAGGTTGTGCGTCACGTTCGGCGCGATCGTCGCGCGGTGTCGCACCAACGCGGCGGTGAAGCGCGGCCCGGCTTCCGCGGCGAGCTTGAACGAGACGTGCAGGAGCTGGCGCAGGTCGCGGTCGTACTCGAGGCAGCGGGGCTCGTGGCGCAGGGCGCGCGCGAAGCGCTCACCGTCCCAGCGCGCGAGTTCCTCGACGGACGGCAGGCCGCCGCGGTCGATCGCGACGACGTTCGCATAGGGTGCGCAGAGTTCGTCGATCCGCGCGAGGGCGCCGCGCCAGAACTCCATGCACAGCTCGAGGCCGTCACCGCCCGCCTCCGCGAGGCCGATGAGCTCCTCGAGCCACGTGGTGCCCGCCGTCTTCACGTGCACGCCCGCACCCGTGCGCGCGAGCACGCTGCGGATGCGTGGATAGAGCGCGAACTTGTCGCTGCCGGAGTGAACGCTGAGCTTGAGCGAACGCGGCAGGCCGAGTGAGCTCGCCGCGTGACGGGCGATCCTCGTATCGGCCTCGAACTCGGCCTCGAAGCGCGCGGGATCACCGACGTAGTCGACGCCCTTGTGGAAGGCGCCGGAGAAGCGCGGCGCGATCGTCTGCACGCGCACGCCCTCCTCGGCCAGGCCGCGCAGGATGAACCAGAGCTCGATCGGGGTCTGCGGGGCGTCGGTCTCGTCCATCGAGACCTCGGCGACGAAGCCCCCCTCGCCCTTGTGCTCGGCGATGCGCCGGAAGATGCGACCGGCCTCGCGCACGGCCGCGAGCGACTTGCGCGCGACGCGCAGCGCGACCTCGCGATCGGCAGCGAGCGGGTCGACGAGCCCCGGCACGCGGAGCCATCCATCGCGCTCCGCGTGACGCATCGCGAAGGCCTCGGCCTCGGCTTCCGCGACGGGCTGTCCCATCGCGTCGGCGACGTCGATCGTGAAGAAGTCGCTCGACGCGAGGAACGGCTCGAGCGTCGCGAGCCCGACGTGGTCCGCGTCGACGAAGCAGCCATGTCGCCAGCCTCGGGCCTGCACCGCGGCCTCCGCCTCGGCGCGCACCGACTCCGGCCGCGTGCCGCAGATGCGGTGTTCACGGTTCGACTTGTTCCAGACCGGCGTGACGACGACGCCTTCGTCCGCGAGGGCCTCGAAGGCGGCGAGCTGGGCCTCGCCTTCGTGTCCGAACCGATCACCGATGCCGAAGCTGAAGCGCGGGAGTTCCATGCTCATCGCGGGAGCGTCACGTGGATCTTGCAGAACTCGCCCGGCGCTTTCGCCCACGCCTCGAGCGCGCGGCCGGCGTCGTCGAAGCCGACGGTCGCGCTGACGAGTCGTTCGACCGGGAGCGAGGGATCGCGCAGCGCGGTGGCGACGGCCTCGAGGTCCGCGCGCTCCGCGTTGCGCGAGCCGAGGACGTCGAGTTCCTTCTGCACGATGAGGCGTGTGGTCAGCGGCACGTCTTCCTTGCAGTAGCCGATGCAGCCGACGCGGCCGGTGAAGGCCACGCAGTCGAGGGCGAGTCGGTAGGTCTCGGGACGCCCCACGGCCTCGATCACGACGTCCGGGCCCTCGCCGCCGCAGAGCGTGCGCGCGAACTCGCGCACGACCCCGTCGTCGCGCGCGACGAGCAACGAATGGGCGCCGAGCGACCGCGCGTGGGCGAGCTTGGCCTCGTCGACATCGGCCGCGACGACCGTCGCGCCGCGTCGCGCCGCACCGAGCACCGCGCCGAGCCCGACGGCGCCGCAGCCGAGGATCAGGACCACGTCGCCCGGTGCGACGCCGCAGCGGCGCGTGGCGTGCCCGCCGACGGAGAGCGGCTCGACCATGGCGAGGCGCAGTTCGTCGAGCCCCTCGGCCGCGATGAGCTTCTCGTGGGGAACGAGCAGGGTCTCGCGGAGTGCGCCGTCGCGCTGCACGCCGAGCGTCTGGTTCTGCCGGCACGCGTGGCCGCGCCCGCGCCGGCACGCGGCACACGCGCCGCACGCCGAGTAGGGGTTCACCGTCACGCGCGCACCGGGCTGCCAGATCGCGGGCACCGCGTCGCCGATCGCCTCGATCTCGGCGGCGATCTCGTGGCCGGGGATGCGGGGGTAGCCCACCAGCGGGTTCCCGCCGCGGTAGCTCGCGAGGTCCGAGCCGCAGTAGCCGACGCGCAGCACGCGCAGGCGCAGCTCGCCGGGACCGGGCGACGGAGCGGCGCCGACGGTCCCGCGCTCCAGGGTGCCGGGCGCGACGACGCGCCAACAGGGTTGCGAGAGGACGTGGGTCAAAGCGGGACGGACGATAGCCGCAGGTCCGGATCGCGACGAAATCCCGCCGGCACGTGCGGATTGCTCCCGCGCGCTCACCGCCATGACCCGTCGCCGCGTCCTGCTCGTCGGACTCGATGCCGCCGACCTCGCCGTCGTGCGCGCGAACCTCGCGCGCCTGCCGCGCCTGCGCGCGTGCTTCGAGCGCAGCCAGCCCCGCGCGCTGCGCTCGCCGGGCGAGATCCTGAGCTCCGCGGTCTGGCCGAGCTTCGCGACGGGCGAGGGGCCCGGCGACCACGGCATCTACTACCCGATGCAGTGGGACGCGGCGGGCCGGCGACTGCGCCGCGTCGACGAGAGCTGGCTCGACTTCGAGCCTTTCTGGTACGAGCTCGCGCGCCGCGGCGTGCGCGTCACGACGCTCGACGTCCCCTTCAGCCTGCCGAGTCGCATGGCCGCGGGCGTCGAGGTCGTCAATTGGGGGTCCCAGGAGTGCCTCGGCCCCTTCGCGAGCAACCAGCCCGCGCTCGCGCGCGAGATCCTGCGCCGCTTCGGCCGGCACCCGATGGGGCAGGACGTGCCGGTCGAATCACCGCCGGCTCGTCTCGAGGCGATCCGCCGGCGGCTGGTCGCCGGAGCGGCGCGCAAGGCGGAGCTCGCGCGCTGGCTGCTCGAGTCGACGGAACCCGAGCTCTTCATCGCGGTGTTCGCCGAGCTGCATCGAGCCGGGCACGTGCTCTGGCGCGGGCGCGACGAGGCGCCGGGCGAGGCTCTGCTCGACGTCTACGCGGCGGTCGATGCGGCCATCGGGCAGCTGCTCGATTCGCCGGCCGCGCAGGGCGCGCGCATCGTCCTCTTCTCGACGCACGGCACCGGACCGAACCTCACGCAGGAGCACATGGTGCTGCCGGTGCTCGCGCGCTTCCACGCGACGCGACGCGGCGAGGGTCCGGCCGCGAGCACGCCCGCGCCGAAGGCGGCGGGTCCGATGGCCTGGCTGCGCGCGGCCATCCCCGGCCAGGTGCAGTACCTGCTGGCGAAGGCGCTGCCCGCGGGGGTGCGGGACTTCGTGGTGCAGCGCGCGTTGCTCGGCGGCGTCGACTGGGAACAGGACGTGGCCTTCGCGCTGCCGATGAGCGGCGAGGGCTATCTGCGCGTGCTCGATCCGACGGGCATCGACGAGCTGAAGCGCTGCTTCCTCGAACTGCGCGATGCCGGGAGCGGGGAGCCCGTCGTGCGCGACGTCGTGGCGCCGGCGGCGCTCTGGCCCGGTCCGCGGGCGGCGAACCTGCCGGACCTCGTGGTGCTCTGGGCCAGGCAGGCGCCCGCGACGGCATTGCAGAGCGCACGCCTCGGCCGCATCGAGGCCCGTCTCGCCACGGGGCGCACGGGCGAGCACCGCGGCGACGGTTTCGTCTGGATCGACGGTGCCGCGGCGGATCCCGCCCCGGGCGACGTCACGGACTTCGCGGCATTCACGCGGGCCTGCCTCGAAGGTCGATCCTGATCCACGGCTGACCGAGACCATGCGCTACGACGTGATCATCATCGGTTCCGGAGCGGGTGGCGGGACGCTGCTGCACGAGCTCGCGCCGACCGGCAAGCGCATCCTCGTCCTCGAACGCGGCGGTCACCTGCCACGCGAGAAGCAGAACTGGGACTCGTGGGCCGTCTTCGCCGAGAACCGCTACAAGGCGAAGGGCGAGGATTGGGTCGACGCACAGGGCCAGCCCCTGAAGCCCGAGATCCACTACTACGTCGGCGGCAACACGAAGCTCTACGGCGCGGCCTTGCTGCGTTTCCGCAAGGAGGACTTCGGCGAGCTGCGGCACGTCGATGGCATCTCGCCCGCGTGGCCCGTCGGCTACGACGAGTTCGAGCCGTATTACGCGCGCGCGGAGGAGCTGTACTCGGTGCACGGGCAGCGTGGTGTCGACCCGATCGAGCCGCCTTGCAGCGGGCCCTATCCGCACCCGCCCGTGAGCCACGAGCCGCGGATCCAGGAGCTGCACGACGATCTCGTGCGCGCGGGTCGGCGGCCCTTCCCCCTGCCGATCGGGATCATGCTCGACGAGCGTCGTCGTGCCGCGAGCCCGTGCATCCGCTGCGACACCTGCGACGGCTATCCCTGCCTGATCCACGCCAAGGCGGAGGCCGAGGTCTCCTGCGTGAAGCCGGCACTGCAGCACGCGAACGTCACGCTGCTGACGCATGCGAAGGCGAGGCGCCTCCTGACCGATGCCGCGGGCCGCGCCGTCACCGCGGTCGAGGTCGAACGCGAAGGTCGGGTCGAGACCCATGAGGCGGGCTTCGTCGTCGTGGCCTGCGGCGCCATCAACTCCGCTGCGCTCCTGCTCCGGTCCGCGAGCGACCGGCATCCGAAGGGGCTCGCGAACGGGAGCGACGTCGTCGGTCGCTTCTACATGTGCCACAACAACTCGCCGTTCGTGGCCGTGTCGAACGAACCGAACCACACGCTGTTCCAGAAGACGCTCGCGCTCAACGACTTCTACCTGCGCTCCGACGAGTGGGAGTTCCCGATGGGGCACGTCCAGACCATGGGCAAGGCCGACGCGGCCAAGTTCGCGGTCGCGGCTCCGATGTGGGCTCCGCAGTTCCTGCTGAAGTGGATCGCGGACCACAGCGTCGACTTCTGGGTGACCTCGGAAGACCTGCCGGTCGCGAGCAACCGCGTCGCGGTCGAGGGCGATGGCCGGATCCGTCTGGGCTACGTGCCGAACAACCTCGAGGCCCATGACCGGCTCGTGCAGGCCCTGAGGCGTCTGCTGCGCAAACTCGACAAGGGCCGGAGCCGCTTCGTGCGGACGATCAGCCTGCGCAAGAAGGTGCCGCTCTCGGGAACGACGCATCAATGCGGCACGCTCCGCTTCGGCACCGATCCGAGGAGCTCGGTCCTCGACGTCGACTGCAAGGCGCACGAGCTCGACAACCTCTATGTCGTCGACGGCTCGTTCATGCCGTCGAGCGCGGCGATGAACCCGGCCCTGACGATCTTCGCCAACGCGCTGCGCGTCGCCGACCGGCTGAAGCCGCGGCTCTAAGGCGCCGCGCGGATCGCCTCAGTCGGCGAGCGTCGCCGCCCGCACGGTCAGCGCCATGATCGTCAGCGTGGGATTCTGGCTGCCGGTGTTCGGGAAGCACGCGCCGTCGGTGACGTACACGTTCGGTGCCTCCCAGAGCCGGTTCTGCGGATCGACGACCGAGACGCGCGGATCGTCGCCCATGCGCGCACCGCCGGTCTCGTGGATCGCGACACCGAGGTGCATCACGCCGACCTCGGGACCGACCGCCTTCCACACGAGGGGTCGGACGATGCCCGGGATCGGCAGCCTGATCGGCAGGCCCGCGGCTGCGGCGAGGGTGCGCAGCTCCGCCTTCTGCGCGGCGATCATGCGCAGGTCGTTCTCTCCTCGCCGCACGCGGATGTTCGCGGTGCGGATGCCGAACGCGTCGCGACGCTCGGTCAAGGTCACGCGGTTCTCGGGGTCGGGGAGCATCTCGCCGAAGACGCCCATGCCCCATTGCGTGGGATGGATGCGGCCCTGCACGCCGAAGCCGCGCACGTAGTCCCGCGGGCCGAGCGTCGGCGTGAAATCGGGGAGGTAGAAGTCGATGTCGGCGCCGAGATCGAGCGGTGTGCTCGCGCGCGGTCCTTCCGGCATCAGCGCGCGGTACTCGGCCGGCGTCGGTCCCGAGGCGACCACGAGATTGTGGTCGAGCACGTAGCGCCCGAGCAGGTCATGGGCGTTGCCGAGCCCGGCGGGTCGCCGCGCGCAGGCCGAGTTCAGCAGGATGCGCACCGACTCGATCGCCGAGGCGCAGAGGAAGACGCGATCGGCGCGCACGGCTGAGCGTGCCCCGCTGCGGGCGTCGACCAGCTCCACGCCGGTCGCGCGCTCGGCGCGGTCGTCGAGCGTGAGCCGTGCGACGGGCGACTCGGTCGCGATCGTCAGCCGGCCCGTCGCGAGCGCCGCGTCCAGGGGTGCCGGCATCGGGGCGATGCGGCCGGTCAAGACACGGGGCGCGATCACCGGCCGCTGCGGATAGCGGGCCAGCACGCGGTCGCGGAAGAGGCGGGCCGGTGCGGCGAGCGGGCTCGTCGTCACGAGCTCGCCATCGGGGAGCTGTGGCAGGCCGTCGCGTTCGCCCCTCAGGGCGAGGAAGCGTTCGACCGTCGCGTAATGGGGCGCGAGCGCGGTGCCGTCGATCGGCCAGACGATGCCGTGCCCGTCCGCACGCGCGCGCGTGAAGTCGGCCGCCGCGAGCCGCAGCGCCATCCGCGCCCAGGTGTGCATGCGACCGCCGACCTGCCGTCCGCGGATCCAGAGGAACGGCTCCCCGCCGTGCGTCGCATAGGGATTGCGGTGATCGTCGACGTAGAGATGCGCGAGCCGCGGATGGAAGGAGATCGAGCGCGATTGGATCCAATGCCGCGGCGAGAGCACGCGACGCCAGAGCGGGGCAGGCGCCAATTCGCGGGGCAGGTCCGCCTCGGTGAGGAGGCGACCCGCGTCGATCCCGAGCACGCGCATGCCGCGCTCGCAGAGCACCTTCGCGGCCCAGCAGCCCGCGGCGCCGAGCCCGATCACGGCCGCATCGAAACGTTCGCTTCCGAGCTGTTCGTTCACGTGCGGCCCATCGGTGCCGCCGGAACTCGGCGTCGCAGGCCGCTATTTCTGCGCGCAGCGTCCGGAAACGAACGCGCCCCACCGCGAGACGCGACGGGGCGCAGGACGCACGCGGCGGATTGCTCCCTCAGTTCGTCACGACGACCCGCACGAAGTCGGTGAACGCGAGGCCGAGCGCGTTCGGCGTGGCCGAGATGTCGACGACCGCGGCCTGCACGAAGAAGACTCCGCCGACCAGCGAGGGCGTGTTCGGCATCGCGAGCGCGGTGGGGACCCCACTCAGCACGGTGCCGCTCGTGATGTCGGCCGAGACGTAGAGGTTGCAGCCAGGCGCGCCGAAGGGGCTCAGGTCCAGCGGGAGCGGGAAGGGGCCGAAGCTCTCGGCCGAGAAGCCGAAGATCAGGCTGCCCACCGTGGCGCTGGGGCCGGTCTCGAAGCCGAGCTGGAGCGTGCCGCCGATCGCGGAGCTGCCCGACCAGGTCATGCGGCGGATGCCGGCCGCGCCATCGGCGCACGGCGTGCCGCCGACCGCGATCGCGGTGTCGGCGATCTGGAAGCCCTTCACGAACTGCGTGCCCGTGTTCGTGCCGATGAGGAGCGAGCTGCTCGTCGCCGGGTCGATCACGTAGAGCGAATCGGTCGTGGTGTTGATCGCGTACCAGGTCCCATTCGGGTGCACCGAGAGACCCTGCATGTTGGTCGGGCTGATCGTCGCGACGACCGTGGCCGCGCCGGTCGTCTTGTCGATCGTCGCGAGGTTGCCCGTGCCGAAGTCGATGCCCCACACGCGGCCCGAGGCGTCCGAGTCGAGAGCGGTGATCAGCGAGAGGCCGGCGACGCCGAGCGCGGTCGTCGTCCCCGTCGCCGGGTCGAACACGTAGTTCGTGCCGTTCTGGTTGGCGAGGTAGAAGCGCGCGGTGACCGGGTCGAGCGTGCCGACCTCGCCGCCGGCGAGGTCGATCGTGTAGAGCTCGCGCGTGTCTTCACGCCAGGCGAGGTCGGCCGGAGTGCTCAGGCCGTTGTTCAGGGTGCTGCCGATAGCGGTGACGGCGCCGGTCGCGAGGTCGACCGTGTAGAGGATGTCGAGATTGCTGTCGACGGCGTAGGCCGTCTGGGCAGCGAGAGGGGCGGCGAGTGCAGCGAGGGCGAGGGTGAGTTGCTACATGGCGCTTTCCAGAGGTGCGGGAGCCCACCCGCCCGATCCGACGGAAGCCCCGCACTCCGCTCGGTCAAATCCTGTTCAGCGACATTGCGAGTCGCTCATCCGAAATCAACGGGGATTCAGATGCCGAGGATCGAGTATCCGGAGTCCACGTAGATCACCTGACCCGTGATCGCGCTCGAGAGCTCGGACAGGAGGAAGAGCGCGCACTTGCCCACGTCCTCCTGCGTCACGTTGCGGCGCAGAGGGGCCTTCTGCTCGACGGCATCGAGGATTCCGGAGAAGCCCGACACGCCCATCGCGGAGACGGTCTTGATCGGGCCGGCCGAGATCGCGTTGACGCGGATGTCCTGCGGCCCGAGGTCGGCCGCGAGGTAGCGGGTGTTCGCCTCGAGCGCCGCCTTCGCGACGCCCATCACGTTGTAGCCGTCGACGACCTTCTCGGCCCCGTAGTAGGTGAGCGACACGATGGCGCCGCTGCGGCCCTCCATCAGCGGCGCGGCGAGGCGGCCCATCGGGATGAGCGACCACGCGGAGACCTGCTGGCTGAGCGCGTAGCCGTCCCAGCTCGTGTCGCGGAACTTGCCGCCGAGCTCCTCGCGCTTGGCCGTCGCGATCGAGTGCACGAGCCCATCGATGCGGCCGAACTCCGCGCCGAGCGCTTCGAAGAAGCGTTCGAGGTCACCCTGGACCGTGACGTCACAAGGCGCGAGGAAGGGCTTGTTCGGCAACTCCTCGGCCAGCTTCTGCACGGACTCGGCCATGCGCTCGTTCTGGAAGTTGAGGGCGAGCCGTGCGCCGGCGTCCGCGAGCGCCTTCGCGATGCCCCAGGCGATCGAGCGCTTGTTGGCGACGCCGACCACGACCACGACCTTGCCGTCCATCAGACCCATGTGTGCTTCGCTCTCGTGCGGGGTTCTCGGGAAGCCGCGGACCATAACCGCTGCCCTGCGGGCGCCCTACCGCGCGCCGCGCCGCGCGTGGGCCGACAGCGCCTTCCGGCTCGGTGTGCTCCAGGGCACGGCCGGATCGTCGGTCGGATACCAGCGCAGGCGGCCGCCGGCTCTCCCGAGCAGCTTCGCGTCGTGCACCTCGAGCGCGATGCGATGGTGCGTGATGCCGTGTCGCACGCGCGCGACCGGTTCGCCGATCTCGAAGCGCGCGCCGTAGCGGGCGTGCAACGCGTGCGCGAGCGCGTCGCCCGCATCCTGGTGGTCGGCGAGGATGCCGGGCCCTGGCAGCTCGATCTGCCCGGCGTTGATCTCACCGTCCCGGATGCGAGCGCCGAGCACCGCGCCGTCCTTGCGGCGGACGAGGACCGCGCGCGCGAGGATGGCGACGGAGGGCTTCCGCGCCGGAAGACGCGGCAGCTCCTGCTGCAGGCCCAGTCGTCGCGCCTCGCAATCGCCCGCGACGGGACAGACGAGGCACTTCGGCGCGCGCGGCGTGCAGACCATCGCGCCCAGGTCCATCAACGCCTGGTTGAAGTCGCCGGCCCGCGCCTTGGGCATGCGCTCGCCGACCAGCGTCGCGAGCCGGTTCCGGGTGGCGCTGCTCTTGACGTTGGCCGTGATCCCCGCGTGGCGCGCGAAGACACGCTCGACGTTGCCGTCGATCGCCGGCTCGGCGTGGCCGAAGGCGATCGAGGCGATCGCGACGCGCGTGTAGTCGCCGACGCCGGCGAGGGCGCCGAGGGCGTCCGGATCGCTCGGCACCCGGCCGCGATGGCGGGCGACGACCTCCGCGGCACCCTCGCGGAGCAGGCGGGCGCGGCGGTAGTAGCCGAGCCCCCGCCAGGCCTCCTGCAGTTCGTCGTCGCTGGCGCTCGCGAAGGCCCGCGGGTTCGGGAAGCGCGCGAGGAAGCGCTCGAAGGCCGGGATGACGACCTCGACGCGCGTCTGCTGGAGCATCACCTCGCTGACCCAGGTCGCCCAGGGGTCGCGGCGGGAGCGCCAGGGCAGGCGCCTCGCGTGGCGTCGGTACCAGGCGAGCAGCCGGGTCGCGAAGTCGCTCGTCGTCACCCGTCGAACTCAGAACCCTGGCCGCGCCGGGGCGAGACCTCGAGGCCCAGGCGCGCGCGCACGTCGGCCGCGGCGGCCTGGAGCGCCTCGCTGAGGGTGTTCCGGTCGCCGCCCTCGACGCTGACCGTGATGCGGATCCCGTTGCCGCGCTCGCCGCTCAGCGAGCGGGAGCGGGCCTGCACCTTCGGATGACGGCGGCCGAGGTCGCCGAGGATCCGGGGCATCACCGACTCGTCACCTCCCGCGAAGTCGATGTGGATCGACTCGCGGTAGTGGGATCCCGATTCCGCCTCGATGCCGCGGCGGACGTGTTCGTTGAAGAGCTGGCGTAGCTCCTCGGGCTGCCCGGGCAGGAGGAAGACCTTGGTGCCGTTCTTCTCGAAGCAGAGCGCCGGGGCGGTGCCGCTGAAGTTCTCCCAGCAGGTCGAACCCTTGGGGACCATCGTCAACTTGACCCGCTCGCCGGAGAGTTCGGCGTCCTCGACGATCCCCTTGGCGTGCCAGCGGCGGTAGGAGTTCGCCACGAAGCTGCGCGCGGCGTCGCTCGGCACGAGCGGGAGTTCGGCGGCCTTGGCGGTCGCGGACCGGGTGAGGTCGTGCACCCCCGGCCCCATGCCCCCGCTCATCAGGATGTAGGCGGGCTTCAGCGCGAGGGCACCGCGCACCGCCGCCACGATCTCGTCCTCGACGTCGTCGAGGACCTGGATCGTCCGCACGCGCACCCCGGCGTTCGTCAGGTGCGCTGCCATGTAGTGCGCGTTGCGGTCCAGGACGTGACCTTCCAGGAGCTCGCGACCGACGCAGAAGATGATGGCCGTCTTCTCGCTCAAGCTCGGTCCTCCGGCAGTGGGTGCAGGTTGGGCGCTTCGCGTGCCCGGTGCGGGCCGGGCGGCCCGTCAGGGTGGTTCTCGAGCACGAAAACGCGGCGATCATAACCAAGTGCGACGCCGTGTTGATAGTGCGCAGGAGCACCCCGAGAATCGCTCGGCTCGAGGCATCCTCAAGCCTCGCCGAACCCGATGAGCGACGTTCCCCCGACCACGGCAGGTGCCGGCGAGATCTCCGACCTCCTTCTCGAGAAGGAGATGCAGGAGAGCTACCTCAACTACTCGCTGAGCGTCATCCGCAGCCGCGCGCTGCCCGACGCGCGCGACGGCCTCAAGCCGAGCCAGCGCCGCATCCTCTTCGCGATGTTCGAGCTGAACCTCGGCCCGCGGGCGAAGTTCAGGAAGTGCGCGAAGATCTGCGGCGATACGTCGGGCAACTACCACCCGCACGGCGAGTCGGTGATCTATCCGACCCTCGTCGGCATGGCGCAGCCCTTCTCGACGCGCTACCAGCTCGTCGACGGACAGGGGAACTTCGGCGCGATCGACGGCAGCCCGCCCGCCGCGATGCGTTACACCGAAGCGCGCATGGGTCGGCCGACCGTCGACCTCCTCGCGGACATCGAGGAGGACACGGTCGACTACCAGGACAACTACGACGGCACGCGGCGCGAGCCGGTCGTGATGCCATCGCGCTTCCCGGCGCTGCTCTGCAACGGTTCGACCGGCATCGCGGTCGGCATGGCGACGAGCCTCCCGCCGCACAACCTCCGTGAGATCGGCGCGGCGCTGAAGCTGCTGCTGCGCGACCCCGACGTGAGCTTCGACCAGCTCATGACCGTGGTGCAGGGCCCCGACTTCCCGACGGGCGGGATGATCATGGGGCGCCAGGCGATCCTCAACGCGTACCGCAGCGGGCGCGGCGCGGTCACCGTGCGCGGCAAGTACCACGTCGAAGACCGTCGCGGCCGCAAGCAGATCGTCTTCACCGAGGTGCCCTACCAGGTGAAGGTCGGCACCATCCTCGAGCGCATCGCGACGCTCGCGAAGAACGCGCAGATCGACACGATCGCCGACGTCAACGACGAGTCCAACGACCGTGTCGGCCTGCGCCTCGTCATCGAGCTCAAGCGCGGCGTCGACGACGAGTCGATCACCGTCAATCAGCTCTTCAAGCTGAGCCCCCTGCAGTCGACGTTCAGCGTCAACAACCTCGTCATCGAGCGCAATCGGCCGCGGACGATGCCGCTGAAGTCGCTGCTCGAGGCGTACCGCGATCACCGCATCGACGTGATCACGCGGCGCACGCGCTTCCGGCTGCGCAAGGCGGAAGAGCACCTCCACGTGTTGGACGGGCTGCGCATCGCGGTCCAGAACATCGACGAGGTCGTCGAGATCATCAAGAAGTCGCGCTCGGTCGACGAGGCCCGCGAGCGGCTCATGAACCGCTTCGCGCTGAGCCAGATCCAGGCGAAGTCGATCCTCGACATGCGCCTCGCCCGGCTCACCGGACTCGAGATCGAGAAGCTCGAAGCCGAGTGGAACGAGGTGCGCGACCGGATCGTCGAGCTGCGCAAGATCCTCGACGACCGCCGCGTCCTGATCCGCATCCTCGAGGAGGAGATCGACGAGATGGTGAAGACCTACGGCGACGAGCGCCGGACGGTCATCTCCGACGAGGAGATCGGCGAGTTCTTCGCCGAGGATCTCATCCCCGACGAGCTGATGGTCGTGACCGTCACGCATCAGGGTTACCTGAAGCGGACCGCGATCGACCAGTACCGCAGCCAGGCGCGGGGCGGCAAGGGCATCTCCGCGGCGGAGACCAAGGAGGGCGACTTCCTCGAGCAGGTCTTCGTCGCGAACACCCACGACTACTTCCTCTTCTTCAGCGACCTCGGCCGTTGCTACTGGCGCAAGGTCTACCAGCTCCCGGTGCTCGCGCGGACCGCGCGCGGCCGTGCGCTCGCGAACGTGATCGAGACGCAGCAGGAGGGCGAGCGCATCACCGCGATCCTGCGCGTGCCGAGCTTCGACGACGAAGGCTGTGTCGTCACCGTCACGCAGCAAGGTCAGATCAAGAAGACGCCGCTCGAGTCCTACAGCCGCCCGAAGAAGGGCGGCATCATCGCGGTCGGTCTCGACGAGGGCGATCGCCTGATCGGGGTCGGCATCGTGAAGCCGAGCGAGTCGATCGTGCTCGGCACCCGCGACGGCATGGCGATCCGCTTCGCCGAGGACGACGTGCGCGCGATGGGCCGCAGCGCCCACGGTGTGCGCGGCATCAAGCTCAAGGAGGGCGATGCCCTCGTCGGCATGGTCATCACCGACGAGAAGAAGACGCTGCTGACCGTCTGCGAGAACGGCTACGGCAAGCGCACGGCGGTCGAGGAGTACCGCGTGCAGACCCGCGGCGGTCAGGGCCTCATCGACATCCGCACCTCGGATCGCAACGGCAAGGTCGTCAACCTGCTCGCGGTCGAGGACGGCGACGAGGTCATGCTCGTCACCAAGCTCGGCCAGATCGTCCGCACCGCGGCGACGGGCATCAGCCTCATCGGCCGCGCGACGCAGGGCGTCCGCTGCATCAACATCGACGAAGGCGACGCGGTCGTCTCCGTCGCCAAGGTGCCGCGCGAAGAGCCCGAGGCCTGAGCCGATGAGTCCCCGCCCCTGGCCGGAGACGCGCCGCCATCGCCTCGCGCAGTGGTACGTCTTCGACGTGCAGATCGCGCACCGCGTCTCGCCGCGCACCGGCCAGGAGCTCGGCTTCTTCCTCATCGACACGCGCGACTGGGTCAACGTGATCGCCGAGACGACGCGCGGCGAGCTGGTCCTCGTGCACCAGTTCCGCCACGGCCCGGCGGCCCCGACCATCGAGATCCCCGGCGGCGCGATCGAACCCGGCGAGGATCCCGCCGTCGCCGCCGCCCGCGAGCTCCGCGAGGAGACGGGCTACGCGTCGAGCGCCACGCCGATCCACCTCGGCACGGTGAACCCCAACCCGGCCCTCTTCAGCAACCGCTGCCACAGCTACCTCATCCGCGGCTGCGAACGCCAGGGCGAGCCCGAGCCCGACCCCGGCGAGGACTTCGAGGTCCTCACGCTCCCGCTGTCCGAGGTCGAGCGGATGGTGCGCGAGGGTGCGATCGACCATGCCCTGGTGCTGAACGCGCTGTACTTCCTGCGGCTCGCCGCCCGCTGAGCACCCGGGAGCGGGCGAGCGGGTTTTTTCGAAACGCTGCGAGAGAGACGGCCTCGGGACCGGCTTGAGGGGGCACGGACGGCATCCTGCCCCTCGCCGGCCGCTCCCGACCCGACGGAGTCCCATGCCCGACCCTCGCATCCAAGTCCGCGTCTGGCTCGACCAGATCGCCGCTGTTCCCGGTTCGTTCCTGCCCGCCGGGCGCGTGCCCGAACTCCTCGCCACGATCCCCGCCGACGATCCGCGCGAGGCGGAGGCCATCTTCATCGATCTCCTCAGCCGGGAGATCCTCGAGGGTGGACTCGGCGAGGATCTCCGGTCGAAGGCGGAGCGCATCGCGCGTCGGAGTCCGCATCTCCTCTCGCTCGACGAGGTCGAGGGCAAGCTCGACGAGGTCGTGCTCGCGTGCCTCGGCACGTGGCTGGCTGTCATCCGGGAAGGCAAGAAGCAGCCCCCGGAGCTCAAGCGCGCGTACTTCCTCACGGCGCTCCATCACGCCTGCCTGCCTCGCAAGGCCGCCGAGCGGAAGCCGGCGACGACGCTGCCCGACCTGGGGGCCGTGTCGACGCGCGCGGACGAGCGCACGCCCTTGCTCGAGTTCAGCCGGCAGCAGTTGCGCGAGGAGCTCCTCGACGCGCTGCGCCCGATCGTGCCCGAGCTCTCGCTCGAACAGCGCCGGGTCTGGGTCCTCAACGAGCTCTACGGCGTCGCGATGCCGGAGCTCGTGTGGTTCGAGGGGCAGGCGAAGCGCGGCCCGCTCGACAACCGCAAGTCCCGGGCATACGACGAAATCCGCGAGCGCCTCGACCGCGTCCGCGACGCCTTCCTGGGCCGCAGCCCCGACGAGACCGTGCTGCGCGCACCGGTCCACCTCCTGATCGCCGGCGAGGATCGCGAGGCCTGCGAGGTCCAGCCCCTGGCACCGCTCGAGTGCCGCGGCGAGTCCTTCCACACCGAACTCCGCGTCTCGCGTCGCGAGAGCGACGACCATCGCCTCGAACTCGCCTGGGCCATCGCCGGCCTCTGCGATGCGTCGCGCGAGCTCATCCCCAGCGAGCCCTTCCCGCTCACGTGGTCGAAGCCCATGGCGACCCATCGCGCGCGCGTGGCGCAGGTCGCGATGCGGCCGCGCGTGCCCGTGACCGGGGACGTGGAACTCGCCCGGCTCTGGATCTTCGAGGGCGACTGGCTCGCCATGCTCACGAGCTGAAGTCCAGGGAGCGCGTCGCGCTATCCTCCGCCGCCGGACATGAGCGAACCCGTCCTTCGGATCCGCCGCGGGGAGAGTGGCGCGCTCGAGCTCCAGTTCGAGGACGGCGACGGCGCGGGCGCCTGGGACCCGATCGCGATCGACCCCGCGCATCGCGATGCCTTCGAGGCGCTGCGCGATCGCCCGAGCGCCGTCGCGCGCCTGCGCGCACACACCGCGCTGCTCGCCCTGCTCCAGTCGGCGACCACGACCTGGACGCGCCTCGGAGTCCTGCTGCCGCGCAGCGGGGACGAGCTGCCGCCCTGCGAGCGGCTGCTCGTCGAGTCGAGCGACGACGAAGCCCTCGAGCTCGGCCTCGAGCTCCTCGCACCCGAGCCGGAGCACGGCGTCGCGCGCGCTCTCACCGATTCCGATCGCTTCGGTGTCTCGCGCCTCGTCCGCGTCGCCGCGCCCTCGGTTCCGCCGGTCGATCGCGATCCGCGGACCCTGGTCGTCGTCGGTTCGACGAGCCAGTCGCTCGTGAACATGGACGCGCGGCCGCCGCTGCTCGACCAGCTCGGCGAGCTCGCGCGCGTGCCGCGGCTGACGCTGGCGATCCCCGTCGGCGAGCTGCGCCTCCTGCGCGAGCGCGCCGCGCGCAGTCCGGGGGACCGAGCGGTCCAGGACCTGCTCGACGATGCGCAGCGCTGCCGCCCGCTCGCGAGCGTCGCCGCGGCGCTCGAGCTCCTGCGCGTCGGCATCGCCGATTCCGCCGGAGTTGCGCCGCGACCCTTCGACCTCGTCGTCCTCCTCGGCCACTCGATCGAGCGCTCGAAGCGGGCGACCTGGTTCGACCTCGGCCTGAAGCGCGACGGCGATCGTCCCGCCGGCCCCGGCTTCGACGAGCTCGCCGGCGCGCTCGCGCACGGCGAGACCCGTCTCTGCGCCGTGCTCGCCTGCATGGTCGGCGCCCCTGCGATCAAGGCCCTGCTGCGCTCCGTCGACCACGTCCTCGCGAGCGGGGCGCGGATCACGTCCGACGACGCGAGTGCCGCGCTCGGCGTGCTGCGCGAGTCGCTGCTCGTCGAGCGCGCGCCGATCGAGCGCGTCGTCCGTCGCATGCGCCGGGCCCTCTCCGACACCGGTGGCTGGGCGCTCCTCCATGCGACGCGGACCACGGCGCAGCGCGTCCTCGCCGACCCGCTCGCGATCGGGCTGCGCCAGTACCTCAACCGGGTGCGCGACGACTGCGTGCGCGACCTGCGGGACTCGCTCGTCGGCGGGCGCCTCGAACTCCTGGTCCAGGAGGCGATCGCGCTGCGCGGCGAGGATCCCGGCGCGCGCGAGGAGTTCATGCGCCGTCGCGCGCGGCGGGGCGGCGACGGTGATCCGCTCGGGCCCACGACCCTGCGCCGCCTGATCGAGAGCCTGCGGCGCGAGCCCGGTCCGCGCTACCTCGTCGTGCTCGGTCGCCCCGGCGGCGGCAAGAGCGTGCTGATCCTGCACCTCGCGCATGAACTCGCCGCGGACGATGCGATGGGCCGGATCCCCGTGCTCCTCCGCCTGCGCGAGCTCGCCGACGACGACGCGCGGGGCAGCGATCCGCTGAAGCAGGTCCTCGGCAGGCAGCGCGGCTGCCGCGCCGACGAGATCGTGGAGGCGGATCCGGCGCTGATCGCGCTGCGCCGCGCGGCGGACTGCGGCCGCGTGCTCTTCCTGCTCGACGGCGTCGACGAGCTGCCGCCGGCGCGGCGCGACGAGTTCCTCAACCGCGCCCGCGCGCTCGGCGCGGATGGACGCTGCACGGTCGTGCTGACGAGCCGTCCGATCGGCTTCACCTGCCCGACGGGCTTCCGCGAGCTCTGGCTGCAGGCGCTCGATGCCGAGCGGCAGCGCGAACTCGTGCAGAAGCGCCACGGCGCCGATGCAGCTCGCATCTGGCAGGCGCTCGAACCGCAGTTCGCGTCGAGCCCCTCGCTCGAGCATCTCGCCGCCACGCCGCTCTTCCTGACCCTGCTCTCCGATCTCGCGAAGGAAGGCGAACCGATCGCGTCGCGCGAGCTCGACGTGCTCGAGCAGCTCCTCGAGTCCCTCGTCGAGCAGCGGAACAAGCCGGCACGTCTGCGCGCGAGCCTCCAGTTCAGGCGCAGCGATTCCGTCCTCGCCGTGCTGCGCAGCCTGGCGCTCGCGATGACCCAGGCGCGGCGGGCGGTCTGGGGGGAGGCCGAGCTCCGGACCTGGTCGCGATCGAACGAGCGCCCTGCCGATGCCGAGGCGGCGCTGCGCACGAGTGGGGACTGGGCGGCCGGGGGCTGGACCGAGTTCCTCATCGAGCTCGCGACTCGAACCGGGATCCTGATCGCGCGGGAGGAGGGCGGGCGCCGCAGCTTCGAATTCCGCCACCGCGCCTTCCAGGAAGCGCTCTGCGCGCGTGCCGTGATCGAGCGGCATCCGCAGCTCGACCTCGCGCAGGTCAAAGCGCTGATCGATGCGAGAGAAGGAGCCGAGGCCGAGGACCTCGTCAACTTCTGGGCGGAGCCGCTGGGTCTGCTCGCCGCCGAGGTCGCGTCGCCCGACGCCTGGATCCTCGGCCTCGTCGCCGAGAAGCACACGAAGCCGATCGCCCTGCGCGCGGTCGCGAGCGCGAGGCAGCTCGGCGACGACGCGGTGCTCGGGGTGGTCGAGCAACTCGGCAAGTGGTGGGAGCGCGTCAGCGTCTACGACCAACTGCTCGAGCGCGTCGATCGCAAGCGCGTCCTCGCCCTGATCGAGAAGCTCGCGGCGCGCACGACGAACGGCATCGACCTCTGGCACCTGCGGGACCTCTGCCGACGCCTCGCGAGGGCCGGGCTTGCGGCCGCTGGTGTGCGTGTGTTCGAGCACCTGCCCGCTCCGGCCCCTGGCCTCTTCGATCGCATCCCCCGCGGCTCCGGGCAACGGGAGCGAGAGCCTCTGTGGAAGCGCGGCCCCGCGGGGCGCTTCCGCATGGGCGAGGGCAACGACACGGCCGAGGTCTCGATTCCCGCGCCGTTCTGGATCATGGCGGTGCCGGTCACGGCCGCCATGTACCGCGTCTTCGATCCCGGCAAGCGGCATGCGTGGGGCGAAGACCCGCTCCTCCCGCAGACCGAGCTCACCTGGTTCGAAGCCGACGCGTTCTGCGCGTGGCTGAACTCGCACCGCGACGCAGTGATCGCGGCCAACCCCGAGCTGGCGGACGCACCCGCCGAGTACGTCTTCCGCCTGCCGGACGAGGCCGAGTGGGAGTACGCCTGCCGCGCCGGCACGACGACGGCGTTCTGGAGCGGCGACGAACCGCGCGACGCCAAGACCGGCGAGTGGATCGCGTGGTTCTTGGACAACCCCGAGACGAAGGGACGTGTCCATCCCGTTGCAGTACTCCCCGCGAACCCGTGGGGTTTGCACGACATGCACGGCAACGTCTGGGAATGGAGTCTGGAGGACTGGGTCGACAGGGCGTTGCGCGATCGCGCGCACAGCTCGGGCTTGTGGCAGCGGAGCGTCTCTTGGGATCGCGGCCGCTCCCGCGTCCTCCGCGGCGGCTCCTGCTGGAACGAAGCGTGGTGGTGTCGCTCCGCGAACCGCAACTGGAACGCGCCGGACGTCGCCAGGGTCGTCTTCGGCTTCCGGCTCGTCCTGTCCGCCCCCGTTCTCGGCTGAGGCACCGAGGCTTGAACCTCGGGACTGAGGTTACGAGGCAGCCCTGCGGTCGCGACGCGGACTGCCGCGACTAGAGCAGCGGCCGCGAGCGATTGCGCATGGCCAAAGACCGGGACCCCCCGGCGCTGTTCGATCAGAGCGCCACGTCGTACTCTCCCGCCCCTCAACCTCCTTCCAAAGTCTCCAACCGTGCACGGCCATCGAACCGACCCCGCCGAAATCGGCATCTACACGATTGCTGAGGTCGCGCGCTTCGTCGGAGCGAACCCCGAGACCGTGCGCCGCTGGGCTCACGGTCGCCGCTTCACTCAGCGTGACGGTTCCCGAGGCTCCACGCCGCCGCTCCTCGAGACGCCCCGGAACGGCCTGCTCTGCTTCTACAACCTCGTCGAGGTCTACCTCATCCACGTGCTCCGCAAGGGGCTCGAAGACGAGCTGAAGCTCCCGATGCCACGCGTGCGTCGCTGTCTCGAGAATCTCCGCAGGATCGGTGGCTCCGAGAGACACCCGCTCGCGCGACAGCGCTTCCTCAGCGACGGCATCACCCTCTACCTCGACCGCGTCGGCGAGCTCGTCGACCTGCAGGTTCCTCAGCAGCGCTTGATCCAGGACTACGTCCGACTCCAAGCCAGACGCATCGAGTGGGACCGTTCCGGCGTCGCGGTGCGCTATCGCATCTGGACGCCCGCGATCGCCGACGGGATCGGCAACGTCGTGTGCAGTCCACGCGTTGGCTTCGGCCGGCCGACGATCGATGGCGTGGCGACCGCGGTCATCCTCGAGCGTTTCAACGGCGGAGAGAGCCCGGAACAACTCGCGGACGACTACGGTCTCGACGTCGGGAAGATCATCGAGGCGATTCGCTGCGAGAGCCGGGCCGGCGCGGCATGAGGCAGCCGCGTGGCGACCTTCTTCCTCGACCACAGCCTCGGGCGACGTACGGTCGCGGACGCGATCCGCGCGGCCGGTCATGAGGTGGAGGTCCTCACGGATCACTTCCCGCAAGGAGTCGAAGACCACGTGTGGATCGAGCGCTGCGCGAAGAGGCGTTGGATCGCGCTGATGGGAGACAAGCTACGTCGCAACGATCTCGCTCGCGTCGTCATTCGTGAGTGCGGAGCGTGGGCGTTCTGCCTCGCGGGCAGGAGAGCCGAGGCCAGCGGGGTGCAGAAGGCGGGACTCTTCATCGCTGCCGTGCCCGAGATGATCCGTCTCTCGAGCAGCCACCGCTTCGTGTTCGGTTCCGTCGAGAGTGACGGTGGAGTCCGCGTGATCGAGGCCGGCTAGCTACACTCCCCGCCCACCCGTGGACCAAGACCCCAAGCCCAGCTTCGACGCCCCGCTCCGCGCCTGCCCGATCTGTGGCTCGAGCGCGCTGCGGGACTTCGATCGCGACTTCCGCGGTCGGGGCAT
>JADLHO010000204.1 GCA_020848735.1 Planctomycetota bacterium | reverse complement strand
GAAGCCCTTCGGCGCGTGGTCGTCGGGCGTCTTCGCGGCGGGTTCGGTCGCCTCTTCCTTCTTCTTCGGGTCGGCGGCCTTCGGATCCGCCTCGTCGTCGTCGTCCGCCGCGGCTGCGGCCGGGTCGGGCTTCGCCTCCGGGTCGGCCGCGCGGCGGAGCGCCGCCTCGACGAGACGGAACTCGCGCTCGATCGCGGCGATCGCGGCGACGCCGGACTTCACGTCGGCCGCCTCCGCGTCGCGGCGGTAGCCCTCGACGAGCGGGCGGAGCACCTTCTCGACGTAGAGCTCGCGCTGCTTCTCCTGCAGGTCGAGCCGCAGGCTCTTCTGCTGCGAGAGGCCGAGGTTCCGACGGTTGTCGTCGGTCGCGAGGCTCGCGGCGCGCCAGAGCGCGTCGCACTTCGACGCCGCGCCGCCGCGTCCCGCGGCGACCTCGTCCACGTGCGCCTCGACCGCGCCGAGTTCGCGCGACGCCGCGAGGCCGAACGCGACGATCGTGAGCAGCGCGAGGACGCCGAAGCTCGCACCGATGAGGTTCACGCCGAGCCGCTTCGTGCGGCCGCGCTCGACCTCGCGCTGCGTCGTCCACGTCATGCCCTGGTCGCGCACGATGCGCTCGTGCATGAGGTCGCGGACGAAGTACGCGTTGCGGATCTGGCTGCCGGACGCATCGGCGTCCACGCGCGGCGCGCCGAGCAGTTCGCGAACGCGAGACGCGGCGCGCTGGAGCGGGGTGCCGACCTGCGTCGCACTCGTGACGAACACGCCGCGCAGGAGCGGCGTCTCCTGGTAGACGTTCGGCTCGAAGATCCGCTGGAGCATGCGGTTCAGCGGGTCGCCGAGGACCGACACCTCGTCGGGGAACGCGTACGCGGCCGGACGGTCGCGGAGCGCGGCCTTCGCGACGAGCGCGGGCCGCTGCTCGCGCAGACGGTGGATCATCAGGCTGAAGCGGCGGTCGAACTCGGACGAGTCGTAGCGCGCGCCCTCGGCCTGGTCGAGCGTCCAGCCCATCATCTGGGCGCGCTGCGCGGCGTCCATCCCGCCGAAGTACTCGGCGAAGCCGCCGACGAGGTCCACCTTCGTGAGGACGACCCACACGGGGAAGTTCACGCCGAGGTGGTCGATCAGCTCGTCGAGCCGCGCGCGGATGCGGCGCGCCTCGAGGTCCTGGTCCTCGTAGCTCTTCTCGACGAGGTCCGCCGCGGGGATCGCGACGATCACGCCGTTCACCGGCGCGCCGCTGCGGTGCCTGCGCACGAGGTCGAGGAACGACGCCCACTCCTCGGCGCTCTCGTCGGAGATGTAGCGCCCGGCGGTGTCGAGGAAGATGCCGACGTTCGAGAACCACCAGTCGCAGTTGCGCGTGCCCTGCAGGCCGCGGATCGCGGCGTCGCCGACCGGGAAGTCGATCCCGGACTGGCGCAGGAGCGTGCTCTTGCCGCTCGCCGGGGCGCCGATGATGAGGTACCAGGGCAGCGCGGCGAGCGCGCGTCCGCCGCCGCCCGCGACCGCGGTGCCGCGCAGCTTCGACACGCTCTCCTTCCACTGCTTGCGGAGCGCCTCGATCTCGCCGCGGCTGTCCCTTCCGCCCGCGGCGAGGCCGTTCTCGAGGCTCTTCGCCTTCGAGCGGCGCATGAGCCACACGACGAGCAGGATGCAGAGACAGATCACGAGCGCGATCGCGAACGACACGAGGGCCCAGTCCCTCGGGATCGGGTGCGGCTCGCGCAGGATCTCGCCGACGGTGTACGCGATGCCGGCCACCACGGCTGCGGCCGTGACGACGCCGACGAGCGCGACGACGGTGCGATTCACCGGTCCTCCTCCTCGTCCGCGGGAGCGGCCTCGACCTTGTCCACGCGCTAGACCGCCTGGTCCACGCGGCGCGCCTGCGCCGCGGACAGGAGGAACCACACGGCGACGGCCGCCGCGGCCGACAGCGGGATCGGCCACCACCAGAGGAGACGGCGGTAGAGGATGCGGCCCTTCGGCGCGTCGCGGTACGCCTCGTCCCAGACGCGCGACGCGGACCCGCCCTGCGGCAGGAGGAGCTGCGTCGTCGCGTTCACGATCTGCTCGAGCTCGCCCGGAGGCGCGTTGCGGCAGCGGCCGCGGAAGCCCAGGCGCATGCAGGTCGCGTAGACCTCGATCACGCCGAGGACCTGCTCGCGGAGCGCCGAATCCTGCACGCCGCCGAGCTGCTGACGCAGCCGCGCGAGCCGGTCGAAGAACTCCTGCCCGGCGAACGACGTGTTGAAGTGCCGCAGCTCGAGCAGGTGACGGTTCCACTGCTCCGCGTGGTCCCAGTCGCCGTGGAGCGCGAGGTCGTCGCAGAGCGCGACGGCCGCGTACTTCGCCTGCTGCCACAGGTTCGGTTCGAGTCCCGACGCCCGCGCCTGCGCGTCGGCGCCGGCGAGGAGGTCCTCGAGCGTGCGGTGGAACTGTCCTGGGTGGAGCCGCGCCCGCGTCGTCTCGCTGTGGAACGCGGCGATCGCGAGGAACAGCCCGCGGAACGCGCCCGTCATCCGGGCGCGGCCGGTCGCGGCGTCAGCGGCCGAATACGACATACGCCTCCATCCCGAGGTCCGGCGCCGCCTGGCCGGGAGCCAGACCCTCGGTGGCGAAGTGGACGACGAGCGTGCGCTCGCGGACGACGGCCTCCCACTCCGCCTGCGCCTCCGGGCGCGCGGCGGTGTCCGTCTGCAGCCGGTAGTAGAGCGCGCCCGACCGGGCCGGGAGTGCGCGCGGCTTCGGGCACGGCAGGAGCGGCACGCCGTACTTGCGCTGCACGACGGTGTTCGAGATGCGCGTCGCGGCGGCGACCTTCACGTGGCCGCTGCGGTACCAGTCGCGCTCGGGGCCCGACGGGTCGGGGTTCGTGAACACGACGTAGATCTGGTTGCGCCCCGCGAGGATCTCGGGGTCGAGACCCTGCGCGCCGACGGCGAGTCCGCCGAACGGCAGCGTGCCGCGCGTGAGCGGGATCCTGCGGAAGTTCGCCGCGAGCTGGTCCTGACGCAGGAGCGCGAGGAGCGCCGCGGAGACCTGCTCGAAGCACTCGCCCGCTTCCATGTGGTCGTAGAGCGGCATGTTCGGCGCGCCCGCGCCGGCGCAGAACGTCGAGAACTGGCCGAGGAGCCCGCAGAGGAGCAGGTACGCGTCCGCGGGGTGGACGAGTCCGCCGTCGGCCGCGTCGCGCAGGTGCGGCAGCGCGCCGCGCAGCACGCCGAGCTTCAGGAGCTGGACGAGTTCCGCCTCCGAAGCGTGCCCCGCGAGGAAGTCCGCGACGGTCGCCGCGGAACCGAGCTCCGCGGCCTTCGCCGCGGCCTCCGCGTAGACCTCGCGCACCATCGCGTGCGCGCCGCCGGACGCGCTGAGCCGCAGCGCGGGCGGTGCGTATCCCGGCGCGAGCCGCGTGAGCGGGAGCCCGACCGCCGGCGCCGCGAGACGCGCGATCGGGACGGTCTCGAAGCCGTCCATGCGGTCGCCTTCGAAGAAGATGCGCGCGTTGAACTGGAGG
>JADLHO010000203.1 GCA_020848735.1 Planctomycetota bacterium | reverse complement strand
TGCCGCAGCCGGAGCCGGACGCGCGTGGCCGAGCCCGGGAGCCCCTCGACGATCAGGACCGCCTCCTTCGAATCCGGCTGGGGGAACTCGTCCGTCATGGCGCGTGCGCGGCGGGAGCATAGCTGCCCTTCGTGCGCGCCCGAGCGGAAGGGCGGCGGCTCTCCCCTCGGCCGCAGCAGGCCCGATCCCTGAAGATCGGCACCCTGCGTGCAATTCTTCGAGCATGAGGCCGCCAGAGCTACCCGGGAGCAGGCAACGACAGCGGCCTCATCCTTGCCGGGCGAGGCATCCCGGGCGGCGGCCGACTACGGATGCAGCCGAGGCTGGGCGCGTCCTTGCTGGGCTTCGCGCTCGAAGAGCTGCCCCGCGCATCACGAAGTCGATGCGGGTGAGCAGCGCGGATCTGCGGCTCGATCGGCTCTGGGTCGTGTACCCGGGCACGCGGCGCTATGCGCTCGACGAACGGATCGAGTGCGTGCCGCTCGGCTCGATCCACGAGCTGGCCGCTTAGCGCAGCGCGCCCGCGGCGAGCCGGAAGCGAAGCCGTCCTTGCGTCACGCCGAAGCCCACCCGAGCATCCCGCAATGCGTCGCCTCGCGCTCCGCGCGACCGTGCTCCTCGCGAGCACGCTCGTCTGCCTGCTGCTCGCCGAGCTCGCGCTCCGCGCGCTCGCGCCGCGCGCGGACCGGGGCGAGCTCTACTACGCCGATGCGGAGTACCGCGAGTTCGCGCTGCAGGAGCCGCTCTCGCCCGAGACGCTCGCGCGCGCCGCGGAGCTGATCGAGACGGTGCCCGGCGCGCCGCGCTTCCGGCTGGCCTTCAAGCCGAACGTGCTGGTGAGGCTCTGCTACCGCGGCTGCGAGGGGCAGGACGGCCTCGACGCCCGCGGCTGCGTGGAGGCGCAGATGAACTCGTTCGGCGTGCGCGAGCGCGAGGAACTCTGCAGCGCCAAGCCGGCGGGGCAGCGGCGCGTGGTCTGCGTCGGCGACTCGACGACCTTCGGCTGGGGCGTGCGGGCCGAGGCGACCTGGCCGCGCCTCGCCGAGGCGCGCCTGCGCGCGACCGACGACGGCCTGCGCCTCGTCAACTGCGGCGCGGCCGGCACGCTGGTCCCCGACGAATACGCGCACGCGCTCGCGAACCGCTTCGCGCGCTTCGCGCCCGACCTCGTGCTCGCCACGCTCTGCGTGAACGACCTCCTGCCGGTGAACGGCGGGATGTCCTGCCTCGATCCGGTGAAGCTCGCCGCGCGGGACGCGCCCCTGCCCGGCCTGCTCGGCGCGTCCGCCTTCGCGACGGCGATCGCGCGCGCGTTCCGCGACGACCCGCGGGCGATCGACCCGTCCCACGACCTCGTCGCGGAGCTGCTCGCACTGCCGCTCGAGCGCTTCCCCGAGGACGTCCGCGGCCTCGGCGCGATCTTCTGGGGCAGCGGCGTGCCCGAGGCCGCGCTGCGCACGATGCGCGACTGGTGCCGCGAACGGCGGATCCCCTTCGCCGTCGCCCTCTGGCCCTTCCTCCAGCAGCTCGAGACGCGCGCGACACACCCCTTCCGCGGCATCCACGAGCGCGTCGCCGCGTTCTGCGCCGAGGAGGGCATTCCCTGCCTCGATCTGCTCGACGCCTTCGTCGGCCGCACCCCGCGCGAGCTCTGGGTCACGCCGCTCGACATGCACGGCAACGAGCGCGCGCAGGCGATCGCCGCCGAGCGTTACGCGGCGTTCCTCGCGCCGCTCCTGCGAGGATGAGCCGATCGGTCGTTGACCGGGCAGCGGCGACCCCGAATCCTCTGCGCCCGATGGCCGAGCGCCGGGGCCTGCAACTCGACTCGATCTGGATCTACGTGCAGGCCGCCGCGATCGGCGTGGTCGGCGGCGGCCTCGGCGTGGCGTTCCGCGCCGGCCTCGCCTGGATCGAACGCCTGCTCATGGGCGAGCACGGCCCGCTGCAGGAACGGCTCGCGTGGTGGCAGAGCCTGCTGATCCCCACGCTCGGCGGACTCGGTGCGGGCCTCTGCCTGCTGCTCATCCGGAACGTCCGCGGACCCTTCGGCATCGGCGACATCGTCGAGATGGCCGCGACGCGCAAGGGCTCGATCCGGCCGCTGCACTCGCTGGTGCAGATCGTCTCCTCGGGCTTCTCGATCGCGACGGGCGGCAGCATCGGCCGCGAGGCGGCGAACACGCAGATCGGCACCACGATGGCCTCGCTGCTCGGCCGGCTCGTGCCGAACTCGCCGCGCTCGCGCGTCGTGCTGCTCGGCTGCGGCGTCGCGGCGGGCATGGCCTCGGCCTACAAGGCGCCGATCGCGGGCGCGATCTTCGTGATGGAGGTCGTGCTCGGGAACTTCGCGATGGACGTGCTCGCGCCGATCGTCGTCGCGTCGGTGATCTCGACGCTGATCACGCTCGCCGCGTTCGGACGCGATCCGCTCTACGGCTACGGCCTGCTCGAGCTCACCGAGCCCTCGCTCGTGCTCTCGGCCGCGGTGCTCGGCGTGCTCTGCGGCTTCGGCGGCATCTTCTTCCGCAAGTCGCTCGATCTCGGGCGCAAGGTCTTCGACCTCGTGAAGGCGCCGCTGCTCGTGAAGCTGATGCTCGGCGGCCTGATCGTCGGCGCGATCGGCATCGGGTATCCGGAGACCTGGGGCAACGGCCAGTCGACCATCGACGCGCTGGCGCGCCCCGAGCGCATCCCCACGCTGCTCGCGCTGTCGACGCTCTTCCTGCTCAAGATCGTCGCGACGGCGGCGACCTACGGCTCGGGCGCCGTCGGCGGCATCTTCACGCCGAACCTCGTCGTCGGCGCCGCACTCGGCACCGCGTTCGCGCGCATCGTCGACAGCCTCGTCGAAGGCGATCACCACACGCACTTCGCGCTCGTCGGGATGGCCGGGCTCTGCGCCGCCACGGTGCACGCCCCCATCACCGCGATCCTGCTGATCTTCGAGATGACGGGCGACTACGACCTGATCCTGCCGCTGATGCTGTGCAGCATCCTCGCCAGCATCACGGCCCGCCTGATCGATCCCGATTCGATCTACACGGCGCGGTTGCGCGCGCGCGGCCATGGGGTCGACCATGGACTCGAGGAGCTCGCGATCCACACGAACTTCGTGCGCGACGTGATGCGCCGCGATGCCGCGAAGGTCAGCGAGCGGGCGACGCTCGAGGACGTGCTCGACGTGTTCAACGCGTCGCGCCACGACACGGTCTACGTCGTCGACGCACGCCAGCGCCTGCTCGGCCAGGTGCAGCTCCACGACGTGAAGCAGTTCATCAACGACCCCACGCCGGGCACCGTGCTGATCGCCGCCGACCTCGCCACTCCGTCGTCGGTCGCGACCGCCGACGAATCGCTCGCGGCGATCCTCACGCGCTTCCACGATCCCGATCTCGACGAGCTGCCCGTCGTGAGCAGCCGCGAGGACCCGGTGCTCGACGGCCGCGTGACGCGCCGCGACGTGGTCGCGACCTTCAGCGAGGAGGTCCTCGGCCAACGCAGCATGCGCGCGAAGCTGCGCGTGGCGGGGCGCAAGGAATCGCGCTGGCTCGAACTGCCCGCGGGCGCGGTGCTCGAGCGCATCAAGGTCCCCGTCGGCCTCGCCGGCCGCTCGCTCGGCTCCCTCGACCTCACCGGCGAGCACGGCCTGCAGGTCCTCGTCCTGCTCGAACGCGACGAGCTGGGCCACGAGCGCCGCGCCTACCCGAGCGCCGACAGCGTGCTCGCAGACGGCATGGAGCTCGTCGTCTACGGCGCGCGCGAGGACGTGCATGCGTTCCTCGCGCTGCACGGCGAGCGCGCGCCCGATCGCTGACGAACGTCAGTTCGTGAGCGCGCGCACGCTGAACTCGTCGAAGGACACCGCGGCGTCCGCCTTCGTCCAGAAGCCGACCATGCCCGGACCGGCGAAGCTCGCGTCCTCGATGTCGAGCATCGGCTTGCCGTCGAACGCGACCGTCGCGCGCGCGCCCTTCTGCGTGATCGAGAGCTGGTGCCACTGGCCCGGCTCCACGTGGACCTTCGCGGTCGCGAACTGCGTGCGCACGCCGCCCTGCACCTTGTAGATGCGGACGTTGTCCTCGAGCGGGTTCCAACGCGCGACGTAGTAGTCGTGCGGGCCGCGGGCGCGCCATACGACACCGCCGCCCTGGTCCTCCTCGCCGGCATCGGCGCGCAGCTTCACGTCGATCGCGAGGTCGGCGGGGCAATGCTCGCGCGACAGCAGCAGGTTGTAGGTGTCGCCGGTGTTGCGGACCTCGCCGACGCGCAGGCAACGCGCGCCGCCGGCCGCGCCGCCGTCGGTGACGGCCCAGGCCGCCGGCATTCCGGCGCCGTTGGTCTCGGCGGCGAAGAAGCCACCCGGCAGGGCGCCCGGCGCCGTCGACTCGAAGTCCTCCGCGAGGCCCGTGACCAGGACCGCGGAGGACGACCCGCCCGCGCAGGCGACCAGGCCGCAGACGAGGGCGAGGGAGGCGAGGCGCAGGCAACTCTTCGTTCGGATGATCATGGCCCGGTCATGATCGCGCACGGGCAGGGCCGGAGCGAGCGCGCATCTCCCACGCTGGCGTGGCCGCGAAGCCGACAGGACACTGCGGCCCATGCTCCGCGCTCCATGGCTCGCTCTCGTCCTCGCCGTCTCGACCTTCGCCCAGGACCGCGCGGCGTCGCCCCGCGCGCCGGCCTGGCGCGAGCTCGGCCTCGGCGCCGAGCTGCGTTGGATCGACGACCCCGAGGCCCACGTCGACGGCGCGCGCCCCGACCGCCCCCTGCGCGTCGCCGCCGATCGCAATGCGCTGATCGACCGCGCGATCGCGCGCGCGAAGGAGCAGAGGCGTCTGGTGCTGTGGTTCGTGCCGCGTATCTCCGAGGGGCAGAACCGCGGGCGTCAGATGTACCGCGCCCCGATCCTCGAGGGCTACGTGATGCAGCTCCTCTTCGAGGACCCCGATCTCGTCGCGCTCGCCGAGTCGCGCTTCGTGTGCGCGCGCGTGAACCTCGACGAGACGCTCGCCGCACGCTTTGACCTGCGGCCGCTGGACTTCGTGGAGCCCGCGCTCGTCTTCCTCGACGGCGAGGGCAAGCTCGTGCACTTCGTCGAACGCATCCGCAGCTTCGACGCGCACTGGTTCGTCGAGCTCATGCGCCGCGTGCTCGCGCACGCCAGCCTCGACGGCGGCGACGAGACGGTGACCGACCCTCGCGAGGCGCTCGACCAGGGTCGCTATGCGCGCGCGAAGGAGCTGATCGACGGCGTGGAGGACCCCGGCGAGGAGCAGTACCTCCGCGCGATCCTGCACCGCCGGCTCCGCGAACCGCAGAAGGCGCTCGCGGCGCTCGAGGCCGCCGCCGGGCACCGCACCGTCGCCGCCGGCCTGCTCGACGCCGAACGCTGTCGGGTCCTGCTGCTCGCGGGGCGCGATGCCGAACTGCCGGACGAGCCCGCGACGGACGGCGCGCGCGCACCCGAGGCCGCGTATCTCCGCGCGCTCGCCGCGCTGCGCCGCGGCGACGAGGGCGAGGCGCGCCGCCGCTTCGAGGCCGTCGCGGGCACCTGGGGCGACTCCGCCTTCGGCCGCCGCGCCGCGATGAACCTGAAGCTCGGCGACGACGAGCGCCCCTGCGGCGCCGCGTTCTCGGGCTTCGAGACGCTGCGCTGGCTCGACGCGAGCGCCTATGCGGGCCTGCCGCGCGACACGACCTGGCAGGGCCCGGCGCGCAGCGCCGAGGACCAGGCCGTCGCCGCGCTCGACCACCTCCTGCAGCTCCAACGCGAGGACGGCGGCTGGAAGGACAGCCGTTACGCGTATTGGCCGTCACCGAAGATCACACCCAATGCGTGGATCGCGATCACGGCGCTCGCCGCGACCGCCCTGCTCGAGCACCGCGAGACGGCGCCGTCGCGGATCCCGGTCGCGCGCATCGACGCCGCGCTCGCGCGGGCCGAGTCCTACATGTTCGACCCGGAGCACCTCGCGCGCGGCGAGAACGAGGACGTCTACGCCGACACCTACCGGCTGCTCTATCTCACGCGCAAGCACGCCGGCGCCGATGCCGAGGCGCGGCGCGCGCTCATCGATCGCATGAACGCGATCGTGAAGGAGGCCGGCCAACGCCAGCACGACGACGGCTTCTTCGCACACGAGTACGCCAACGCCTTCTGCACCGCGGCGATGCTCTGGGGACTCCTGCGGGCGCGGGAGTCCGGCGCCGAGGTGGCGGACGAGATGTTCTCGCGCGGCGTCGGCGCGCTCCTGGCCGCGCGCAAGCCCGACGGCGCGTTCGTCTACGGCGGGGCCGCGCGCGGCGAAGGCGGTTCGTCGCTGAAGGACGCGAGCGCGCGCATGCCCGTCTGCGAGGGCGTGCTCTATGCGCTCGGCCATTCCGATGCGCAGCGCGTCCGCTTCGCGTTCGACACGTATTGGGCGAACATCACGCGCATCGAGAAGGTCCGCCGCAACGACTTCCACTCCGACGGCGAGCTCGCCGGCTTCTTCTTCTTCCACGCGCTCTTCCACGCGAGCGAGATCTGGGCACGCCTGCCCGAGGAGCTGCGCGGCGACAGCCACGCGAAGTTCGTCGCGTTGATGGCGCGCATCCCCGAGGCCGACGGCAGCTACATCGACAGCCACGAGATCGGGCGCAGCTACGCGACCGCGATGGCGCTCCTCGTGCTCGCGAACCTGCGCCGCTGACGCGCGGCGCGCCGCTCAGGGTTCGCGGATCGAGACGAGGCGCTCGACCGCGGCCGCGACCGGCGCTTCGCCGGGCTTGAGCTCCGCCCCCGCGACCAGCCGGACGAGCAGCAGACGGCCCGCGCCGTCGCCGTCGAGCTTCACCTCGAAGCCGTGCGGGTAGCCGGGGAGTTCGTGCGCGTAGCCGGGCACACGGACCGCACCGAGCTTGCCGTTGCGCGCGACCCCGAGTCCGGCGCGCTCGAGCAGCTTGCGACGCACCTCACCCGGAGCCGGCGGGACGCGCACCGCGGGGTCGAGGCGCGGGGCCGCACCCGTCGGGGACATCTCGAAGAGCGCCGACGCGATGTTGGGGTCCTCGGGGCGCCACGCGATCGGCACACCGGCCGCGAGGAGTCCCATCACCACGTTCGCACGCGCATCCGGGTCCATCACCGCGGAGATGTCGTCGGCGCGCGCGACGGGCACGCTGGCCCAGCGGTCGAGGTCGAGGCGGGTGCCGTCGGCACGCAGGCAGTAGACGACGAACTGGTAGCGGTCGATCCGCGCGTGCTCGGTGCCGAAGCCGGTGGCGATCGCGATCGGAGGCAGGGTGCGCGCGATCACGAGCAGGTTGCCGGTCTCCTGGCGACCGGACGGATCCGGCTCGAACCAGCCGCGCGACGTCGCGAGCGGCATTCGCGAGCCCTCGAGCGGGGTGATGTCGCCGAGATCGAGACGGGCGAGCACGGCGCGTGAGCTCGTGCTCTCGGCGAAGACGCGCACCGCGACCTCGAGATCGCCGGAGATGCCGTGCACGAGCTGCTCCGCCTTGCTCAGGGCCATCGTCTGGCGCTCCGACCAGCGCTGGTTGCGCGACAGCGACATCAGCGACTGCGAGATCATCGCGGTCAGCAGCGTGACGATCGTGAACACGAGCACCGCCTCGAGCATCGTGAAGCCCGACTCGCTCCGCTCCTGGCCTGTCGTGTGCGCCATCGTCACTTGGCTCCCGTCTTGCCGCCGAGATCCTCGCCGCCCCCGAGCGGCGACTGCGGCCGCGTGATCTTCACGAAGACGTCGTGCCACGCGATGTGCGCCTCGCGCAGGCGATGGTGCGCGATGACGCGGAACACGTAATCGCCCGCGGGGAACTTCTCGGGGGACAACGGCAGCATGGCGGACTCGTCGCCGAAGCCGGAGTCGGGCTGCAGCGACTCCATGGACGGCCGCGCGTGCGGGTCCGTCGTGGTGCCTTCCTCGAGCTCGCGCCAGGTCACCCCGTTGTCCGTCGAGTAGAGGATGCGGTAGCGGAGGTTCGGCGCGTCGGCCGCCATCGCCTCCGGGTGGGCGAGCGTGTAGCGCGAGCCGTCCCAACGCTCGCCGATCGTCCGCCAGCGCAGGTGGACGACGCTCGGGTCCGCGAGCACCGCGCCCTGCTCGGGACCGATGAGGAGCACCCGCGGCACCGCGACCACGTCGTTGTCGAACGCGGGATTGCTCGCGACCCAGAGGCCGTGGAGCGCATACAGCAGGGCCGCGCGCGGCAGGCGACTCTGCTCGAGGCTGCCCGTCGGGGTGTCGCCGATCAGCGCGAGGTAGGCGCGTTCATTGCCGCCGGGCGCCATCAGGCGCACGACTCCCGAACTGCTGCGCAGGTCCGGTCCACGCGCCAGCCGCTCGAGCTCCTGGCAGAAGTGATCGGGGTAGTCCGAGACCCAGATCAGGTGGGGCAACGGCGAACTCAGCGTCTCGGCGAGGCCCATCGTCCAGCGCACCGGCACGGACGGCGTGAGTCCGACACCGGCGGCGAGGAAGAGCGCCCGCAGCCCGTCGCTCACGGTCGCCGAGGCCAAGGGGGCCTCGAGCCGCTGCGCGAAGGTCGCGAACGAGGTGCCGGATTGCAGCAGGGTCGCGGCGCCGAGTGCTCCGATGCGCAGACCGATCGGCTCGTCGAGCTCGGTCCCGAACGGCAGGTTCGGGATCGTCACCTCATGCCGCGGCGCACGCTGGTAACGGCTGCCTCCGACCCCCGCCGCGAGGTTGCCCGTCGCGATCCAGCCGGTGTAGGCCTGGTCGGGCCAGAGCTCGCCGCATTCCGGTCGCGCGAGGAACGCGCCATCGCCGGAGCGCACGACCACCGAACCGATCTTCGGGAAGGTCGCGGGCAATCCCGGCGCCGCGGGGTTCTCGGGGTCGTCCCTCGTCAGCGTGTCGACCGCCGCGTAACCCGTGAGGCCATAGGCGGCCCCGTGCAAGGGCAGGGTGCGCGGTTCGGTGCCGCCCGCCTCGGCCGGCAGACAGAGGTCACCGCCGAGCGAATACGCGCCCGCGAAGCGGCCGCCGAAGGAGCTCAGCACGACGCCCGCGCGCAGCAGGGCCCGGCGCCAGACGTGCGCGATGCGCGGCACGTCGACGACCGCGACGCCGCCGAAGCCGTCCCGCAGTCGATCGCGATCGAGGCAGGGCCAATCCGAGGTGGCGTCGCCGTCGAGCGAACGGAGGTCGTCGAAGTACCAGTTGTAGCCGTTGGCGAAGCTGTTCCCGTAGACGACGAGGTCGACGTATGGATTGTGGCGCGGGTCGCCCTGCAGCTGATACCGCTCGGTGAGCGGCACGAACTCGGGCGAGCGCGCCCACCACACATGGGTCGTCGAGCGGTTGTAGGGTTCGACCGGCGTCGGCCAGGCGGTGCCGCTGGCGAGGTTCGTGCCGATGCGCGTGTCGATCGACAGCAGTTGGTCCTGGTCGGGGAGTCCGCCACCGGGGAAGCCGGCGTCGAAGACGGCCTTCGGCACGCGGATGCGCCAGCGCGCCGTGTTCTTCGGTCCGAGTCCGCTCGAGGCGAGGTCGACCTGGAAGTCCGGCGCACCGGGCGTGGGCGCGAGCACCGGCGAGGGCACGTAGTCGAGGCCGTAGAGCCGCGACGACGGGAAGAGCCCCTGATCCCCGACGACCGGCGCGACGAGCGGCGTGTGGTACAGCCGGATCCAGGTGTGCGGCGAGGGCACCGTCTGGTAGCCGCATTCGAACGCCATCTCGAGCGGCTGGCTGCGCGCGGCATATGCCGGCGGCACGCCCTGCGGCGAGTCGAAGCCGTGGTATTCGAGCTGGGTCCCGCCCGAGGTGCCGGTGCTGGGATCGATCCCGCCGACGAGGCGACGGATCTCGAGAGTCGCCGGCAGACCCGGATCGACGCCATTGACGTTGCCCGTCAGGTCGACGCCCGGGATCCGCAGCGTGACGGGCGTCGCGAGGAGCTCGCTGCCCGTGCCCGGGTTCTGCTTGTAGGCGTAGACGCGCAGCTCGACGTCGCGCGTGTCGGCGTGGTCGCCGTCGCCGTCCGGATCGCGCTCGGTGCGCAGACGCGCCGGATGCGTGACGACGCGCACACCGGGCAGGCCGACCGGCTCGCGCGCCGCGTCGGCGTGGTTGCGCAGCGGCGGGAAGGGCAGCACCTCGCCGTGCAGGTTGATGAAGATCGCATTGCGATAGCGATCGGGCGAGGCGTGCAGGTCCTCCAGCAGGATCTGCAGCGGCGGCGCCTCGCGATCCGCGAGGCCCGCGGCGACGCGCGCCTCGAAGAGCTTGCGCGCCTCCGGCAAGCGCATCGCGTGGTTGAACTGGTCCGCGGTCGCGAAGGGCACCGGATTGGTCGCCGCGTCGTAACCGTGGGCCCGGCCCGACTCGAGCCGGACGAGCCCGTCGAAGTGCTCGGGGGCGAAGAGCGCCGGCGTCACCTGGTCGCACTTGCTCGGGTACCAGAACACCCAGGGCGCGGCGGACGTGGCGCCTTGCTGCGTGTTGAAGTACGGCGCGTAGAACGGATCGCGCCCGTAGCCGAGCTCGGTGATGAAGTGGAGCTGGAAGCGCAGCCCGGGTGCGCGCTGGGCGAGTTCGTCGGCGGCGGCTTCGAACGTATTGCGCAGACTTGGCAACGCCATGTAGGTCGACGGCACCGCGCTCAGGGCGAGCGCATAGACGTCGTAGACCTGCGTCGTCGCGCCGCTCTCGTTCGGGAGGTTGAGCAGGCTCGCGACCGCCGCATACGTCTGCCGTGGTCCGCCCTCGCGCAGCGAGCGACGCACCGCGACCTGCACACGGCGCAGGCGCGGATTGCCCGGCAGCGGACTGACCTCGATGCGCCGCGACCAGATCCACTCGCCGGCGCGCTGGCTGTTGCCCGAGCTCGGATGGTCGGGCGCGAGCGGCTCGCCGTCCTGGCCGCGCAGCGTGCTCAGCACGAACGACTCCTTCACGTCGGCCATCGCCTCGAGCTGGTTCGCATCGGTGACGATGCCGCGCTCGATCGCCGCCTGCAGCTCGTTGAGCATCGCGAGGCCCTTCTGGTACGCGAAGACCTTGTCGCGGCCCGCGTCGGTCTCGCGGTGGCTGATCGAGAGCTGCTGGAGCATGACCAGCACCGCGACGCCGACGATCGAGATCGCGACCATCAGCTCCAGGAAGCTCGCGCCGCGTTGGGACTGGGCAGCAGCGGACCTGGAACTCGTGGGCATGGCGCGGCCTTCACCAGGTCCCGATGGCGGGCAGGCGAGGTATCGGCCTCGTCGTCGCATTCCACAGCGCGACTGAATCGCGTCGCCGGCCGATGTCCGGAAACCGGACGGCGCGAGGCGGCAGCTTCGGCTGGACGGCGCCGGGGCGCTCGGGTCCGATCCCCGCACCCTCCGCCGTTCCTCTCACCCTCCGATCGCCCCGAGTCTCGCCGCGCCAGGGATGCCAGCGTCCGCGTCGCCCAAGCCTCCTCCCGCGCGCCGCGCCGCGTCGGCCGTCGTCCTCCACCGCCTCCATCGCGGCCGTCGCGAGGTGCTCCTCGTCGAGCGCGCCCCCGAGCTGCGCTTCTTCGGCGGCTACCACGCCCTGCCCGGCGGCGTGCGCGGCGAAGAGGACGGCCCGGATCAGCCCGGTCATCCCGGCGGCGCGGACCTGCCGCCGCTCGCGCGCTGCGCCGAGCGCGAGCTCTTCGAGGAGACCGGCGTGCTGCTCGACGAAGCGCTCCGCGCCCGCGTGGGAAAGGCGGAGCGCGAGGCCCTGCGCACGAGCCTGCTCGGCGAGGACGCCGCCGCGTCGCGCTGGCCGCAATTGCGCGCGACGCCACCGGGCGAGGACCTGCTCGCGCCCCTCTGCCGCATCTGCACGCCGCCCTTCGCGCCGGTCCGCTACGACACGGTGTTCTTCCTCGCGGAGCTCCCGGCCGACGAGGTGCCGGAGATCCGCGTCGGCGAGCTCGTCGGAGCGCGCTTCTGGACACCGAGCGAGGCCCTCGCCGCCTGGCGACGCGGCGAGATCCTCATCGTGCCCCCGGTGCTCATCCTGCTCGAACGACTCGCCGACGGCGATCTCGCGGCCTTTCCGGCGCGCGCTCGAGCGATCGCCGAGCGCTATGCCGCGGGCTTCCTCCATCACGTGCGCTTCTCGCCGGGCATGGTCATGGCGAGCATCCGCACGCCGACCCTGCCCCCGGCGACGACGACCAATTGCCTGCTGGTCGGCGAGGACCGCCTCTGGATCGTCGATCCGGCGACGCCGCACGCCGAGGAACAGGAGCGGCTCTTCGCCCTCATCGACGATCTGGCCGCCGACGGTCGCCCGCCCGCCGGCATCCTCGTCACGCATCATCATCAGGACCACGTCGGTGCGGTCGTCGCCACGAGTCGCCGCTATGGCCTGCGGGTGCGCGCGCATCCCCTCACGCTCGATCGACTCGACGGCGATCTCGTGCGCGGCGAGCCGCTGCGCGACGGCGACCGTGTGCCGCTGGGCATCGCCCCCGATGGCTCCCCCGATTGGGAGCTCTGCGCGCGCTTCACTCCCGGCCACGACCGCGGCCACCTCTGTTTCCGCGAGACGCGCTACGACGCCACGATCGTCGGTGACATGTTGTCGACGGTCTCGACCATCGTGATCGATCCGCCCGAGGGCCACCTGCGGAGCTATCTGCACAGCCTCGAGCAACTGCTGCGCGACCCGATGGGCACGCTCTATCCGGCACACGGCCCGGCCATGCGCGACGGCCACCGCCTGCTCAAGCAGTACCTGCGCCACCGCCAGCAACGCGAGGGCGCGCTCCAGAAGGCGCTCGAGGACGGCCCGGCGACGCCGCGCGAACTGGTCGCGAAGGTCTATTGGGACACCGACGCGCGGATGTTCCCGCTCGCCGAGCGCTCCCTCCTCGCCGGGCTCGAGAAGCTCGCCGAGGACGGGGTGGCGCGAGCGGGTCCGGACGGGCGCTGGGTGCGCGTGGGCTGAGGGCGGGCCCGCTTCGAGGTTCTGGAGGCCTCGGTTCGGGATGCCTCGGTTCTGGGGGCCTGACCCATGCCGGCCGCCTCGAAAGCCCGGCTCCCGGGAGGCCGGCGATCGATGCCGGCGATCCCCCGAGCTTGCCACGCAGCGCCAGTCCTGGCGGCGGGCTTCGTCTTCCGACGTCGAAGGAAAGCCCAAGGTCGGATTCGAACCGACGACCTACGCTTTACGAAAGCGTTGCTCTACCACTGAGCTACTCGGGCGCGAGCCTGTGAGGCGCTCGAGACGAGCGTCGCGGGAGCGATCGCGTCGTTCTCGGGGGCGGGGACCTTAGCGTCGGCTCGACACGGTCGCAAGCGTGAGCTCGCGCGCGAAGGACGCGCGCGAGCGGGGCTTCGCGCGTCTCAGCCTTCGCCGCCGCCGGCCTGGGCGACCATCGCCAGCGCGGCCGCGAGCTGCGAGCGGGCACCCGGCGCGAGCTTGCCGCGGCCGAGGCTCGACACGATCGCGGAGCGCAGCGCGAGCGGCGCTTCCTCGTTGCGGGCGATGGCGAGCAGGCCGTCGAAGACCGCGTCCGGCACCGCGTTCGAGCGCGCGAGGATGCCGCCGACGGCTTCGGCCGCGGCGACCCTCAGGCCCTCGCTGCCGGACTCGCCCGTGACGAGCGCCGCGAGCTTCGCGACGTGCTCCAGCGTCCCACCCTCGCCCAGCGCCGTGGCCGCCGGGATCGCGACGGCGTCGTCGCGGTCGAGCTGCGCGGCCAGGCTGTCGGCCGCCGCCATCACGTTCACCTTCTCGCGCGCCAGCTTCACGATCGAGTGCGCGGCCGCGATCGCGACCTTGTTCGCACCGGCGCGGCGGGCATCGATCTCACCGGCGACCTCGTTGGCCTGCGCGACGAGCGCATCGGCCGCGAGCGAGCCCTCGACCTTGATCACCCCGTCGACCTTGCCTTCGAAGCGGGCGGCGGACTCGTCGCTCTGCGTGAGCAGGAGGACCTTCGTCGCGGGCGCGCGGCTCCGGATGAGGCTGATGACGTCCTCGGGGAGGATGTCGCGCAGCGTGTCGCTGACGACGACGACGTCGTAGCGCGGGAAGGAGTAGAAGTCCGCGATCGCGCCCTTGCCGCTGCTCGCCTCGGCGACCGAGATGCCGCGGCGGGCCGAGGCCTCGCGCGCCACCTTCTGCGTCACCGGGTTCGCATCGACGACGAGCACCGAGCGGATCGCCTCCTCGGCGACGGCCTGGGCGAGCACGCCGACGACCTTGGCGGCCGACGGGATCTCCGCACCCGAGTTGCCCTGGCTCAGCGCGAGCGCGGCGGCGTAGCGCACGTTCGCGTCGACGTCGTCGAGCGCCGCGACCAGCGCCGCGTTGCCGGCGGCGCCCTGCGTGCCACCGAGCGCCTCGATCGCCTCGATGGCGACCGCGGACTGGCTCTGCGCGATCGAGTCCGCGACGGCGCGCGCGATCACGTCCTCACCCATCGCCGCGGCGACGAGCTTGAGACGCCCCTCGGCGTTCGCGAGCTCCTGCATCACCGTGTCGTCGGGGTTCGCCGCGGCCGACTGCTTGATCGCCGCGACCTGCGCGAGGTAGGAGCGCGCGAGCAGCGACTTGTTCGCCTCGTTCGCGGGATCGAGCCGCACCGCGTCGTGCGCCCAGGCCTTCGCGAGTTCGAAGCTGTAGAGCGAAGCGGGGACGTCGGCGTGGGCGAGCTTGCCGTCCTTCCAGGTCCAGACGACCTCGGAGCGATCGCCCTCGCGGACACCGACGCCGCTGAGGTAGGCCTCGGCGTCCTTCTGGAAGAGCTCGACGGCGCTCGTGCCGCGCGTCACCCCGAGCCGGGCGAGGCCGCGCTCGGCGACGTCGCGGATGGCCTCGTTCGTGTCGGTCGCGGCGAGCCACGCGAGCGGCGCCGCAGCGCGACGGTCGGCGATCTCGACGAGTGCGGCGGCGCAGTTGCGGCGCAGCAGCGCGTTGTCGCTCTTCAGCGCGGCGATCAGCGGCATCACCGCCGGGCGGCCGATGTTGAAGATCGTGAGCATCGCGCGGTCGGCGGCCTTGCTCTGATCCGCGTCCCCCAGGATCTCGAGCAGCGCCGGCACGGCGAACTCGCCGTGGTCGGCCGCGAGCTGCGCGACGGCCTTGCGGCGCTCGACGGACTCATCGCTCGTCGCTCCGCCGATCAGCCCGCGGATGGCCGCGTCGTCGCGCGACATCTGCTTCCGCGCCATCGTCGCGAGACCCATGAGGTGCCGCGCGATCTGCTCGGTGTCCCCACCCTGCGAGAGCAGGAGCTGCCACACCGCGGCATCGGTCGCCTTCACGAGTTCGAAGGCCTGCTCCTGGCTCGGGCCGGAACCGACGAGCTCCTTCAGCTTCTCGAGACCCTCCGCGCTGCGGTCCGTGCGGTACATCCGCACGGCTTCGCGGAACGACTGATCGAGATCCTGGGCGAGCGTGACGCCATGCGCGACACACGCCGCGACGAGGCTCAGAAGGGTCTTGCCGAAAAGCTTGGCCATGGACGAATCTCCGAAGCGAGGGGGAGCGATCGTGACGCGGTCGCGATGCTGCAACGGGTGCGAGGGGGTGACTGGGTCCGTGATCCCGCCAGGGATCGGACGTGCAAAGCCGGACGGGGACGTGGGATCCGGCGAGAGAGGCCGGGCCATGTTAGATGCGTCCCTCGACCCGTCAAGCCGACGAAAAGTCCGGCCCGGGGTCGCAAGGAAGCCGAGAAGGATACCCCAGCTCCTCGCGCCGGCTCGTTCGCGTGCGAAGGGCAGCCCGGGGCCGCGTCCCGCGTCGCGACCGCGCCGCTCCCAAGGGCGCCTGCGCGTGAGTCCCGATCCGGAAACGCCGCGCTTGCCCGGGCGACCCGACCCCTCGCATGCTCGACGACGCCCATGAGCAAAGCGCCCCCCGCCGAGCCCCTCGCCCCTCGGATCCTGATCGTCGACGACCAGCGCGCGATCCGCGAGGAGCTGGCCTACGGCCTCGGCTTCCACGGCTACCGCACCCTCGAAGCGGTCGACGGCCAGAGCGCGATCGCCGCGTGCGAGGGAGGGGACATCGCGCTGGTCCTCCTCGACGTGAAGATGCCGGGGATGGACGGCCTCGAGGTCCTCGAGGTCCTCCACCAGCGCTGGCCCGAGGTCCCGGTGGTGATGATCTCCGGACACGGCGACGTCGAGACCGCCGTGATCGCGGTGAAGCGGGGCGCCTTCGACTTCCTGCCCAAGCCCTTCGACACCGACCGGGTCCTGGTCTCGGCCAAGAACGCGCTGCGGGTCTCGAGCCTCGAGCGCGAGAACGTCGCGCTGCGCGATCAGCTCGTCGCCGAGCACCGGCTCATCGGCGAGAGCCCCCCGATGCAGGAGCTGCGCAAGCTCATCGAGCGCAGTGCGCCCACCGAGGCGCAGGTCCTGGTGACCGGCGAGAACGGCACGGGCAAGGAACTCGTCGCCCGCCAGCTCCACGCGCTCTCCAAGCGCCGGCGGGGACCCTTCGTCGCCGTCAACTGCGCGGCGATCCCCGCGACCCTCATCGAGAGCGAGCTCTTCGGTCACGAGCGCGGCGCATTCACCGGCGCCCAGACCGCGCGCAAGGGCCATTTCGAGGCGGCCGAGGGCGGCACCCTCTTCCTCGACGAGATCGGCGACATGGCGATGGACGCGCAGAGCAAGCTGCTGCGCGCGCTCCAGGAGCGCAACGTGACCCGTATCGGCGGCAGCCGTCCGATCCAGGTCGACGTGCGCGTGATCGCGGCCACCAATCAGGACCTCGAGGCGCGCGTGAAGGAAGGCGCCTTCCGCGAGGACCTCTATTACCGCCTCCACGTCGTGCCGATCCGCGTGCCCGCGCTGCGCGAGCGCGGCGACGACGTCTCGCTCCTCGCCGCGCAGTTCCTCGCCGACGCCGCGCGCCGCAATGGCCTCTCGCCGCGCAAGCTCGCGAAGGACGCCGCCGGCTGGCTGCGCGCCCAGGATTGGCCCGGCAACGTCCGCCAGCTCCGCAACCTCTGCGAGGCCGCGACCATCCTCACCGACGCCGAGGAGATCGACGCCGCCCAGCTCGCCGCCCTCTCGACGGCCTCCAATGCGCGCCCGCCGCAGTCCGGCGATTACTTCGCGATCCCCACGCTCGAGGAGTTCCGCGAGGCCATCGAGAAGGAGTTCATCCGCCGCAAGCTCGAGGAGAACTCCGGCAACATCAAGCGCACCGCGGAGCGCATCGGGATCCAGCGGAGCAATCTGTACAAGAAGCTCGAGCGCTATGGGATGAAGTGAGTAGGCGGCGCTCCCGTGATTGCCACGATGCCGAGGGCGGGGCCGCGCATCCCGACGCCGCGGCCGC
>JADLHO010000202.1 GCA_020848735.1 Planctomycetota bacterium | reverse complement strand
GTCGAGGCTGTCGGGGTGATCGAAGTTCACCCGTTCCCGCTCGGCGAGCGGTCGATCCGCGAGGTCGTGGTAATAGGCGTCGTGGTCGATGACCGACGCGGATCCCCTCGGGAGCTGGGCGACCAGGGCGTGGGCGAAGGTCGTCTTGCCGCTGCCCGTGCCGCCGCCGACCCCGACCACGACGCGGGTGCCCCGATGCGGGGGCGGGCTGCCCGGCGATCGTTGGCTGGGTTCGTCGAAGATCTCGAACGGCAAGGGCATGGGCGCGCAGCGTCGCGCGTGCCGCGCGGGCGCGCAATGCGCCGTCGGTCCCGATCCGGGACGGGAGCATCGGCATTACGACCGATGCTTCGCGGTCGCCGTGTCGCGGATCGCCTCGGGGCGGTCGAGTTCACGAGCCATCGCGACCGAACGGACTGCGGGATCAGGTCGCGCGGGTCGCGTGCGACTCCACTCGTCAGGAGGCCGTCGTGGGTCGGAAGTTCATCAATCTCGTGGGGGCTGCGCTGCTGCTGTTCCCGTCGGCGTGCGGTGGTGGCACGGGCGGCGGCGGTGGTGAAGCCGCGACGTTCCAGTTCAAGACGTCCGAGGACGTCTCCCTCGGCATCACGGTCCAGAAGGCCGGCATCGGGCTCGCCGGCGTGACCATCACGATCGCCGCACCGCTCACCGCCGCGTCCCTCGACGGCGATCAGCCGTCGACGGAAGCCTGGTTCACCGGGGGCACGGACGACACCGGTCGCTGCGAGAGCGCGATCACGCTGCCCGCGCACGTCGAGCAGGTCGACGTCGTCGTCCAGCACGACGGCAGCCGCGGCAACTACACCGACGAGGCCCTGCGCACGCTCTGGGGTCCCTTCGCGCCGGCGGCGCGTGTCACGGTCACGGTGGGATCCTTGACCGATCTCGTCATCGAGCTGGAGGACGCGTGATGGACCGCAACCACAGACTGTCCGCGGCACTCGCCGGACTCGTGAGCGCCGCAACCCCCTTCCTCGCCACGAGTTCGTCGGCGGGGGCGCAGGGCACGCTGACGGTGCCCTCGTCGATCCAGACCACGATCGGCCGCGTGCTGCCCGAGCGCTCCAACGCGGGCGCGGCCTACCTGCAATCGGGCTACTCGCCGAACCTCATCGTCGAGGGCGATTGCCAGGTGCGGGTGATCTTCTTCTGGGAGTCGGCCGGCTACCGCAACTCGCTGGGCTGGTTCCGCTACACGCAGGACCAGGAGGCGTCGACGGTGACGATCCTCGAGTCCGGGATGCTCTTCCCCGACGTCAACCAGCCCGGCACCCTCGCCTCTGGCGCGAACGTCTGGCTGACCGACGGCGTCGGTGCGCCGCGCACCTTCCACGCGGGCGATCGCATCGGCTTCTTCATCGTGGCCGATGGCTGGAGCACCGAGCCGCGCGTGCGCGCCTTCGTGGACGGCACGCCCATCCCGAGCGCCACGCCGGCGACCAACAAGACGATCGGCCGCGGCTGCTACACGACGCTGCCTTCGATCAATCCCGAGTCGACCGTCGGCGACGGCAGCAAGGCGCAGCACGTCGCGATGGTCCGCATCCCGGGGGTGCCCGGCTTCCTCGACGGTCAGGAGCTCATCGTCTGCGGCTTCGAGGACCTCAACCGCACGGTCAACAGCGACGACGACTTCAACGACTCGGTCTTCCTCGTGCAGGTCACGCCGATGGCGTCGATCGACGAGACGGTGATCGCCGAGTTCATCCCGACCGACATCGACGGTGACGGCGTCTCCGGCTTCGACGATGCCTTCCCCACCGACCCGAACCGCACCTACGTGCAGCGCATCCCGGCGCAGGGCTACTCGGTGATCGCGTTCGAGGACTTCTACCCGGCCGTCGGCGACCAGGATTACAACGACGCCGTGGTGGCGGTGGCCTACACGCTGGTCACGAACCGCCAGAACCACGTGAAGGACCTGATCGGCGATTTCCACCTGCTCGCCCGCGGGGCCTCCTTCGAGCACGCTTTCGGGCTCAACCTCCACAAGCTGCCCAACTCCGTCACGGGCACCGTGCGCATGCAGCGCTTCTTCAGCGGTGACGCCCAGCCGACGAGCCTCGAGCCGTTCGCGCTCGTCACGCAGCAGCCGCAGGGCGCGCGGATCGACGGCATCTTCCCGTCCACGCAGACGGCGATGCCGCGCGCGGTGCCCGCGCGGCCGTTCGCCAACACCTGGCCGGGTGACCCGTCGGTGCCCGCTGCCTCGGCCCGCGTCTGGATCGAGTTCGATGGGGTGGTCGCGACCAGCCTGCTGGGCACCTCGCCGTACGACCCGTTCCTCTTCGTGACCTCGACGAGCGGCGTCTCCGCCGACGTGCACCTGCCGGGCTACTCCTCCTTCGCGGATCGCAGTGCGGGTCTGCCGCAGGAACGCGGCAGCAAGGCCTTCCTCGACTCGAACGGCCAGCCCTGGGCGCTCGTCGTGCCGACGAACTGGCGCTTCCCGCTCGAGGGCGTGCCGATCACGCGGGCCTACCCGGGCTTCGCCAACTGGCGCAGCAGCAAGGGCAAGCAGGACAAGACCTGGTACGCCACGCCGACGACCGAGAGCGAGAAGGTCTCGGTGCCGATCGACACGCTGATCCCGACGCGGAGCTGGACGCTGCGCGGACCGGCCGATCGCTTCTGATCAGCCGCCGGCGAGCGCGCGGCGCCGCCGCGCGCGAACTCAGACGCCGACGATCGCCTTGAGCGCGTTCGAGGCGGCGACCCCGAGCACGTTGTTGCTCGGGTCGAGCACGAACCACTGGTGGTGGAGCTCGACACCGACGAGGCCCGGATCGTTCGGGATCGCCGTGAACGGCGTCACCGCGGCGAGCCCGTTCGCGTCGGTCAGCGTCGGGAACAGATCCAGCGGGTAGGGCACGATCGTGCAGCCGGGCGCGAGCGCACCGAGTGCCTGGTTCCAGTAGACGCCGACGTTCACGAACGCGATGGCGTTCGGCAAAGCACCGCGCAGATCGAGTGCGTAGGAGCCGCCGAGGGCGGCGCGCCCGTGGATGCCGATGCGCGGCAGCTTGCCGTTGCTGCAGGGGCAGCCCATCGAGAGCAGGACATGGCGCGGCGGCACCGCGGCGCCGCCGAACGAGTCGACGCGCACGACGCCGGCGTTGGCGCCGAAGCTGTCGTCGAAGGCCGCGCCGATGATGACGTCGTCGTAGCCGTCGGCATCGACGTCGCCCGCGCTGCCGACCGAGTAGCCCATCTGGTCGCCGCCGTCGTGTCCGACCCAGGTATGCAGCAGCGCGCCCGTGCGGCCGGAGAAGAGCTTCGCCACGCCCGAGTCCACGCCGTTCGCGTCGGCGAAGCGTCCGCCGACGAGCTGGTCCTCGTAGCCGTCCGCGTCGACGTCGCCCGCATTGCGGACCGACCAGCCGAACTCGTCGCCCGCGAGATCGCCGTACCAGGTGCGGAGCACGCTGCCGTCGAGGCCGGAGTACACGCGCGCCATCCCGGCGTTCGGTGCGCCGCCGTCGCTGAGGTGTGCGCCGGCGAGAACGTCGGCGTGCCCATCGTGGTCGACGTCGCCGGCGGTGCTCACGTTCCAGCCGAGGTTGTCGCCTGCGGCGTCACCCTCGAGCGTGCGGATCACCGCGCCCGTGCGGCCGGAGAAGATGCGCACGATGCCGCACTCCGATTTGCCGGTGGAGTCCGCGGTGGGGGCGCCGACGACGAGGTCCGGGAAGCCGTCGGCATCGACGTCGCCGGCGTTCGAGATCCACCAGCCGAACTGGTCGCCGCCGTGATCGCCGTCCCAGCTGTGGAGGAGGGTGCCGGTCTTGCCCGAGTAGACGTTCACCTCGCCGGACGACGAGCCATTGTCGTCCTTGCCGGGCGCCGAGACCGCCACGTCGTCGTAGCCGTCGCCGTCGACGTCGCCCACGCCCGCGGCGGAGATGCCGAAGAAGTCGTAGCTGTCGTTGCCGACGAACGTGTGGAGCACGCTTCCGGTCGCGCCCGAGTAGACCCGCGCCTCGCCCGTGAAGCGGTTCGCCAGCACGAGGCGGGTCAGCACGAAGTCGGCATGGCCGTCGCCGTCGACGTCGCCGGCGCCGTCGACCGAGTAGCCGAACTCGTCGCCGTCGAGCGGGCCGTGGAGGTCGTGGAGCACGGCACCGGTCGCGCCCGAGTGCACGCGTGCGATGCCGTTGTTGACCCTGCCGTTCGTGTCCAGGAACGGCGAGCTGTAGATGAAGTCGGCGATGCCATCGGCATCCACGTCGCCCACCGTGCGGACGTTGTAGCCGAACTTGTCGACGGCCTCGACGCCATGGAACGTGAAGACGGTGGTCTGGGCGACCGCCACCGCACTCATTGCGGCGGCGACGAGGAGGGAATCGAGAGCGGCGCGACGGAGAGAGCGCATGAGAGCGGAGTCCTGGCAACGAGGACGCGGGGGGATCTTCCCGCTGCGGATGGCGCGAGGATTGAACCTCGGCGCGCGTCGATGTGCGAGCCCCGCATTGGACGACGGCGCACGGCGGGATCCCGACGTCGCCGTCGCGCCATTGACACCGCCGTCGCGGTCGATTGCGGCGTGCCGTCGAGTTCCGATCAGCGCCCGCCGCTCGTCTTCTCGCGAGCCTGCCGGACGAGGTCCTTCACCTGCGTCGCGAGCGTCGGGCCGTGCCAGATGCGACCGCCGCGGATGGTCCAGCGGATCCCGCCGGTGGGCGCCGACTTGCCGTCGCGGTACTCGTCGCAGCCCGTCGGGTAGAGCCGCTTCAGGTTCTCGAGCGGATTGCCGTTCACGAGGATCAGGTCCGCGTCGAGCCCGGGGAGCACGCGACCGAAGTCCTGCTCGCGGCCGAGGACCTTCGCGCCGTGGTAGCTCGCGTGGCGCACGACCTCGAGCGGATGGAAGCCCGCCTCGAGGTGGAGCTCCATCTCGCGCAGCAGCCCGAAGCCGTAGAGCAGGTAGATGTAGCCCGCGTCCTCGCCCGTCGCGACCGTGCCCCCGAGCTCGGCGAAGCGGCGGAGCGCGCCCATCCAGATGCGGTAGTTCTCGCGCCACGCGGTCTCGTCCGTCGACGACCAGCCGATGAAGTAGCTGCCGTGCGAGTCGAGGCTCGGCGAGAAGAAGGCCTCGAGCGCGGGATGCAGCCACTCGCGGAACCAGGGTTGGTTCTGCGCGCGGACGAGATCGCGACTCGCCTCGTACACGGCGAGCGTCGGGCTCCACGCGACCTCGCGCTCGACGAGGTGCTGCAGCACCGCCTCCAGCTTCTCGGGGTCCGTCTGGCGCCAGAGCTTGCCGGCCTCGCGGAAGCGGTCGACCTCGTTGCTGTAGGAGAAGCGCGCGGGGAAGTCCTGCACGCCGCGCAGTGCGGCATCGGGAATCCCATACCAGTGCTCGATGCAGTCGATCCCGCCGTCGGCGTAATGGATCGCATTGCTCTCACCGACGCCGATGTGCGCCGTCGTGCGGAGGCGGTTGTTCGCCGCCTCCTGCAGCGCGGCGCGCAGCACCTCGGGCGGGTAGTTCACGTTCGACCAGAACTTGATGCCGTCGCCTCCGGCCGAGGCGATCGCGCGCACGCGGGCCACCGCCTCCTCCTTCGAATGGACCGCACCGAGCTGGTGGTAGAGCAGGATGCGAGGGCAGGGGAACTCGCCCTTGTCGCCGCGCGCGCGCACGCGCAGCGAGCGGGCGATCGTGCTGCCGAGGTCGCGGATCGTCGTCACGCCGCACGCGAGCCAGAGCGCGCCCTGGTACTCCATCGGCATCGGGATCCCGGCGGAGGCCTCCTGCAGGTGCGCGTGGGTCGCGACGAGGCCCGGGAGGAGCCAGAGTCCCGTGCCGTCGATCACCGTGGCCGGCGTGCCGTCGAGCGCGGCGACGAGCTTGCCGTCGCGCACGAACACGCTCGTCGGGCCGAAGGGCGGCGCGCCGTCGCCGCGCACGACCATCACGTCGCGGATCTCGAGCGAGTCGGGCCGCAGGCCGTGGAGACGCGCGGGTTCCTGCGCGTGCGACGTCGTCGCGAGTGCGGAGGCGAGGAGCGCGCCGAGAGAGCGCGCGAGGATGCGGGCCGAGGGCAGCGAGGACATGCGGGAGGGACGATACCGTTCGCGCTCGCATGACCGACTTCGAGAAGCTCGGCGCGTTCTTCCTCGGGCATCGCGTCGACCCGGCGACGGGTGCTCCGCTCCCCGAGCCGATCCTCTACGACAGCAAGGACCTCACGACGCACGCGGTCTGCGTGGGCATGACCGGCAGCGGCAAGACGGGTCTCGGTCTCGCTCTGCTCGAGGAGGCGGTGATCGACGGCATCCCCGTGATCGCGATCGACCCGAAGGGCGACCTCGGGAATCTGCTCCTCGCGTTCCCGAGGCTGCGCGGCAGCGACTTCGCGCCCTGGGTCGATCCAAGCGAGGCGCTCCGCCGGGGACGCACGACCGAACAGCACGCGGCGGAGCTCGCGGCCCAGTGGGCGGCGGGTCTCGCCGAGAGCGGGCAGGACGGCGCCCGCATCGAGCGCTTCCGTGCGGCGTCCGAACCCGTCATCTGGACGCCCGGCAGCGACGCGGGTCTGCCGCTCGCGATGCTGCGTTCCTTCGCGGCACCGCCCGCGGAGCTCGCGACGGACCTCGAGGCCTGGTCGGAGCGCATCCGCTCCGCGGTCGACGGCCTGCTCGCCCTTCTCGACGGCGGCGCGAAGCCGGGCTTCGCTGCGGTGTTGCTCGGGAACCTCGTCGACCACGCGTGGCGCCGCGGTCAGGACCTCGACCTGGCGGAGCTGATCCGCGGCGTGCAGTCGCCGCCGTTCGCACGCATCGGCGTGCTCGACGTCGACACCGCGGCACCGCCCGCCGAGCGCACCGCGTTGGCCATGGCGCTCAATGCGATCGTCGCGGCGCCGGGCTTCGCGATCTGGCTGGCCGGCGCGCCGCTCGACGCCGCGCGCCTGCTCTTCACCGCGACGGGCCGCCCGCGCCTGTCCATCGTGTCGATCGCGCACCTGCCGGATGCGCAGCGCATGGCCGTCGTGACCCTCCTGCTCGGCGAGATCCTCGCCTGGCTGAGGCGGCAATCGGGCACGAGCTCGTTGCGCGCGATCCTCTACTTCGACGAGGTGTTCGGCTTCCTGCCGCCGGTCGCGAACCCGCCGTCGAAGCTGCCCCTCCTGACCCTGCTGAAGCAGGCGCGGGCCTTCGGACTCGGCTGTGTCCTCGCGACGCAGAATCCCGTCGACCTCGATTACAAGGCGCTCGCCAATGCGGGCACGTGGTTCCTCGGCCGCATGCAGACGGAGCGCGACAAGGCGCGCGTGCTCGACGGCCTCGAGGGCGCGACGGCGGCACAGGGTCTCGCCTTCGATCGCGCGGCCGCCGACCGGCTGCTCTCGGCGCTGCCGAAGCGCGGCTTCCTGATGCAGAACGTGCACGACGACGCGCCGCTCGTCCTGCGCTCGCGGCAGCTGCTCTCGTACCTGCGCGGCCCGTTGACGCGCACGGAGATCGCCACCCTGATGGCGCCGCAGAAGGCGATCGCGTCGCCGCGCGCGACGGGGCTGGGAGCAGCGACCGTTGCGGCGACGAGCGCGCCCGCGCCGGCCGGCGCCGTGACGAGCGGTCGCCCGGCCTTGCCGCCGGGCATCGTCGAGCGCTTCGTGATCGCGCGGGGTGCCCTCGAGCCCGACGAACGGCTCGAATTCAGACCCGCATTGCTCGGCACCGCGCGCGTGCACTTCGCATCGAGCAAGGACGATGTCGATCTGTGGCGCGATCTCGCGCTGGTCGCGCCCCTGGGGGCAAGCGTCGATGCCGATCCCTTCGACGATCCGGGCGTGGGGCTCGCGCGTTCGATGCCGCCCTGCAGCGATCAGGTCGGCGATCAGATCCAGGCGGGTGCGGGCTTCGCGGCCGTGCCGTCCGAGCTCTCGAACGCGCGGGCCTGGGTCGCCTGGCGGCAACGGCTCGCCCAGGCGCTCCACCGCAGCGCGCGCGTCGTGGTCCACCGCTGCCGCGCGGCCCGTCTCGTCTCGGCGCCCGACGAGGATCTGCCGCTCTTTCGCGCACGCTGCGTCCAGGGCGCGCGCGAGGCGCGCGATCGCGAGCTCGAGGTCCTGCGGCGCAAGCACGCGCCCCGGTTGGCTTCGCTCGCCGAGAAGCTGCGTCGCGCGGAGGAGCGGGTCGCGCGGGAGAGTTCGCAGGTGCAGCACGAGACCACGCAGACGGCCATCGCGATCGGCGCGACGCTGCTCGGCGCGTTCTTCGGCCGCCGGACTTCGGGCGCGAGCGCGATCTCGCGCGCGGCGGGGGCCATGCGCAGCGCGTCGCGCGTCGGTCGCGAGCGCCAGGATGTCGCGCGGGCGAGCGAGTCGGTCGAGGCCGTGCGCGCGCAGCTCGTCGACGCCGAGACGGAGTTCCAGGCGGCCGTCGCCGCGCTGCGCGCCGGCCACGAACCCGATGCGCTCGCGATCGAGTCCAGCGCAGTCGCGCCGCGCAAGGGCGAGATCACGGTGCTCGCACTCGAGTTGCTCTGGGTGCCCTGGGCCCTCGGCCCACGGGGCGCGCGTGCCCTGGTCGAAGCGTTCGCGTCGCCCGGGCCTTGACCGCGATTCACGCCCGCGCGGTCTCGACCTCGGCCAGCGTTCGGTCGACGAGGTCCTGGAAGTAGATCAACGCGAGCGCCGTGCACACGCGCTGCGCATTGCGCGAGCGCGGCTCCGCGCCCGCGCGCGAGACCAGGGCGTGGAAGACGCCGGCGAGGCGCTGATGCAGGAGGCGCAGGCCCGAGCTCATCGGCGCGGGCCAGGCCCAGCGGAGATGGTGGCAGAGCCAGTCGCCGATCTTCGCGACGCCCTCGCGCAGGCCCTGGTCCGCGCGCAGCGTGCCCAGCACGAGGGCCGACCACACGGTGCGCGCGCCATTGCGCGAGAGGCGCAGCGCGCGGATCGCGAGGTCGAAGTCGGTGTTGCGCACGACGAGGCCCTCGATCGCCTCCGCATCGTGCGCGAGGTTCTGCTCCACGAAGGCCTCGGCGAAGCGCTCGAAGACGAGGCGCTCGACCTCTTCGTCCTTCAGCCCCGGATACCAGCGGATGCCGAGCCAGCCCGCGGCGCGGGTGACGATCTCCCACCAATTGTGATTGCGCGAGAAGGGCGTGAGCTGCGCCTGGAGCGAGTGCGTGCGTGCCTGCAGTCCGCGGAGGCTCTCGTTGATGATGCGCCAGGCCTGGTCCTCGGGCCGCGCATCGCGGTCGATCCGGGTGCCGAGCACATCGGCGACGATCCGGCGGCTCTCCGGCGCCATGCGCACCAGGATGTCGAAGGGCCGCTCGACTCCCTGTCGGCGGGCGGCACTGCGGAGGTCCAGGCGGGAGGGCATCGCGATTCGCTCGTCGTCTTGGGGTCGAACCGAGTCCGTGGGTCGCTCCGACCCGGCGCGCGGCGCATCTTTCGCGCCTCGCCTCGCGAAGGCAACCGGCGTGCTGCGGATCGCCCGGCGCGACGTCCCGATCCGCCTCGTCGCGATCGCCCCATGCGGTCGACGGGACGCCCCTGGCTCGGGGGAATCGAAAGCGCCGCGGCCTTTCCGCTCGGGTGCGACGTAAGCTCCCCTGCCCACCTTGGCGCGGCGCGCAGCGCCTCTCCACCTGTTCCGCAGCTCGGACCCCGCACCTCGCTTGTCGCGCCAGACCTCTTCGTCGCTCCGTACCTTCCTCGGACTGGCTGCGGCCGGGGCCCTCGCCGTCTTCGCGGCGGCCCCGCGCGCCCAGGGGCCGGTCTACCCCGGGGCGTCCTGGGCCAGTTCGAGCCCTGAGTCCCAGGGTCTCGACGGTGCCGCCCTGCGCGCCGGGCTCGCGGCCCTGCCGGGCGGCGC
>JADLHO010000201.1 GCA_020848735.1 Planctomycetota bacterium | reverse complement strand
GTGCATCCGTCCGCGCGGCGCGGCGGCGCCATGGTCTACCTCGGCAATGGCCGCATCCTGCTCCACGGCGGGCTCGACGCCGGCGAGCCCAACAATGTGGGGCTCAACGACACCTGGATCCTCGATGGCGAGACCTGGACGCAGCAGACCGGACCGAGCACTCCGACGTACCCGATGGTGACTGGCGGACTGAGCTTCGACACCGTCGCGGGGCGCCCGATCCTGCTCACCCGCAACTCGGGCGGGGTCGTGCGGACCTGGACCTGGGACGGCGACGGGCTCGGCTGGCGCGATCTCAACCCGGTCCATCAACCCACGCTGGATCACTCCTGGCCCCGCCTGTGCTGGGACTCCCTGCGCCTCCGGACCATGCTGATGGGTTCCCTCTCCGGCGCGGCCGTCACCTGGTACTTCGATGGCTCGGACTGGACCCAGGCGAGTCCGAGCGGGACGCCGAGCATCCTCGGCGGCGACAGCCACGGGGACCTCGTCTACATCAGCTCGGCCGATGAGATGCTCTACCCCGGCGGGATGGACTACACGCAGACCAGGACCTGGCGCTTCGTCGGTGAGCCGGTGGCCAGCGGCAGCTACGCGGTCGGTGACAGCCCGCGCGACGTGGCGCTGGCAGACGTCGACGGCGATGGCGACCTCGACTTCGCGACCGCGGACCACGGCGACGATCGCGTCACGCTGCGTCGCAATGACGGCGACGGCGACTTCAGCGCTGCGGTGTCGAGCCTGGCGCTCGGCGTCGCGCACGACGGTCCGGTCGCGCTCGCGCTCGGTGATCTCGACGGCGACGGCCGCGACGACGACGCGGCGCTCGCCTGCCGCGATTCCCGGAACGTCGCCCTCGTGAGCAACCTCGCCGACGCGTCGCCGTCGATCCTGAGCCCACCCACGAGCGGACGCCGGCCTTCGCACGTCGCGGTGGGTCGACTCAATGGCGATGCGCAGGACGACATCGTCGTGGTCTGCGAGGGCGAGCTCATCGCCGGTGGCTCGAGCCTCGAGGTCTCCCTGGATGGCCACCCGTTCAGCGTGGTCGGCATCGGCGGAGCGACGCAGCTCAGCAAGGTCGCGGTCGTCGATCTCGATGACGACGGCATGAACGACGTGGTCGCGCTCGCGCAGGGCCCCACGCCGCGGATCCTGCTGCTGCAGGGCGACAACACGGGCGGTCTCGGCATTCCGATCGTGATCGCCGTCGCGAGCAGCGGCACGGTCGACGGGCTCTGCGCCGACGATCTCGATGGCGACGGCGACGTCGATCTCGCGGTCGTGCTCAGCGTGCTCTTCCCGAGCCCGAGCCAGGCGCTGCACGTCTTCCGCTTCGCTCCGAGTGGCCCGCTCGACCCGAGCGACTACACGGCGCTGACGCCGATCGCGGTGAGCGGCTCCTTCGGGGTGGATCTCGCCTGCGGCGACTTCGAGGACAACAGCGCGCCCGGCGCATCGCGCAGGGACCTCGCCGTGGCCAGCCTGGGCAGCGGAACGGCGCTGACCCTGCACGACTTCGTCGGCAGCAGCTTCGCGTCGACCGACTCGCCGGCCCACGGCAGCTCGCCGATCGCGGTGGCGATCGGGGATCTCAACGCGGACGGCGCCGACGACCTGCTGATCGCGAACGAGGGCAGCGACGATGTGCACGTGAGCCTGAGCGCGGTGGCACCGTTGACGCAGACCTATGGCAGCGGCTGCCCGGGAACGGGCGGCCTCGTGCCGCAGATCGGCGCGCTCAACGACCCGGTGCTGGACGCCACGGACTTCGCGGTCACGCTGGCGCAGGCGCGCAGCTTCTCGCCGGCCGTGCTGCTCCTCTCCTTCGACGACGCGGCGATCGACCTGGGCCCGGGGTCCGGCTGCACGCTGCTGGTCCTGCCGCCGCTGCTCGCGATCGTGCGCTTCAGCAATGGCAGCGGTGGCGCGCTCGAGCCGCTGTACATTCCGAACGACACGAACCTGCTCGGATTCGATGCCTACTTCCAATGGGCCGTCTTCGACCCGGCCGGCGCGTTCGCCAGCACGCTCGCGATGAGCAATGGCCTGCGCATCCAGATCGGGGACTGACACACGATTCTGGACCGGCGCGACGCATACCCGATGACCGCATCCTTCGACGACACGATCGAGCTCGTGCGCGTCGCCCGGCAGGGCGAGCGCGCGGGCCTGGACGCCATCGTCGTCCGCTACCGCGAGATCCTGCTCCAGCGCATCCGCCTGCTCATGGGCCCCGAGGCGCGCCAGGCCGCGGACTCGAACGACTTCCTGCAGGGGCTCTTCCTCGAGATCGTCACCGACTTCGAGAAGCGCGGGCCTCAGGACGAGAAGGAGTTCCTGCGCTGGGCGACGGCGGTCGCGCGGAACAACATCCGCGACGGCATTCGCCGGCGCCGCGAGCTCGCGGTCGATCGCTTCGCATCGTCACTCGACTGGCAGCCCGTGCTCGGCAATGCGCCGCTCGCCTCACCGGCGGCGAACGCCGAGCGCGAGGAGCAGGTGGAGCGCCTCTGCGAGGCGATGACGAAGCTGCGCGAGGACGACCGCAGCGTCATCGAGCTGCGGCACTTCGAAGGCCTGTCCTTCGCCGAGATCGGCCAGCGGCTCGGGCGCAGCGAGAACGCCGCGCAGATCCTCCACACGCGGGCGCTGGTGAAGCTCGGCGAGCTCCTGCGCCCGCGCCCGTGACGGGGTGCTCGGCGCTCACGCGTCGAAGAACACGTCGACGTCCTCGATCACGAGGTCCTGCTCCACGTCGCGGTTGAAGACGAGCATGAAGCGGAAGCCGGTCGCGCCGTCGAGCTGGATGCTCGCGCGGCCGCCGTCGCCGTTGACGAAATCGCGCCAGGGGCCGGGTGCGCCGACGAGCTCGCCATTGCCGTCGACGAGGCCGCCCTGGAAGCGGATGCGCAGCGGCAGCGAGTCGAGATTGGCCGGGGCGAAGGCATTGGGGTCATCGCTGAAGATCACCGGCGTGCCGCGGACCAGCGCACGGACCCGGTAATGCAGCCAGCGCGGCGCCGTCGTGAGGCCGCTGCTGCGCCAGCGCGAGAAGCAGGCCGAACGGGCATCGCCCTCACCGGCCGTCAGCGAGCCGACGAAACCCGGCAGCGGCGCTGGGGGACCGAGCACGGTGCCCAGCGCCGCGCTCGTGATCGGACCGGCGCACTCGAGCCGTACCGCTCCGTGGCCGCCGGCCCCGCCGCTCGAGCGCGCTTGGGCCGAAACTCGCGTGGTCGTCTGCTGCGAAGCGGGACCGCCGCTGACGTCGATGGTTCCGAGCTGCGTGAGCAGGCCCAGGTCCTCGAGCTGCAGGACGATCGAGCCGCCGGAACCGGCGCCTCCCGGCGAGGCACAGCCGAAGACGGGGAGAGCGGCATTCGTGGACAGGACCCCGCCGCCGCCGCGCGCCGCGAGCACGCCGTTCGATCCGACGGCGAGCGCGTGACCGACGCGGAAGGCGAGGGCCCCGCCGCCGCCGGCCCCGCCGGCACCCGCGTTCCAGGCGCGCTGACCGACCGTGATCTCGCTGCTCAGCATGTTGAGCGGCTGCGAACCGCCACCGCCGCCGCCGGCGCCGCCGACCAGGAAGTGGTCGAGCGAAGAGACTCCGAGGGGCGCCGCGACGAAGGGGACCAGGGTGCCGGGTGTGCTGTTCGGGCCGAGGTCGAGCGGCTGCGTGTTGGTGAAGGAATTCAGCGCCGTGCCGGCCGTACCCTGCGCGAGGAAGGAGCCGCCGCCGCCGCCGCCCGCGAGCATGCCGCTGATCACCGCGAAGTAGCTGAAGACGACGCTCGAGTCCTGGCCCGACTGCGGATGGAGCGCGCCGCCGCGTCCGCCACTGCCGAAGACGAACGGCAGGTAGCCGGAGTTCGCCGTGGGCCGCGCATCATGGCCCGGCTGGGCCAGGAAGCGCGGCTGCGGTCCGGAGCCGTCGCAGCCATCGGCGCCCTTGCCGCCGGCCCCGCCGCCGGCCCCGCCGAGGGCGCCGGGCTGGCCTTGGACCGAGACGTTGGGCAGGGTCGAGCCCGCGAGGTAATCGGCCGCCGGGCTCTCGCCATCCACGCTGAGTTCGCCGTCGATCCTCACCGTCCCGAGCACGCGGAGGATCGCCGGGTGCGGGCCGCGGAAGAGCACGCGGATCCCCGCGGGAACGACGAAGCTCGTGAACTCGAAGCGCCCGTCGCTGATCAGCAGGTCGCTTTCGCCGAAGAGGGTCCGCGCCCGGGGCACCGTGAAGTTCCCCGTGTCGAAGACGAAGGTGTTCGTCGTGCCGGGCAGGAGCGTGCCGAGCCGGTGGTCGAACTCGCCGTGGATGCCGCGCCCGCCGAAGCGCGCGGCGAGTGCATTGCCACCCGACCAGCTGCCGCCGGAATGCTCGCGGTCGAGCCCGGCGTCATTGGCGAAGGTCTCGAGGATGGCGCCCTGGCTGCGCACGCCGAACACCGCGAGGACCGCATTGCTGGTCTCGATGCCCCCGAGCCCGGCGCTCGCGGCCTGCAAGACGAGCGAAGCGCCGAGCAGGTTGGTCGCGGCCGGGATCGCGAGGCGCGGCGTCGCGAGCGCTCCGAAGGCGTCGAGGTTGCCGAGGGGGACGAGACTCGGGCTCGTGCCGTAGAGCGTGCAGCCGGGCAGGCCCAGCGCGGCGAGGCTCTGCGCCTGCGCGGGACCGGCCGCGATCGCCAGGGCCGCGAGTGCTCCGGGCTGGCCACCGTGGATCAGGAGGCCCACGTCGCCGCCGAGGACCGGCGAGCCCTGCGCGGCGAGTTCGAGCGGACCCGCGCCACAGCCGACGCCGAACTCGGCGAGGCTCGGGCGGAACTGGTTCGTGCGCGCGCCGGCGGCGATCGCGGCGACGTCGTGCGCCGTCAAGGCGCAGGCGTAGATCTGCACCTCGTCGAGTGCGCCGGCGAAGTGGCCGCTCGCCTGGTTCTGGACGAGGGCGCCGAGTGCGACGCGGTTGAAGGGGTACTGGCCGTATTGCGCGGTGCGTGAGCCGCGTGCGCCGAAGCGGTCGTCGAAGCTGGCCGGGTCGAGCACACCGTCGACGTAGAGCCGCGCGTTGCCTGCGGCTTCGACATAGGCGAGGTGGTGCCAGGTGCCGTCGAAGACGACGCGGCTGGAACGACGCGTCGTGGCGATGCCTTGCGCGTTGCGCACGACGAGCTCAAGCTTGTCGCTCGCGCCGGCGAGCGTCGGGCCGGTGTTGAACGCGAAGATCGGCAGCGACGAGGTCGAACTCGCGAGTGCGAGGACGGTGTCGCGATCCGCGGCCGCGCCGCGCACCCAGAAGCAGAGCGAGAAGGCCTCGCCCGTGCCGACGAAGAAGGGCAGGCCGGCGCCGAGCGGCAGATCGACGCGGTCGTCGAGGCCGTCGAAGGCGAGCGCATTGCCGAAGCGGCCGGCGACCCACTGCGCCGGGTCGGCGTTGAAGCCGACCAGCACGCCATGGCGGGCATTCGGTCCGCTGTCCTGGGCGATGAAGCCGCTGCTGGAGTCGAGGCGCCAGTCGCCGAGCTGAGGCGACTGGGCGAGGGCGAGGGACGTCGAGACGCCGAGAGCGAACGTGAGCCTGCTGATCGACATGGGTTCCTTCTGGGGACGGATCCCGGTTCGAGCGGTGGACAGGTGCCGGCCGGGGGCTCGGCCAAGCCGGGTGAGTGTCCCACCCGCGGGCGGATTCACGCAGGGGCTCGGATCGCCTCGAGCGCCGCCGCGATCGCCGTGCGGACCCGGGCGGAGTCCTCGCGCGGCAGCCGCTCACCGAGGACCAGGCGCAGCAGACCGGGGTCCGCGGCGCGGGCCCGGCCGAGCGTCGCGAGCCCTTCCGCCGCGGCGAGCCGATGCTCGTCGCTCCCGGACTCGAGACCGCCGAGGAGGCGCGCGAGGCTGCCCGGCGCCGGGGCGTGCGCGATCAGGCGGTTCGTGTCGGCCCAGACCTTGCGGCCGGCTGCCTCGCGCTCGGTGGCGAGCCCCATCAGCATGCGGGAGAGCTGCGGACTGGCGTGGCGCTCCGCATCGAAGACCCGCGCCAGGGGCAGATCGATGAAGGCCAGCTTCAGCATCATCCGCTCGAAGTCGTCCTGGCCGAAGCCGACGGTCGCGGCTGCGCCCTGCTCGAGGGTGCGCGCGAGCTGGTTGCTGTCGAGCACGCCGGCGGCGACGTGCACGACCTGGTTCGTGCGCTGCACCGCCGCGAGCAGCTTGCCGGTCCAGGGTCCGAGCGGGAGGCAGCAGGCGCTGCGCAGGAGCATCGTGCGCTCCTCGAGGTCGCCGCGCTCGTGGAGGTCGACGAGCAGCGGCGTCGGGTCCTCGCGGCTCGCGGCGAAGACCGTCCGCAGGAGCGCGAGCGCCGCGGCGTCGCAGCTCCGCCAGGCGCCGCACTCGATCACGACGCCTGCGGCAGCACGTCGTTCTCCGGCGCTGAGCCAGGCGCGACCCAGGCGGCGGGGGACCTGCGGGAAGAGCAACGGCAGCTGGCGCAGATCGGCTGCGACCGCGGCCTTCGCCTCGTCGAGCCAGGCGAGTCCGGCAGGCGCCGCGCTGCGCACGCAGAGATCGTGCAGTTCGAGCATCGGGCGGCGGAGCGTAGCGTCCTGCGTCGCGCGCAGTAATGTCGGGCCGCGATGGGCCCACTCACGTTTCCCGCCTGGGACCCGGTGCTGATCGACCTGCCCGGTCCGATCGACGTCCGCTGGTACGGCCTGATGTACATCGTCGGCTTCGCCTGCGCGCACTGGTTGCTCGTGCGGCTCGCGCGCGCGCGCTTCCTGCCCGTCGATCCCGTCGCGGTCGGCGACCTCATCGTCTACGCCGTGGTGGGGACGATCCTCGGCGGGCGGCTCGGCTACGCGCTCTTCTACGACCAGGGCCTCGCCGACCCGCTCAAGCTCGTGCGCATCTGGGAAGGTGGGCTCGCCTTCCACGGCGGCCTGATCGGCGTCGCGATCGCGATGGCCCTCTTCGCGCGGCGCCATCGCGTGCGGATCGGCCGGGTCTTCGATGCCACCGCGCTCGCCGTGACGCCCGGCATCTTCGCGGTGCGCTGCGCCAACTTCATCAACGGCGAGCTCTTCGGCCGCACGACGAGCGCCGAGATGCCGTTCGCGATGCGCTTCCCGACCGACCCGCGCGCCTCCGCCCTGCTCCAGCTCGACACGCTGCGCGAGCTCGGCGGCAAGCGCGCGGAGGAGCTCGGCGTGCTCGTCGCCTGGGGCAAGCGGCCCTTCGAGGACCTCGTCGCCTACCTGCCGCGCGATCCCGACGGCAAGGACTGGGCCTCGCTGCGCGCGGTCTTGGATTGGTCGAAGGTGCAGGAGCAGGTGCCCTGGCGCCATCCCTCGCAGCTCTACGAGGCGGCGGGCGAGGGCATCTTCTGCGGCCTCGTCCTCCTGGTCGTCTACCTGTTCACGCGCCGCCGCCCGCTGCCGCGCTTCACGTACTGCGGGATCTTCCTCTGCAGCTACGCGGCGGTGCGCTTCGCGCTCGAGAACTTCCGCCAGCCCGATGCTCAGTTCCGCGGCCCCGACGACGAGCTCGGCACCGTGCTGCTCGGCCTCACGATGGGGCAGACGCTCTGCGCGGTGATGCTGCTCGCGGGCTTCGTCGCGATCGGCTACGGCCTGACGCGTGGCCGCGAGCCGAACGAGGTGCCGGCGACATGAACGGCGTCGAAACCCCCGATGCGCTCTGGGTCCGCGGCGGCAAGGTCGTCGGTCTCGAGGGCGCGGAACGCGCGGATCTGCTGATCGTCGGCGGACGCGTGCAACAGGTCGCGCGCGAGATCGACGCGCCGCCGGCGTGTCCGGTCCTCGACTGCAAGGACCAACTCGTCTTCCCGGGCCTCATCGACACGCAGGTGCACTTCCGCGAGCCGGGGCTCGAGCACAAGGAGGACCTCGCGAGCGGTGCGCTCGCCGCGATCGCCGGCGGCATCACCGCGTTCTGCGAGATGCCGAACACGAAGC
>JADLHO010000200.1 GCA_020848735.1 Planctomycetota bacterium | reverse complement strand
CTGATCTTCCGCAAGGCGCAGAACAAGATCCAAGACCCGGCCAAGCTGCGGCAGTTGATCGTCGAGCTGATCGGGAAGGAGGACTGGCTGAGCCTCACAGCGGACGTGAAGGGTGACGCCTACGAGGGCTTGCTCGAGCGCAACGCCCAGGACGTGAAGGGTGGCGCAGGCCAGTACTTCACGCCTCGGCCGCTGATCGACGCGATGGTGGAGTGCGTCGTGCCGAAGCCAGGCGAGGTCATCGTGGATCCGGCCTGCGGCACCGGCGGCTTCCTGCTCTCCACGCACGCGTTCCTCGCCCGCAGCTACCCGCTCGACCGCGACCAGAAGAAGCACCTCCGCTTCAAGGCGCTGCGGGGAGTCGAGCTGGTCGACGGCGTCTCGCGTCTCTGTGCGATGAACCTGCTGTTGCACGGCGTGGGGCCGACCGACGACGAGCACGAGCCGCCGATCGTCACCGAGGACGCGCTGCGCAACGAGCCCAAGGACCACGCCGACGTGGTGCTGACCAACCCGCCCTTCGGGAAGAAGTCGAGCATCACGGTCGTGAACGAGGAGGGCGAGACCGACCGGGAATCGCTGACGTACAACCGACCCGACTTCTGGACGACGACCTCGAACAAGCAGCTCAACTTCGTCCAGCACGTGAAGTCGCTGCTGAAGATCCAGGGCCGTGCCGCCGTCGTGGTCCCGGACAACGTCCTCTTCGAGGGAGGTGCCGGCGAGGTGGTGCGGCGCAAGCTGCTCCACGAGTGCGACGTGCACACCCTGTTGCGCCTCCCGACCGGGATCTTCTACGCGCAGGGCGTGAAGGCGAACGTGCTGTTCTTCGACCGCAAGCCCGGCAGCGAGAAGCCGTGGACGAAGGCGGTCTGGGTCTACGACCTGCGGACGAACTTGCACTTCACGCTGAAGACCAAGCGCATGACCCGGGCCGATCTCGACGAGTTCGTCGATTGCTATCGCGCGGACAACCGCGCGAAGCGCAAGGCGACCTGGTCGGAAGACCAGCCCGACGGTCGTTGGCGCCGCTACGCGCTCGAGGAGATCCTCGCGCGCGACAAGGTCAGCCTCGATCTGTTCTGGCTGCGCGACGAGAGCCTGGAGGACTCGGCGAAACTGCCGGATCCTCACGTGCTCGCCGAGGAGATCGCCGACGACCTGCGTTCGGCGCTGGAGCAGATCGAGAGCGTGCTGGGCGATCTGAGGCGCGGCGGGACCGGCGATCCGTGACGCAGCGCCGCGCTCGAGCCCCGTCTCGATCCCTCACTTCGGCGCCGGCATCCCCAACGCCACCTCGCGCAGGCGCCGGTACGCGAGCCGCGTGCGGCCGTCGACGGTGACCAGGCCGAGCGCGTTCTCGCCGTCCTCGAGCGCGTCGAGCACGAGGCCGGCGAGCTGTGGGTGGCGGGTGACGAAGTCGAGCGCGCGGTGGATGGCGTGCCAGTGGCCGAGCTCGCCGCCGAGGCTCGCGGGGCCGGCACCGATGCCGAAGAGCCAGACGGGGCGCTGCAGGGTCGGGCGCGCGAGCCACTCGGCGTAGGTCTCGTAGGCGCGGCCGGCGTCGTCGAAGGCGAGGGGCTCGAGATCGATCGAGAGGCCGAGCGCCGCGAGCGGGGATTCGGAGCGGCCGAGGGCTTCGAAGAGGCGACGGCCGTGCGGCGCGCGCGTGCCGAGGACGATCATCGGCTGGCACTGGGCATTCGCGCGGCGGACGTCGTCGGCGCCGCGGGCGCAGGCGGCGAGCCAGTCGTCGAGGGTGCCGAGCTCGAGGCGCTGCGTGGCGAGATCGCCGAAGGGGTCGTCGAAGAGGACGAGCCAGTCGGGGGCGAGGCGCTCGGCACAGAGCCAGTGCACCTTCGCGAACTCGTCGAGGAAGGCGCCGAGGTTCTGGGCGGGGCGATGGCGCAGGGCGCTCGGGGGACGCGCGAAGGCCATGATGCGGCGGCCCTCGTTGCGCGCGACGCTCAGTTCGTCCTGCACCTGTCTCAGGCGATCGGCGTCGTCGAAGAGCGCCGCGTCGACGTCGAGGCAGAGCGTGCTCGCGCCGAGGCCGAGCCAGAGCGCGCGGGCGTTGTCGCGTTCGGCTTCGCCGCGCGGGCGTGCACCGATCGCGACCCGCACGCCGAGCGCCTGCTCCGGAGCGAGCGGGGTCAACGCCGTGATCTCGTCGGCGCGGAAGCGCTGCACGCGGTCGTAGCTCGCCGGCATCGCGCCGGCGAAGAGGCCGAGGCAGAGCGTGGCCGCGAGCGCGGCGGCGCCGAGCGCGAGCTTGTGTGGCCAGCCGAGCTTCGTCGCGAGCGGCAGGCAGAGCGGCAAATGGAGGAAGATGGGCAGGGCCAGCGCGTCGCTGCGGCCGATGCTCGTCTGCAGCGCGGCGTAACCCGCGATGAGACTCGTGCCGAAGTTCCCGCCGTCTTCGCCCGCGAGGTCCTGCAACGCGCGCACGAAGAAGACCGCGGCGAGCAGCCCGTTCCACGCGGCGATCGGCACGTGCGCGAGCCGTGTGGCGGCGCCGAGGCGGCGCACCGTGGCGAGGTTCGACCACGCGGCGGCGACCGTCAGCACCGGCACGATCGCGGCGATCGGCCAGAGCGATGGACTCTGCAGCGGCAAGGCCAACGCGGCGAGCAGGAGTGCCGGCGGCAGCAGCACCGCGGCGCAGAGCGTCCACGCGCGGTGCATCGCGCCGTGCTCCTCGCGCCCCAGCCACGCGGAGACGATCGCCCAGAACGCGAGCGTCAGCGCGAGACCGTGGTAGCCGAGCCAGAGGAAGAACGGGAGTTCCACCGCCACGCTCGATCGGCTGGATGGGGGCGCGGACTCCAGTGCGGCGCGGCGGAAGAGGCGATGGCAGCGCGTGGAAGCGTCGTGCCCTCGCGAGTCCTTGCTCACGCAAAGCGTCGCGGCGCGAACGAGGCGACCATCGGATGGCTCGCCTTGCCCTCGACGATGATCTCCGCGAGCGAGCGGCCGGCCTGGAAGGCGAAGCTCAGGCCGTAGCCGTTGAAGCCGAGCAGGGCGAAGACACCGGGGCGGCCGGGCAGGGCGCCGAGCAGCGGCAGGGCGTCGGCGGTGCCGGCCATGATGCCGGTCCATTGCTCGGCGAAGGGTTGCCGCGCCAACGCCGGGAAGTGGCGGTCGACGAAGGCCCGCAGGTTGGCGGCGACGCGTTCGTCGTGGCGTGAGTCGTCGAGGATGCCGAGCTGTTCGCCGGGGACGCTCCAACGCATGCCGCCGACGACGAAGCGCTGGCGGTAGCAGCGGAAGTACTCGTAGCAGAAGTGGGTCGACATCGCGCAGGGCGGGAACTGCGCGGCGAGCGCCTCGGGCAGCTCGGCGGTCGCGTGGATCTGTCCGCGGAAGGGGAAGACCTGGGCGCGCAGGAAGCCGGAGCCGTCGAGCTCGCGCGCGAGCGTCGAGGTGCAATGCACGACGAAGGCGCAGCGGAGGCTGCGGCCGTCGGCGAGGGTGATGCGCGAGCCCTCGGCCTCGGGTTCGACCGCCGTCACGGCAGCAGCTTCGACGATGCGCGCGCCCGCTTCGCGCGCGCGCCGCGCGAAGCCGCGCACCATCGCGGCGGGTTGCACGATCGCCTCGCCGGGGAGCCTCAGCACCCCGAAGAAGCCGCGCGCGGCGGGGAGCACCCGCTCGACGTCGGCCGCGGGCAGCAGCTCGTGTGCGATGCCGTCCTCGCGCATCAACGCCGAGGCTTCCTCGAGCTCGCGTTGTTCGTGTTCGCTGACCGCGAGGCGCAGGCCGCCGGCGGGGACGAGATCGCAGGCGAGCTCCGAGAAGCCGATCTCGTCCTTCATCGCCTGGTTGTTGCGGCGGATGTAGTCCCAGAGGAGTCGCGCGCGCTCGCGGCCGAGCTGGCCGACGATGCGGTTGTAGTGCTCGCCGAGGCCGAGCAGCATCTGCCCGTCGTTGCGACCGCTCGCGCGCGCGGCGACGCGTTCCGCCTCGAGCACGAGCACGCCGACGCCGGCGCGCGCGAGCCAGAGCGCCGTGGCGATCCCGGCGATCCCGCCGCCGACGATCGCGACGTCGATGCGCGTCGGCAGCGGCGCGTCGTCGATCGGCAGGGGCGGGGCATCGCGGAGGAACAGCGGCGCAGGCATCTGCGCAGGGTATCGGCCGCTGGCCCCGGCTCAGCCTGAGCGCGACATGGCGGGGCAGGTCCTTCGCCTCCGTCGCGGGTCGACCCACGCCACCTGGGACGATCACGACTTCACGAGGAACGATCGCTTCGGCGAGGTCGACGGTCGCGAGCATTCGCGCCGGGCCTTCCTCGAGAGCCACGCGCTCGAGTCCTGCGGGCACGCGGAGCAGGGCGTCTGCACGCGCTCGCGGGACAGGAGAATCCAGGTGCCTCTCGAGCGTGCCGTCGCCTTCGGTCGCAAGGTCACCGACGCGGTGTTCCGCTGGTCCCGCAGAGATCCCGGCCACGAGGGCTTCCGCACCGGCATTCCGCGTACTCGCCGCCGGTCGGAGCGGGACTCTGGGGCCCGCCGTCGCCGGAACCTCGATCTCGCTGCGTCGCGGCGGCCGGTCCTGTGCGCGTCGGCGCCGTCGGGCGCGTGGGTCGAAGTGATGACGGCGATGTTCGGCGATCGAGCTCGGCGTCCTGCGAGCTCGTTGCGTCGGACGCGCATTGAACGCATTCCCCTCGCACGACCGACCCTCACGACCGCGATTCGAATGCGGTCGACGAGTCCGGCGCGGCGAGCGGGTCGCATTACGCCCGCCGTATCGGGTGCTATGGTCCTCCCGCGCGGGGATCCACCCGCGGCTCTCTCTCTCGAACCAAGAAGCCTGCACCGTCATGAGTACTTCCGCTCGCGTCTCCATCGTCGCCCTTGCCGTCGCCGGGTCGCTCGCAGCTCAGGTCCCTCAGGGTGAGGCGATCATGAGCAACTTCACCAATGCGGCCCCGATGGAGGGCCTGCTGCTCTGCAATCGCAACGGCACCCTGACGCCCGTCACCGGTCTCCTCGCGGCGCGCGGCGTCGCCGCCGACCTGAACTCGATCCAGCTCGATCCCGTCGACGATCGCGTCTGGATCGGCGGCATCACGGCGAGCGCAGGACGCGTCGATACGCTCGAGATCACCGGCTTTGCAGTGACGAACTTCACGGTGATCGGCAACACCGGTAACGGTGCTTCGATCTCCGGCCTGGCGCACGACGCCAACGGCAACGCGGTCGCGAGCTCGGGCAGCATCTCGGGTACCGGCGGACTGTTCCGCGTCGATCGCAAGACCAACGCGATCACGCGCATCGTCGGCGGCGGCACCTGGACCGGTCAGGCGGGGACCTGCAACTGCGTCTGCTCCGACGACGTCGGCAACCTCTACTTCGCCGTCACGGGTGCGCCGGGCACCATCTACTCGCTCGCGCCGGGCGCGAACGGCGACTACACGGGAGCTCCGGCGGTCGTCGGTACCGTCTCACCGTCGAGCAGCTCGACGACGATCTCCTCGGTCGAGTACGCGCCGGCCGTCGGCACGCGCCCGGCACGCATCTGGTGGACGACCTTCGGCACCGCCGGCACGGCCGTCGGCTACATCCCCCTGCCCGCGGGTGCCGCGGTGACCGTGGGTCCGATCGGCGGCAACAGCGCACCGAACTGGATCGACTACGACTTGGCGATGGACGACTTCTGGGTCGTGACCGGCGGCATCAACCCGGACACGATCATGAACGTCGACCACCTGGGCGCACCGGTGACCGTCGGCTTCGTGCCGCCCGGCGGAGCGAACGGGTCCCCCTCCGCGATCGACGTGAACGACTGCAATCCTGCCGTCGCGAAGATCCTGCCGCAGTACGTGCCGGTGAACGGCAGCCCCTTCGACCTCGAGTTCGGCACCTGCTGCCCGCCCGGACACATCGGAGGCGTGCTCCTGTCGACCTTCGGCAACTACCCGCTCGTCGTCGGCCTCGCGGGAGCGGACGGCCGCCTCTTCGGGAAGCTCAACAACGTGACCTGGCCGTCGGGCTTGCCCGGTCTCCTGACCTACCAGGCGGTCTGCTTCGATCCGCGGAACAACACCTTCAACTTCGGCCCGTTGATGACCTGGCCGCGGAACTGATCCGTAGGAGCGATCTCAGCCGGCGGCCGACCGCCGCGCTTCGAGAGCCGCAGCTTCGCGGAACGCGTGGAGGTCGGCGAACCCACACGGCAGATCGGCGTCGCGCGCGAGCTGCGCGAAGATCGCCGCCTGCGCAGTCGATCGGCAGGAGCGGGGCATCTGCGCAGGGTATCGGCCGCTTGCCGCGGCTCGGCCTGAGCGCGACAAGGCGGGGCATGCACTTCGCTCTCGTCGGCCTGCTCGCGCTCCTCGCTCCGCAGGAGGAAGCGGCGCCAAGCCCGCTCGCCGCCGGGCCCTTCGTCGGCGCCGCGGATCCCGATTCGATCCGGCTCTGGGCGCGAGCCCGCGCGCCGGGGCGCTACGAGCTCCGCGTGCGCGAGGCGGACGGCGACGAAGGGCCGCCGCACTGGGCCGAGGCGAACGAGGCGAACGACCTCACCCTGCACTGGCGGATCGAGGGGCTGCGCGCGGCGAAGGCGCCGCTGCACCTGCGGATCGTCGAGGACGGTGTGGAGCTCGCGTTCGAGGCGCCCTCGCTCGCGCCCGCGATCGACGACGCGAGCCTGCGCGCGCGGATCGCGTTCGGCTCCTGCGCGGACGAGCGCCGCGCTCCCCGCCTGCCGGTCTTCGACGCGATCGCCGCCTCGGCCCCGGATGCCCTCGTGCTGCTCGGCGACACGCCCTACATCGACAGCACGCGCCTCGACGTGCAGCGGCGGCGCCGCGCCGAGTTCGTCGCGCATCCGTCGATCGCGGCCTGCCTGCGCCGCGTGTCGACCTACGCCACCTGGGACGATCACGACTTCGCGATGAACGATCGCTTCGGCGAGGTCGATGGTCGCGAGCATTCGCGCCGTGCCTTCCTCGAGAACCACGCGCTCGAGTCCTACGGGCACGCGGACCAGGGCGTCTACACGCGCTTCCGCCGTGGACCGCTCGAGGTCTTCGTGCTCGACACGCGCTGGTTCGCCGACGAGGACCCCTGTCCCTTCGAGCCGTCGAAGCGCAGCCTGCTCGGCGCGCGGCAGCTCGCGTGGTTGCAGGACGGTCTGCGTCGCTCGACCGCGCCGTTCAAGGTGCTCGCCTGCGGCATGGTGTGGAACGGCGCGGTCCGGCCGGGAAAGCTCGACTGCTTCGCCCATTGGTCCCACGAGCGCGACGGCCTGCTGCGTTGGCTCGGCGAGGCGCGCATCGGCGGCGTGGTGCTCGTCGGCGGCGATCTGCACGTGACGCGGCTGATCCGTCACCGCAGCGAGGAGCTCTGCGGTTACGGGATCCTCGAGTGCGTCACGTCGCCGCTCTCGCAGAGCGTGATCCCTGCGAACGCGGGCGCGATCGACGGCGTGCTCTTCGATGCGCAACCGGACTCGAGCTTCCTGCGGATCGACGCCGAGCGGACGGACGACGGCGCCACGCTCGCGCTGCGCTTCCTCGACGCGGCAGGCGCCGAGCTCTTCGCGCACGAGTGCACCGCCGCGGAGCTGCGCGGCGACTGGTGAGCGCACGCCGCGCCCGCGGCGCAGGCTTTGGCGGCGACGCATGCCCGACTAAGTTCGCGGGCGATGCGCTGCGTCTCCTGGAACGTGAACGGCCTGCGTGCGGTCGCCGGCAAGGGCTTCCTCCGCTGGCTCGCGGACACCGCACCCGACGTCTGCTGCCTGCAGGAGACGAAGGCGCGCGAGTCCGATCTGCCCCTCGAGCTGCGCGAGCCCAAGGGCTATCGCCTGCGCCTGCAGCCCGGGATCAAGAAGGGCTACAGCGGCGTCGGCCTCTACGTGCGCGAGGAACCCGACGAGTGGCTCGAGGGACTGGGCGACGCGCCGTTCGACGACGAGGGCCGCTTCCTCGCCGCGCGCTACGGCGACGTGATCGTCGCCTCGGCCTACTTCCCCAACAGCCAGGAGAAGGGCGCGCGCATCGAGTATCGGCTCGCCTTCGGCGACGCCCTGCAGCGCTTCCTGCTCGCGCAGCGGGCTCGTGGGCGTCACGTCGTCCTCGGCGGCGACTACAACGTCGCGCACGAGGAGATCGACCTCGCGCGGCCCAGGGAGAACACCGGCAATCCGGGCTTCCTGCCCGCGGAGCGCGCGTGGATGAGCGCCTTCCTCGCCGCGGGCTTCGTCGACGTCTGGCGTGCGCGGAACCCGGGCACCGTCGGCTATTCGTGGTGGAGCATGCGCACCAATGCGCGCGCGCGGAACATCGGCTGGCGCCTCGATTACTTCTGCGTCGATCGGCAATTCGCGGCGCGCGTGTCGGACGCCGGCATCGCGCCCGACGTGACGGGCTCGGATCACTGTCCCGTGTCGATCGCGTTCTGAACCGCGTCCCGCGCGACGGGGATCGCCGACGCGTCGCGCGACCGCGCGGAGTCCGTGTGCCCGGCCTTCTCGATGGGGTCCGACCAATGCGCGTGCTGCAGGCGCCAGCCCTCGGCCGTGCGGACGGCGACGCCGGTGAACCAACCGGCGAAGCGCTCCTCACCGCCGGCGACGAAGCGCGCGTGTTCCGCGTAGCCGGCGCTCACGGCGGCGAGCTCGTCGGTCAACGGCTCGACGCGGATCTCCCGCCACTCGAGCGTCATGCTCGCGATCTGCGGCGCGATCTCGCCGACGAACGCCGCGGCGTGCTCGCCGCTCGTGAGGTGCAGCGACCCGTAGGTCGCCATGAAGAACGACGGCTCGGCGAGGAGGTGGCGCCGCCACGCCAAGGGGCCCTCGCACGCGAGGTCGGGAGGGATCCGCATGAGGAACTCCGTGACCTCGCGCCGCACGCGGGTCAGGGCCGCCAGCTCCGGCTCGGACCACGGGGTCTGACACGCCGTCGCCAGCAGGACCGCGGCGAGGGACAGGCAACGGATGGGGGACTCGCGCATGGAACGTCTCGCGGCGACGCAGCGTAGACGCGCCGCTGCCGTTAGCCTCCCGCGACCCGGTCCCGCGACCGCGCGACCCGACCCCGATCCGACGATGACACCGTTCCGCCTCCTCGCCTTCGCGTGCCTGCTCCTCGCCGCGTGCCGCTCCGACGGCGGCAGCAGCGCGCCTGCGCCGGAGCTCCCGCTCGCCTCCCCGCCGAACATGACCGAACCGCGATCCGCGTCGAGTCCGCTGCCCTACCACCCGCTCACGCCGGCGGAAGAACGCGTGATCGTGCACAAGGGCACCGAGCGCGCCGGGACCGGGGAATACACCGAGAACAAGGCATCGGGCACCTACCTCTGCCGCCGCTGCAATGCGCCGCTCTACCGGAGCGGCGACAAATTCGACAGCCATTGCGGCTGGCCCAGCTTCGACGACGAGATCCGCGGCGCCGTGACGCGTCACCCCGATGCCGACGGCCTGCGGACCGAGATCGTCTGCACGCGCTGCGGCGGGCACCTCGGGCACGTCTTCCTCGGCGAGGGCTTCACGGCGAAGAACGTGCGGCACTGCGTGAACTCGATCTCGATGCGCTTCCTGCCGGCGGGCGAGACGCCGCCGCCGCTCCTCGGCCCGGCGCGCTGACGCGGCGCTCGTCCGCGCTGCAGTCGGCGACGGGAATCGGCCGATGACAGGGTCCGGCCGCCGCACGCGCGGCCGCCCGCATGCGTCACGGCATCCACGCGCACCCCGACGATCTCGACGCGCTCACCGCGCATGGCGGTCTCGCGCGGCTGCGCGAGCTCGGCTTCACGGACGTCGCCCTCGCGGTCGCCGACGGCGGCGGCCGCACGCTGCTGCCCTGGCACGGCGGCGTCGGCGTGCGCGACGGGGACGAGGGCGACCTCTATTTCCGGACGCGCGGCGACTTCGGCATGCTCGAGCCGCGTCTCGCGGAGCGCGTCGCCCTCGACGCCGGGCCGTCGCCGCTCGAACGCTTCTGCAGGGACGCCGCGGACTGCGGCATCGAGGCGCGGGCCTGGCTCCATCCGCTCCGCAATCGGCGGCTCGCGACGCGCTTTCCGCACGCCTGCGTCGTGAACGCGTTCGGCGACCGCGAGCGCAGCGCGCTCTGTCCGGCGCAGGGCCCGGTCCGCGAGTACCTCATCCAACTCGTCGAGGAGCTCGCGGTGCAACCCGGCCTGCAGGCCCTCGAGATCGAGGGGCTCGGTTTCGCGGACCCACGGCGCGGCGCCGCGCGCACCGAGTGTGCGTTGCCGTCGGATCCCTATGCGGACTTCCTGCTCTCGATCTGCTTCTGCAGCGATTGCAGCGAGGAGATGAAGCGCGCGGGACTCGGCCTCGACTGGCTGCGTTCACGCGTGCGCGACCTCATCCTCGCCCGGCTCGGCACCCAGGACGTGCTCGCCCCGCGGCGCGCGAGCACGAACGAGGAGACCTTCCGCCGGCTCGAGGACGATCTCGGCCACGCGGCGATGTTCGCGCTCTGGAGCCATCGCCTCGCGGTCTATCTCCGCACGATCAAGGCGCTCCGCAAGGTGACCCAGGGCCGCGTGCGCGTCGCCCTGCACGTGCACTTCCACTCGCTGTTCTCCGGCGACGCGATCGGCGCGCCGCTGCAGGTGCTCCTGGGGCACGCCGACGAGCTGATCGCCTCCCACGTCGACGACGGCGTCGAGGCGCTCCGCAGCACCTGGCGCGGCGAGTCCATCCGCGGCCACGTCGTGCGCGTGGCGCTCCGGCCCTTCCCGCCCTACTACCGCTCGGCCGACGAGCTCTGGACCGCGCGCAGCGCCGTGCGAGACTCGGGGGGCAGTGGCGTCGTCGTGCATGCGCTCGGCACGTTGCCCTGGCCCACGCTCGAACGGGTCGCGGCGGTGTTGCGGGACGGTGCCGGCGAGGCGACCGCGGTGCCCGTTGCCCCCGCGCGGGCGCGCCGCGGCTGAGCGGAGCTGCCGGGGTGGAACTGCGGGTGGCGCAGGGATTCCCGGATCACTTCTCGTCGTCGGCAGCGGCCTACGCGGCGCATCGGCCGACGTATCCCGAGGCACTCATCGACTGTCTCGCGCGGGCGACAGCGCGCCATGAGCTCGCGTGGGAGCCCGGCTGCGGTTCGGGCCAGCTCGCGAGTGCGCTGCGGCGACGCTTCGCACGGGTGATCGCGACCGACGCGAGCGCGGCCCAGCTCGCGCTCGCCGTGCCGCAGCCGGGTCTCGAGTACCGCTGCGAGCTCGCGGAGGAACCGAGCCTCGCGTCCGGCAGCGTCGATCTCGTCGTCGCCGCGCAGGCGGCGCATTGGTTCGCGGCCGAGCGCTTCGCCGCGGCGGTCGCCCGGGTCGCGCGACCCGGTGCGGCGATCGCCTATGTCGGCTATGGGCGCCCCACCTTCGTGCTCGAGCCGGACGACGCGGCGGGCCGCGGCATGGCGGCGGCCTTCGACGCCCTGCGCGACGGCGTCCTCGGCGCGTTCTGGCCGCCCGAGCGCGCGCACGTCGAGGCCGGCTACCGGACCCTGCCCTTCCCCTGGCCCGAGCTGCCGGCTCCCTCGCTCGTGATCGAGCGCGAGTTCGGATTCGCCGAGCTGGCGGGCTACGTCTCGACCTGGTCCTCGGCGCGCGCGTGCCGCGGCGCGGGGGCGGGCCCCGCCCTCGATGCCGCGCTCGCGGCGCTTGGCGCGGCGTGCGAGCGACTCGGCGCGCCCCGCCGGCTGCGCTGGCCGATCCTCCTGCGCCTCGGCCGCGCGGCATGACGGCGTCGCCGGCATCCCGCTTGCTCGCGCGCCGCGGGAAGACCCGCGCGTCGCCGCCGTCTCACGCCGCCGACCCGCAGGTCCCGCAGTCCATCGCCCTCGCCTAGGATCCCCGACATGCGCCGCCCGCACGCCTCTCGCCTCGCCGCCGGACTCCCGCTCGCCGCCGTCCTCGCGCTCGCCGTGCTCCCGACGGCCTGCACCACCACGCGGCCGCGGCCCTTCGAGGAGCGCCTCGCGGAGTTCATGCGGCCCTGGGAGGAGCTCAAGCGTCAGAAGGCCGAGCTCTGGCGCAACGGCTGGGACCCGCAGGAGTTCGTCTTCGAGGGCCAGGGGACGGTCACCGTGCGGCACTGGGAGCTCACCGGCGTGCCCGGCGACGTCTATCTCACGGCGCGCGTCACCTACACCAACACCACCGAGCACCCCGTCGAGACCGCCTTCGTGTGGCTCGACGTCCTCGACAGCGAGGAGCGCGTGGTCGGGAGTGCGGCCGCGCGCATGGTCAACCCGATGGGTTACCCCTTCTGGCCGGGCCACAGCTACACGACGGTGATCTCCGCCTTCACCAACGGCGTGCACCTCGACCCCGCCGGTTGGAATTGGACCGTCGCCTGCGAGGCGCCGATCGAGACCGATCCAGGCCTGAAGCCCGTGCTCGTCGACCACGAGCTCGAAGCGCGTCGCCACGAGTTCGCCTCGCGTTCGTCGTGGTACCGCGGCGCGAGCTATCGCGGCGCCCCGATCCTGCCCATGGGTTACCCGGGCTTCGTGCCGAGCGGTCCGCACGTGCCGGGTGAGTCGGCGTATCGCTGAACCGACCCCGATCGGCCTAGCCCGAGCCCGGCAGCCGACCCACTGCTGCGGGTGCGCAGCTCGTCTCGACGCTCTCGTAGGCCGAATCCGTGCGGCCATCCGCGCAGCGCGCGCAGCTTGGGTCACGCGCCTGCTCGAGCTCGAAGAAGCGCGCCGCGAGCGCGTCGTAGACGAGCAGGCGACCGACGAGCGGATCGCCGAGGCCGAGGATCAGCTTGATGGTCTCGACGGCCTGCAGCGTGCCGATCACTCCGGGCAGCACGCCGAGCACACCGGCCTCGGCGCAGTTGGGGGCGAGATCGGCCGGCGGCGGGCTCGGGAAGAGGCAGCGATAGCACGGCCCGCGTCGGCCCGGGGACTGCGGCCAGAAGGTGCTGACCTGACCCTCGAAGCGATGGATCGCCCCGTGCACGTTCGGGATGCCGAGCTTCACGCAGGCGTCGTTGACGAGGTAGCGCGTGGCGAAGTTGTCGGTGCCGTCGAGCACGACCTGGCAATCGGCCATCAGCGCTTCGACGTTCGTCGCGTCGAGCCGCACGGCGATGGGCTCCACCGCGATGCCCGGATTCAACGCGAGCAGGCTGCGCCGCGCGGACTCCGCCTTGCCCTGACCGATGCGATCGTCGGCGTGCAGGATCTGCCGTTGGAGATTGCTGCGCTCGACGACGTCGAAGTCGACGACGCGCAGATGTCCGACGCCGGCCGCCGCGAGGTAGAGCGCCGCCGGCGACCCGAGACCGCCGGCACCGACGAGGAGCACGCGCGCATCGAGCAGCTTGCGCTGGCCGCTCTCGCCGACCCCGGGCACGAGCAGATGTCGGCCGTAGCGCTCGCGCTCCTGCGTGCTCAGCCCGCGCGGCAGATCGATGGGCAGGCCCTCGCTGCGCCAGCGCGCGAAGCCGCCGGCGACGGATCGCACATCGCGGTAGCCGAGGCGGCGCAGGTTGTCGGCCGCGAACAGGGAGCGCAGACCCGTCTGGCACGAGAGCAGCACCGTGCGATCGAGCTCCGGCACCAGCTCCTCGATGCGCAGCTCGAGGAAGCCGCGGGGCAGATGGACGGCGCCCGCGGGGCTCCCGGCGACGAGCTCCTCCGCCTCGCGCACGTCGATGAGGACGGCACCCGCGGCCCGCAGCGCTGCCGCTTCGCGCGGGGCGAGCTCCGCGATCTCCGCCCTCAACCGCTCGATCCGCTCCTGGCGCACGCTCATGGGGCGGGCAGGATAGCGGGCCGCGACCGCGCGCGGATTTCGTGAACCGTCCCGCGGTGCCGCGGTGTCTCGGTTGCTGCCATGACGATCGGTGCCGCCAGCCTCGACGACCTCGACGCCCTCTGCGCCGAGGAGCCCTTCGTGCGGGCGCTGGCGAAGAGCCTGCTCTTCGACGACACGCGCGTCGACGACGTCGTCCAGCAGACCTGGCTGGAGGCGTTGCGACGGGGCGTGCCCGGCGGCGAGGCACGGCGGAGCTGGCTCGCGCGCGTCGTGCGCACGCGGGCGAGCAACGCGCGGCGCGACGAGCGCCGCCAGCTCGCGCGCGAACGCGCCGCGGCCCGTCCGGAGTCGCTCGCCTCGACGACGGAGCTGCTCGCCCGCCAGGAGCAACGGCGACAGGTGGTCGCGGCGGTCGCCGCGCTGCCCGAGCCCTACCGCGGGGTCGTGATGCTGCGCTACTTCGAGGGCCTGGCGCCGCGCGCGATCGCGCGCGCGCAGGGCACGTCGACGGAGACGGTGAACACGCGGCTCAAACGGGCGCGCGCGATGCTGCGCGAGCAGCTCGATGCGTCGCACGGTGGCGATCGCCGCGCGGGGGCCCTGGCCCTCGTGCCGATCGCCGCCGCCGAGGGACTCGGGCGCGGTGTCGTCATGGCGAAGCTGTTGGGTCTCTTCGCCCTGCTGAGCGCCATGAAGCCATTCCTCCTCGTCCTCGCCGCCCTCGTGCTGGCCGTCCTCGTCGTGCGCGTGAACTTCGGCTCGCAGACGGAGCAGCCGCCGGCACCCAGCACGGCGACGGCGGCGACCCCGCGCGAGTCCGCGGTGCCCGTCCCGGCCGTCGGGACCGAGCCTGCGCCGGCGCCCGCCGACCGCGTGGCGGTCGCCGCGGGGTCCGCGACCGAGTCCGCGCCCGCCGCGCTCGACGCCTCGCAGCTCGCGGTCCTCGTCGGGCGTCTCGTCGGGCCCGACGGCACACCGGCCGCGCAACGCCTCTGTCGACTGCTCTGCCTCGATCCGTTGCGCGCGCATCCGGGCGCCTTCGAGCCCGGCGAGATCGCCGAAGGCGCGGGCGTGACGGCGCTCGAGACGAGCACGGATCGCGACGGACGCTTCGCCTTCGAGGCGGTCCCCGCGGGTCAGAGCCACGCGCTCTGGCTCGGCGCGTTCGGGCCGAATGCGCGCTTCCTTCCCCTGTCCCATCCGCTCGCCGCAGGATGCCGCACCGACCTCGGCACGCTCGTCCTCGAGCTGCGCGGCGCGATCGTCGGACGCGTCGTCGACGCGGCGGGTGCGCCCGTGGCGGGTGCGCTCGTGCGCGCGATCGACCTGCCGGGTGCACTGCTCGGGCTCGCGCCGGTCGATCGGTTGGCGCAGGGCGGCGCGCTCTTCTGCGCGGTCCCCGAGCCGGCCGGATTCGCCGATCGCAGCGACGGCGCGCGGGCCTGGGTCGATGGGGTGCGCTCGAAGCTCAGCTCGAACGTCCCGCAGGCGGAGGCCTCATCGCGCTTCGCGGTCCTGCCCTTCCCGCGCTGGCTCGATGCCGCGCTCGAAGCCCTGCCGATCCCGAGCGCGATCAGCGATGGCGAGGGCCGCTTCCGCATCGAGGGTCTGATCGACGGCGACCACGCGCTGCTCGTCTCGGCCGCGGGCTTCGCCCGGGCGACGAAGGCGCGCGTGCCGGTGCGCAACGCGGAGCGCCGCGACGCCGGCGAACTCCGCCTCGTGCGCGGTGAGACGCTGGTCTGTCGCGTGCTCGACGCCGACGGTGCCGCGGTGCAGGACGCCGAACTCCGCGTCGCGCTCCGGCCGCGCGCGGGCCTCACCGGCGTGCTCTTCGGCGAGGCCGCGCGGCGCACCGACGCGGGTGGGCGCGTCGCCTTCGACGATCTGCCGCGCGGGGAGTACGTCGTCGCCTACCGCCGCGGCGCGGGGGCGCGGTGGAACGTCGAGTCGCCGGTCGAGAGCGGCGAGGAACTCGAACTCCGTCTGCCGCGCACCCGCGAACTGCACGTGCAGGTCGTCGACGAGCACGGCCAGGCGCTCGACGGCGCGCGGGTCTGGCTCTGGTCCGGTCCCTTGCTCGGCGAGCTGAGCGCGGCCGGGATGCAGGAGCCGATCGCGGTCGCGCCGAGTCCCGTCGACGGCGTGCCGGGGCGCATCCGAATCCGCGGTCTCGAGCCCGACACCTACACGCTGGGCGTCCGCGCAGCGGGCCGTGCGAGCGTGCAGCGCCTCGCCGTGGTGCCGCCGTTCGACGCCGCGGCGGACGCGTCGAACGAGCCCGCGCTCGTGACGGTCGAGCTCCGCGCCGGACTCGACCTCGAGGTCGAGGTCGTCGACGAGCGCGGCGCCGCGGTGCCCGCGGCGGAGGTCTGGGTGCTCGCGACCGCCGACGCGAGCGCGGCGTCGAGCGCGTCGCTGCTCTTCAGCTACGGCGGCTACTCGGCCTGGGATCGTCTCGGCCGCGGTGGCCGGCGGACCGGGAGCGACGGGCGCGTGCGCATCGCGTCGCTGCCGCGCGGTCCGGCGACGGTGCTCGTGCGCCACCGCGCGCTCGGTTCGATCGGCGTCGAGGTGCCCGAGCTGCGCGAGTCGCTGCGCATCGCGATGCCGCGTCCCGGCCGCATCGAGGGGACCGTGCGCCGCGCGGGGGAGATCCCGCAGCCCGATTCCGTGCGGCTGACCCTCGCTCCGGAAGCGCTCGCGAACGGCTCCGCCTTCCCGGTCGCGGGCCAGGTCGCGGCGCTGCGCGACGACGGCAGCTTCGCCGTGGACGGCCTCGCACCCGGGAGCTGGCGGGTGCTCGTCGAGGACAAGGCCAAGGACGCCGACGGCGCGGTGCGCAGTCTCGGCGGGCTCGTCATGAAGGCGGACCCGACGGGCTGGGACTTCGGCGATGCGGGCTCGCGGCGCGCGACGGTCGAACTCGCCCCGGGCGGCGTGGAGCGGGTCGCGGTCGACCTCGATCCGCTGGCGGCGCAACCCGGCCTGCCCGCGGCGCGCGTGCGCGGTCGGGTCGAACTCGATGGCCGGCCCATCGCGTCGGCGCCGCTCCGCGCGCTCGCCGGCTTCGGCTTCGCCACGGAAGACCACGCGTTCGCGAGCACGGGCCAAGACGGCCGCTTCGAGCGCGAGGGCATCGACGCGCGCAGCTTCACGTTGAACCTCGAGTTGCCGCTCGACCCGGTCTGCGGCTGGTCACGCGACGTGCAGACCTCGGCGGGGGAGACGCTCGAGCTCGAGTACGTCACGAAGACGGCGCTCCTCGAACTCGCGGTCCTCGATGTCGACGGTCGTCCGGCGACCGGCGGCGAGGTCTGGTTCACCGGCGAAGCGGCGGCGGGTGGCCGGGTCGGGACGCGCGGCGTGCGCGTCGTGCAGGGCCGGGCGCGCGCGCGGCTCCCGCTCGGCGAGTACGAGATCTGGGTGCAGGGCGCGATGGGTCAGGCGCGGCTGCCGCGCGAGGCCCTGCGCGCCGACGGCCGACGCGAGGCCAGGCTCAGCGCCGATCGCTTCCTGCGGCTCCGCTTCCTGGTCGAGCCGGACTTCGCGATCGAGGCGGTGCACGTCATCGGACTCGGCGACACCCAGCCCGGCGAGATCCGGACCTCGTTCTTCTTCGCGGCGGGCGAGGGGAACGAGTGCCGCGTCGGGTGCGTCGACGCGGGCCGCTACCGCGTCGAGCTCCGCAGCGGCGGCCTGCGCTACGCGACCGAGCCCGCGACCGTGACCGTCGCCGAGCAGGGGCCTGCGGACTTCGTGCTGCGGCTGGGTGCGCGCATCGACGATTGAGGTCCGATGCGCATCCGTCCGCGCGATGCGCTCGAATGCGCGCCCGATGCCGCTGCCGCGATCCGTTCTCGTTCTGACCATCCTCGTCGTCCTGCCTGCCTGTGCACTCTTCCGCTCGACCCGCAACGAGCCGCTCGATCCCACGAGATTGGCGAGGCTCGAGCCCGGCCGCACGACCGCGCGCGAGGTCGTCGAACTGCTCGGAGCGCCCGCGCAGGTCGTGCAGCTCGGCACGCGCAGCGCTTACCGCTACGACCACTCGGTCACGAAGGGCACGGCGCTCCTGCTCGTCGTCGTGAACCTCGGCAATGCCGACACCCGCGAGGACCGGAGCTGGTGCTTCTTCGACGAGCGCGACGTGCTCACCCACTTCGCGAGCAGTCTCGAGTCGCACCGCGCGCAATACGCGCTCCCCTGGGAAGACGTGCACGAGGACGGCGACCGCGAGGCGGCCGACGCCGAGCGCGCGGGGCTGACCGGAGCGGGCGCGCGGTGAGGGTCGCCCTCCTGCGGCTCGCCGCGGCGACGCTCGTCCTCACGACGGGCGCCTGCCTCAACCTCGGTGTGACGCGCGTCTCGACCAATGAGCCCATCGCGGACGCGCAGCTCGCGGCGCTCGTCCCGCAGCAGACCGGCTTCGGCGAGGCCCTGCACGCGCTCGGTGCGCCGCTCGCCGTCCGCGCCTCCGAGAACGGTCGCGTCGTCCTCGCCTATGGCTTCGAGGACGAGCTGCAATGGGGCCTCTCCTTCAGCGTGCCCATCGTCCGCGCCGCGAGCGCCCGTTTCCGCTTCGACTCGAGCTCGCTCGAGATCGAAGGCGTCGTCCTGATCTTCGACGCGGACCTGCGCCTCCAGAGCGTCCGCTCCGGCTGGCTCGCGGAGATCCTGCGCGAGCTGTCGGGCTCGGACTCGCTGCTCTCGGACTTCGCCGAACTGCCGCGCTGAG
>JADLHO010000199.1 GCA_020848735.1 Planctomycetota bacterium | reverse complement strand
CTGCTCGCGCGACTCCGCCACGCCGATCCGGACATGCGCGTCGCCGCGGCCATCGGTCTCGCCGCGTGCGGCGATGCCGTCGCCTTCGCCGCCCTGCGCGCGCGGCTCGACGACCAGGCCGAGTCGACCGACGTGAAGGTGCACGCCGCGTGGGCGCTCGCCGTGCTCTCACCGGGCGACCGGTACCTCGCCGAGCGAGTGCGCGCGAAGGACTATCACGAGCCGACCTTGCTCGAGCTCCTCGATGAGCTCGCACGCCGGCGACGCTGATCGTCGGCGTCGTTGCGCGAGCGCGGTGGGAGGTGCTCGGCATCGAACCCCGCGAGCACGGTCCGCATGCTCGTGAGCTGCGCCACGACGGTGGTCCAACCGTCGAGTGGGAAGCCGCCGGCGAAGTCGCCGAACTCCGCGAAGTCGACGACGTGGCGTCGCCAGCGCATCGGACCGACCGCTCCCGAATGCGTCAGTCGTGACAGCTCGTCGAGGTACGCGCGGATCCGCAGCTCCGCGGCGCCGGTCTCGTCGGCCGATGGGCCGCCGAGTTCGAGCGCGGCGACGACGCTGCCCGAGAGGCCTGCGGAGTAGGCGACGTGACGCGCCTGCAGGAGATAGGTCGTGATGCTGGACTCCTGCAGGGCACGGCGCTCCATCGGCGTCAGCTCGGCGTAGGCGTGGTAGATGTCGTTGCCGAAGAACTGTGCGGCGATGCGCAGCCCACCGAGCACGGCCCAGCCGTGCCGCTGTTCGCGGGAGGCGAGACCGCCACCGCGCGCGTCGTGTCCGATCGCGACGCCGGCCCCGGTCGCGCTGTCCCAGGTCGTGATCACGATGCCGGGCTTCTGCGCGATGCGGATCGCGTCGCGGAGCTCGCGGAGTTCGCGGCCGATCACCGCCAGGCTCGTGTCGAGCTCCGCCAGGCGTGAGGCACGCCGCGGCGTCGCGGGGTCGTTCCCCTCCGTGAGGACGGCGAGCTCGCCGGCGAGCGCCAGGGCATCGCCCGTCAGCGCCACGTACTCGTCGAGCAGGATCCTCACGACCTCCACGTCCTCGCTGCTCACCTCGGACTCGCTCGTCCCGACCAGCGTGAAGCTGTCGTCCCAGCCGAGACCGACCGCCGCCGTCGGATCGCCGTTGGCCGCGCGCGGGTAGTGATAGAGGACCCCGGTCGCGGGGATCGGGAGCTGTCCCGACAGGGAGAGCAGCTGTGAGTAGGCCAGCCACGGCGACTGCAGGCTGCGCAGCTCGCTCGTCGTATCGAGCAATGCGGCGGCGGCCCCCGGCGGCGGCGAGGTGCAGGCGACGAGGCCGGTCAGGCCGATCACCACGCACGCCGCGACGGTGCGCCGTGCCACGGGGCGGTGGGCCGGGGAAGGGCTCGAGGACATCGGCAGGGCCTCGCAGGAAGGGGTCACGGGATCACGATGCCGCGCCCGCGCCCGCTGTCGATCGCATCGGTGAGCGAGGGGCGGCGCGCGGGGTCCTGGAGTTCGACGACGAAGAGCCGCGCCTCGGCACCGGGCAGGAGGGTCGCGCTGCGCTCCGGCAGTCCGAGCGCGCGCGCACCGTTCACGGTGGCCATCGCGAGCAGGGTTCCCGGGGCGACGTCGTCGCGCCGGAGCAGGCGGCGCATCTGCGCGAGGATGCCGTGCGCCTGCGACTCGTCCGGCGGCTGGCAGAGGATGGAGTCGGTGCCGAGGCACACGTTGACACCGCGCGCGAGCAGCTCGCGGTAGCGGTGGTCGCGATGGCCGAAGTACTCGCTCGCGACGGGGCAGTACGCGAGCGAGAGACCGGGCAGGCGGGTGAGGACGGCGACGTCGTCGTCGTCGAGGTGATTGCCGTGCGCCACGACCCAACGCCCGAATGCGAGCACGGGGGCGAGAGCCTGCACGGGCGAGAGCCGTTGCGCGACGATGCCGGCGTTCCACTTGCCGAGCGCGCGCAGGAGTGCGGCGAAGGGGCCGCTCGCGTCGCGGACGAACTCCGCCTCTTCGCTGGTCTCCGCGAGGTGGATCGAGGCCGTGCCGAGTTCGGCAGCCCTGCGGCACAGCGCGGCCCCGGCGGAGTACGGCGCGTGCGGCTGGAGTTCGACGCGCACACGCGCTGCGGCGGGGACCTCGGCGCGCAGCGCGAGCACGCGCTGAGCGGCGCGTTCGGCCGCGGCCTCGGCCGCATCGCCGATGCCAAAGCACTCGAGCCAGCTCACGCCACCCGGCGCGAGCGGCGCGTCGAAGCGGAGGCGCGCACGCACGGCGCATTCGCTGCCGGCGATGTCGCCGAGCCACCCCACACCCGCGGCGAGCGAGGCGCGCAGGCCGGTCTGCACCGCCGCGGTGATGGCGGCGTCGTCCGTCGGTCGCTCGCGCATCACCGCGGCAGCCCAGTCGACGAAGGAGCCGCCGTAGGGGCGCGGCCCGATCGCGGCGAGATCGAGGTGGGCGTGCGCGTTGACGAAGCCCGGCAGGATCAGCGCGTTGCCGTGATCGATCTCGCGATGGGGGATGCCGGCCATCGCGCGGCGCACGGCAGCGAGTGCACCGGAGCCGAGGATCCGACCCTCCAGGACGGCGACGGCCCCCGGGCTCGCATCGGTGCCCGCGGCGTCCCGGACCGCGGCAGCGACGTGGAGGACGAGCGGTGGCGAATCCATGCGGGCGCGCAGCATGGCCGCTCGCGCCGCCGCATGCATCGAGGCGCGAGCACTTTCGCGCGGCCCGTCCCGCTGAGCATGCGAACGGCCGGTCGTGCCGGATCGCAACGGGATCGAGGCACATGGTGGATCAACCGTTCGAGGGTGAGGTCGTGTTGGAGGTCGCCCGTCGCTGGCTGAACCGCAATGACGACCCGTTCACGCGCCGGCATCGCGACGATCTCGCCCAGGAGGCGGCCGCGACCACGTGGCGCGTCTGGCACACGCTGCGGGATCCGCAGTGCGCGACCGCCTTCGTGCGGACGATCGTGAAGCGGCTGCGCTACCACGCCCTGCACCGACACTTCCATGGCAACGACCGCAACGTGCCCATGGACCCGACGGTGCTCGATCGCATGGCGCACGAGGAACAGGACGCCGCGCCGACCTATCGCGTCGGCAACCGCCTCGTCGAAGCCGAGTGGTTGAAGCGTGAGCTCGACCTCGCGCTCGCGCGCCTCGATGCGACCGCCCGTGACTTGCTGAGTGCCTACTACGCCGGATCGAGCTGCCGGGAGATCGGTGGCCGCTACGGCTTGTCGGAGGGATGCGTGAAGCAGCGCCTGTTCCGTGCGCGCTCGCGTGTCCGCGAGGCCATCGAGTCCCGCGCACGGTGCGCGGGCCCGGTGCGCGTCGTTCGGAAGGACCAGGAGCAGGAGAGAGAGGCAGACAGATGAAGACGTTCCGTTCGTTCTCGTGGGTCGCGGCACTCGCCGCGGTCCTCTGTGCCGGGGCCGCGTTCGCCCAGGACGCACCCGCGGCCAAGCCGGCGGATGCGAAGACGCGCATCAAGGCGATCAGCTCGCGACTGGAGGACCTCGTCGGCGTGCGCGGTGCGGAGCGGACCGCGGCGCTCGAGCTCGCGGCGCGCGAGTTCGAGGCGATCGCCGCCGAGTTCCCGGCCGACAAGGCGCTCGTCGCGCAGGCGAACTGGGAGGCGGGGGAGTGCTGGCGTCGCGCGGAGCGCATCGAGTCCGCGTCGGCGGCCTATGGGCGCGTCCTCGACTCGGGTGATGTCCGCTTCCGGCAGCGTGCGCTGTTCCAGCGGGCCGGGATGCTGCGGCGCGGCAAGCAGCTCGAGGAGGCCCAGAAGCTCTATGCCGAGGCCGGGGCGATCGAACCGGAGTCGGTGCGTGCGCACGATGCGCGCCTCTGGGTCGCGCGCGTGCTGGAGATGCGCGGTGAGCACGACGCCGCGGTCGAGGCCTACCGGAAGGCGGTCGCGAGCGCGGCCGGTGCACGGCGCATCATCGAAGCGAGCGATGCGCTCGCGAAGCTCCTCGTCCGCCGCGGCGACCTCGAGGGTGCGCGTGCGGCGATCGCCCACGCCGAACAGGCGGCCGCCGGTGAGATCGAGGGCGGGGGCGAGGATGCCGAGCGCATCCAGAAGGCGCTCGAGGAGATGAGCGCCCGCGGCATGCTGCGGCGCGCGACCGACAAGTCGACCGAGGCCGGCAAGGCCGCGGAAGACGTCGAGATCTCGCGCGGGCGCTGAGACGGCGCCCGCCGATCAGCGAACGCCGATGCCGTAGTACTTGAAGCCCGCGGCGCGGAGGCGCTGCGGGTCGAAGATGTTGCGGCCGTCGAAGAGGACCGGCGACTTCAGCCGGCTCTTGATGTCCTCGGGGTCGACGTGGCGGAACTCGGCCCACTCGGTGACGAGCACGAGGGCGTCCGCGCCGTCGAGTGCGGTCAGGGCGTTGTCCGCATAGCGCACCTTGTCGCCGATGCGGCGCTTCGCCTCCTTCATCGCCTCGGGGTCGTAGACGCTCACGGTCGCGCCGGCCTCGATCAGCTTGTCGATGATCACGATCGCGGGGGCCTCGCGCATGTCGTCGGTCTTCGGCTTGAAGGCGAGCCCCCAGAGCGCGAAGTGCTTGCCCTTCAGGTTCCCGAAGTGCTTCTGGATCTTGGTGAAGAGGACGAGCTTCTGCTCGGCGTTCACCTCCTCCACCGCGTCGATGATCTTCGGCGAGTAGCCGTGTTCGTTCGCCGTGCGGACGAGGGCGCGCACGTCCTTCGGGAAGCACGAGCCGCCGTAACCGGCGCCCGCGAAGAGGAAGGGGAAGCCGATGCGGGCGTCGGTGCCGATGCCCTTGCGCACCTGGTTCACGTCGGCGCCCACGAGTTCGCAGATGCGCGCCATCTCGTTCATGAAGGAGATGCGGGTCGCGAGCATCGCGTTGGCGGCGTACTTCGTCATCTCGGCGGACTCGGGGTCCATCACGAGGATCGGCTTGCCGGTGCGCACGAAGGGTCCGTAGAGGTCGAGCATCACCTGCTTGGCCTGCTCGCTGTTCGTGCCGATCACGACGCGGTCCGGCTTCATGAAGTCGTCGATCGCCGCCCCCTCCTTCAAGAACTCGGGGTTGCTCACGACGTCGAACTGGGCCGTCGGGCCGGCCGTCGAGCGGATCGCGTCGCGCACCTTCTGGTTCGTGCCGACGGGCACCGTGCTCTTCGTGACGACGACCTTGTAGTCCTTGAGGTTCTCGCCGATCTGCCGCGCCACGCCGAGCACGTAGCGCAGGTCCGCGCTGCCGTCCTCGTCCATCGGCGTGCCGACCGCGATGAAGCAGACCTTCGCCTCGCGGATGGCGCCGGCGACGTCGGTCGTGAACTTCAACCGCCCCTCTGCCACGTTGCGCTGGATCAGCTCGTCGAGCCCAGGCTCGTAGATGGGGACCTCGCCGTTCTGGAGGGCACGGATCTTCTTCTCGTCGACGTCGACGCACGTGATCCGGTTGCCGGTTTCGGCGAAGCAGGTTCCGACGACGAGACCGACGTAGCCGGTGCCGATGACTGCGATCTTCATGATGAGTTCGGGAGAGGGCCGGGTTGTGCCGGCCTATTCCATCGGAGTGCGAGGGCGGAGGACCGTAGCGATGCCCCACGAAGGCGGCAACGCGTGGGAGCCCGCTCCCTGTCGGACTTCGCAGCAGCGGCCGATTCCGAGCGCATCGTCCGCGCCGGGCAGCCCGCTACCATGCGCCCGATGACCCGCTGCCGAACCTGGCCTCTGCGCGCGACCCTGCCCCTCGCCATCGCGGCGATGGGGGCCTGCAGCTTCCCGACCGTCGTCGAACGCATCGGCGCCGAGAGCCCGCGTGCCGAGCTCGGGCGGCCGGGCTGGGTCCGCGCCCCGGCGAGCGCCGGCGCCTGGGTCGGCGGGGCGGTCGGCGCCGTGGCGGCGATCCCGTTCGCGATCGTGGGCTGGCCGCTCGGCTGGCTGGCCGAGGACGGCCTCGGCAAGACCCGCGAGGAGTTCACCTACGCCCCGGTGTCCGTCGGCGCTGCGACCGGCCAGTTCCTGTTCGGGGCGCCCTTCGACGGCATCGACTGGGTCTTCCGCCGGGCCTGGACCGAGGCTCCCCCCGCGCTGCCGGAGAGCGGGTCGCCGGCCGGCGCGGCCGCTCGCGGGGCCGGCTCGTGAGGGGACGGGCTGCAGACGCGCGGAAGCTGGCCCAGCTCGCCGCGCAGATCCGGCGCTCGATCGAGTCCACGCTCGTCGGCGAGTGCAGCGACGAGGTGCTCCAGAACATCAGCGTGGAGAGCGTGGAGCCGGCCGCGGGGAACCGGATGAACGTCACGCTCATGGTCCACGAGCCCGGCGCGAGCCTCGCCAAGGACGAGGTGATGCAGCGCCTCGAGCAATCGCGGGGGCTCCTCGTCCAGCGCGTGGCCGAGGACGTGAACCGGCGCGCCGTGCCCGAACTCAGCTTCTGGCTCGTGAAGGTCCCGCCGAACTCGTGACGGCGCGGCGGCTCCGCCGCCGTCACTCGCGCTTGCCGCTGATCCGCGCCGCGTCGGTGCGCGCGCCGTCCTCGCCGTAGGCCTCGAGCTCGATCGCGTCCGCGCCGATCCCGATCCGCCAGACGTGGTGTCCCCGGCGCGCGAAGCCCGGTTCCTGGAGGAACCAGCGCGTGGCATCCGGACTGCGCTGACGCACGCCGAGGCCGCCCTCGCCGATGTAGACGACTCCATCGGGCCCCGCTCGGCCGCCGCGGATCGGCACGGTGCGCTTCTGCACGTGGCCATCGGACTCCACGACGAGATCGACCCGGTACTCCTCGAAGAGCGGGACCCAGTGTTCGAGCGCGGGGCTCGGGTCCTTCACGGCGGGGAACGCCGGTTGGTGGTAGCTCGCGAGGAGCCAACGTCGATCCCGCGCCGTCTCGAGCGAGTCGCGGACGAAGTCCGCCTGGTCCCCGCCGAGCGCGGTCTCGGTGTTGAGCACGAGCAGCAGGGTCTCCGCGCCGAGGCGGCAGGCGAACCAGTTGCGGCCGACGGGACCGCCGGGCCAGCCGAAGACCTGATCGAAGAGCTCGCCGCGCGACTCGTGGTTGCCGCGCGTCGGGATGATCGGGAGCACCCGTCCGGCACTCGTCGTGGTCAGCTCGTGGTCGCTCAGCCACTCCGCGAAGAGCTCGAGCGAGAGCCCGTCGTAGACGTAGTCACCGCCGTGCAGCAGCGCGATCACCTGCTCGTCCGCCTCGAAGCGTGCGCGCAGGAGCCCGTTCATCGCCCGGCGCTGCGCGCGGTCGGAGCGCGAGTCGCTTCCCGCGAGCAGGGCGAACGCGCGGGTGTCGGCCGGCGCGGTCACGAAGTGGCGCTCGGGACTCGCGACCCCGTCGCTCTCCACGACGAACCAGTACGTGGTCGACGGCTGCAGACCGTCGACGACGGCGTGGTGGAAGGCGAGCGAGGCCTCCTCGGGGAGCCGCGCGTAGTCGCCGTTGCGGGTCGCCACGACCGTCCGCTCGTAGCGCGCGCGATCACCGGCCCGCGGCTCGCGGTCGAGCAGGACGCGGTGCGTCGCACCGGGCTCGCGGGTCGACCAGGCGATGGTCGCCGAGTCCTTTGGCGACTCCGTCCAGACGACGCGGACGTGATGCGGCTGCGTGCCGGCCGGCGACTCCGCGATCGCCGACGCACTCCGGCCGGCGAGCAACGCGATCGCGACGCCGACCGCCGCGAGCGCGCCGAGCGCGAAGCCGATCAGACCGCGCCGCGGGATCGGAAAGGGCGTGCGCGGAGCGGTCATGCGACGTCGCCGACGGGTGGGGGAGCTTTGCGTGGCAGAGTGAACGCGAAGACCAGCGCGAGCGGGGCGCCGCAGTTCAGCGCGCGCAGCGCCGTCTCGGGCCAGGCGCCCACGCCCGAATGCACCATGCGCGAGGCGGCGGTCAACGCGCCCCAGAACGCCATCCAGGCCGCGACCGCGCGCCAGCGGACGACGACGAGCAGCGCCGCGACGATCAGGTCGACGACGCCGATGGCCGTCAACAGGGCTTCGGCATTGGCCTGTGCGATGGGGGTCCCGAGGCACCGCCGGCTCGCCGCGAACACGAGGTCGAGGAAGCGCGGGTTGTGGTGCAGCGCCTCGAGGCCGTGCCCGACGAAGGTCGCGGCGACACCGCAACGCAGCAGGAACACGAGCATGGCGTCGAGGTCGGGCCGCGTCCGGCCGTCGCGGTCGAACCAGAGCCAGAGGGCGAGCGGTGCGACGTAGCGGACCGCCTGTTCGACGGGAACGATCGCGGGCCAGGCTCCATCGCGCAGCGCGGTGGCGACCGAGATCAGCAGCGCGAGGAGCCCCGCGATCAGCAGGCCAAAGCGCCACCTCGGCCTGAGCACGAGCAGGCCGGCGGCGGCGAGCACGACGAAGAGACCGTCGTCGACGGCCTCGGCCGCGCCCTCACCGAGCCAGCCGTGATCGAGATAGAGCAGGCCCGCGACCGCGCGCGACGAGGGCAACCAACGCGCCGCGAGACCCAGGGCCCCGATCGCGATCGCGATCCGCAGGATCCACTCGGTGACGCGCGCGGCGCGCCGGTCCCGTTGCGGACGATCGCCCATCGTTCAGCCCTGCTTCACGAGCCACTCGGCGTGGCCCGGTGCGTCGACGCAGGTCGGCGCGAGTTTCTCGCGCAGCGCCTGGGCCTCGTCGCCGCGCCCGGCGTCGTCGAGGCGGATCGCGAGCAGGGCCGCGACCCGGAAGAGCAGGAAGCGCCGCGCGAGGTTCGGCTGCTGCACGATCGCGGCGACCAGCGCCTCGCCGAGCCCGACGGCCGTCTCCGGCTTCGCCCACCGCGCGAGCGGTGGGATGGCCGAGGCGAGCACGATGCCGGGGAACGGATCGCCGCGATCGACCGAGAGATCCTCGGTCGTCAGCACGCGCAGCGCGGCCTCGGGTTCGCCGAGCCGGAGCTGCAGTCCGGCCCAGGGCAGGCGCAGCCGGCTCGTCGAGTACGCCTCGCGTTCGTCGAAGCGACGGCCGATCGCCGCGAAGCGGTCCCTCACCTGCACGGCATCCAGCCCCGCCGCGAGGGCGTGCGCGAGCAGGAGCGAGTCGAGTTCGACATCGGGCGCGCCGCGTGCGGGCGCGAGTTCGAGCAGACGCTCCGGCCGGCGACGGGCGACGAGCGCGACGAGACCCTCCGCGGTGCGCTCGCCGCTCGCCGACGCGAAGTTGGTGCGGTCGCTCGTCAGCACGTCCAGCGTGCGGTCGAGGATCGCGTCGTGACCGGTCGCGAGCGCGGTCCAGCACAGATCGGCCAGCACCTCGGTGTCGCGATCCGCGAGCAGCGCGCGGCGACGGAACAGCGGCTCGACGATCGCCTCCGCCACCGGCTCGCCGATCTGGAGCGCGGCCCAGCAGAGCGCGAGCGCCTCGGCGTCGTGCGGGTCCTGCGCGAGCGTGGCGATGGCGGCGTCGAGGACCTCGCGGTGGCGAGCTTCGGCGCGGAGCGAGCGCAGGCGGCCGCGAGAGAGATGCGCGGCGGCGAGACGTGCGCGCGGCTCGACGCTGCGCAGCATGCCGAGCACGAACGGCTCGGCGCCGGCGACGAAGCCCAGCAGATCGCCGTCCAGCTCCGCGGCTTCGGCGCTGGCCGGCGCCGGCGCGGGCAACGGGGGCTCCTGCAGCACCTCGGCGCGCGTGACCGTCCGGCTCACGGCGTTGCCGCCGCGGATGAACAGGCGGATGCCGAGGCTCTGGCCGCGCGCATCGAGGCGCTGTTGCCAGGTGCGGAGCTCGCGTTCGCGCTGCGCCTGGTCCTGGATCAGCAGCGCGGCGCGCAGCCGCACGTCGAGGGTCATGCCGTACTCGTCCTCGGCACGGTCGAGAACGGCGAGCGCCTCGATCGGGCGCTTGCGCCTCACGAGCAGACTCGCGAGCTGGCTCGCCTGGTGCGGGTACACGGTCGCCGCGCGCTCGACCCACTGGACGTAGATCCGCGCGATGTCGTCGTCGCGGCCGATCAGCTCGAGGAACCCGACGACGCGGTTCTGCAGCGCGAGGTTGTCGGGTTGCGCGAGAGCCGCATCCCGGAGGCGCTCGGCGGCCGCCGTCTGGTCGCCGAGTGCGCGATCGAACTCGGCGAGCAGGACCTGGCGTGCGGGTGAGGGCTTCGGCTCGTCGCCGAGTGCCGCGCGCAAGGTCTGCCGCTCGTCGCGTCCCGTGGCGTCGACGAGCGCATCGACCAACTGCAGCCAGTTCCAGTCGATCTGGTCCGCGGCGGCGAGGTCGAGGGCGCAGTCCTTCGCCGCGGTCAGCCGCTCGGCGGACTCGGTCGACAGGCGCAGCTCGAGCAAGGTGCGACGCGGGTCGTCGGCGGCGTCGCGCAGCAGACGCTTGCGGAGCTCGTCGAGCACGCCGCGCGGTGTCTCCTCGCCGATGGCGATGCGCGTGACCCACGTGTTGTCCGACATCGCGCGCGGGTCGAGCTTCGCGCCCGCGACGAGTCGCCGCGCCAGCTCCTCGGGCAGCTTCCCGTTCGCCACGGCCTGGAGCATCGGCGTGCGCGCCTCCTCGCCGAAGGGCCGTGCGGCGTCGCGCAGGACGCGCTCGGCCTCGTCGATCGGCAGGATCGCGGCGAGCGGCGCGCGCGAGGCGAGGAGATACGGACTCGAGAGCTTCTGGAACGCGATGCCCACGAAGGGCGCGAGCTCGCCGTCGGGCAACCAGCCGCGCATGGCCTCGATCGCCATCGCGGCGAAGTTCGCGTCGTTCGCCTCGCGGGCGAGGGCGAGCACGGTGCGCGCGTGACGCTCGCGCGTCGCGGTGTCGAGCGACTCGTACGCGCGCAGTGCCGCGAGCAGACGTTGACCGCGGACCTGCGGCGTCCCGGTCGCCGCGAGGGCCTCCTCGAGGTCGCTGGCGAGCTGCTTCGCCTCGTCGAAGGTCTCGCCGACGAGCGGCGCGACGCGCTGCCAGCTCCGCGCGAGCTTCTTCGGATCGGCGGCCACCGCCTCGCGCAGGCGCGCGACGGCGCGATCGCGCAGGGCGGTCTCCCCGCAGAGCACGAGCCACCGCAGCGCGGGTTCGAGCGCCTGGGGCTCGAGCGCATCGATCGCCGCCTCGAGTTCCGCCGTGCCGCCGGCGATCAGGAGCGTGCGCAGACGCTCCTCGGGCGCGCCGGCGAAGACGCTCGCGGGCAGCGCGAGCAGGCGCGCGACCTCGCCGCGCGCCAGGGCCTCGCCGATCAGCTCGCGGCGGATGCGCGCGTCGAGCTTCTCGTCGAGCAGGAGCTCGTCCTCGACCTCGCGTGCGCGGCGCCGCGCCTCGGCATCGCCGACCGCGTTCGAGAGCCGGGAGAGGCGGCCGGTCAACGTGCGTCGCGCGGCGGCGTCGAGCGGTTCACGACCGTCGAGGCGCGCGAAGATCACGTCGCGCACGGTGCGCGCCTCGAGCGGGGCGCGCGCGGTGCGCAGCACGCCGACGAAGGCGGACTCGGCGTCGGGGCCGTCGTCGCGGCGGTTGCGCGCCACCGCGCGCGGGCGCTCCTCCGCCTTGGCGAAGGTCTCGTTGCGGAGCAGGGTGACGGCGACGTCGCTCCAGAGCTTCAGCGCGTCCTCGCGCGCACCGCGCTGCTCGGCGAGCCGTGCGACCGCGAAGATCGCCGCGGGGTCGTCGGGGGCGCGGCGCAAGGCCGCCCGCAGGATGCGCTCGGCATCCTCGAAGCGCCGGGCCTTCTCGTAGGCGCCCGCGACGCGTCGCTCGATCGCGGCGAAGTCCGGGGCGAGACGGGCGCGCGCGAAGGCGCGTTCGGCGCCGGGCAGGTCGTTCGCCGCGAGCAGCGCCTCGCCGATCTCGACGAAGACCGTCGGCGGCACCTCGTCGCCCGAGCGCAGCAGCGCGCGTGCGTGGCCGAGGTAACGCGGCCAGGCCTTCTCCTGCGCGGCTTCCTCCATCGCCTCGCGCAACCATGCCGAACGCTGCTGGCCCGCGCAGAGCACCGTCTCCTCGAGCACGGCGAGACGGCCGCTGCGATCGCCGAGCTGATCGAGCACGTCCTGGAGGGCGCGCTGCAGGAACACGCGGTTCGGGTCCGCGGCGATGCGACGACGCAGCGCGCGCTCGGCGAACTGCAGGGCCTCGCGCGGGGCCGAGAGGTTGAGGAGGCCGTCGACGCCGATCAGGAAGAGGTCGTCGACGACGTCTCTCGTGAGGAGATCGAGGAACACGCCGATCGCCTCGTTGCCGCGCTGCTGCGCGGACATCGCGTTCGCCCAGAGCAGGAGCGTCTCGATGCGATCGGGATGGACGGCGTAGGCGCGCCGATAGAGCCGTGCCGCGTCGCGGGGCCGCCCGGCGAGCGCATAGATGCCGGCGGCGAACTCCAACGCCACCGCGTCGCCGTCACCGCCGCGTCCGAGCATCTCGCGGATGACCGCGCGTGCGTCGCCCGCGCGCCCGCGTTCGAGGAACGCGAGCACGAGCTGCTGGCGGTACTCGAGTTCGTCGGCGGGATCGATCTGCATCAGGTGACGCAGGGCCTTCTCCTGACCGCGGTAGTCGTCGGTCTCGAGGCAGACCTGCGCGATCGCCTGCCAGGCCTCGATCTCGCGCGTCGGCTCCTCGCGCGCCCATTGCAGCAGCACGTCGCGCGCGCCGAAGGTGTCGTGCGCGCGCGTCCAGATCTTCACGAGCGCCTCGCGCTTCTGGTCGCGCTGCGGCGTCGCCGGGTCGGCGAGCGCGGCCTCGAGTTCGAGCGCGAGATCGGCGAGCGTGCCCTCGCGTGCGGCGAGGTCGAGCACCTTCTCCTCGGCCTGCGCGCGGCGCGCGATGCTGCCGGCGCCGAGCCAGACCTCGCGGAAGAGGCGCTGCGACTCCTTGCGCTGTTCGGCGTCCTTGCCGAGGGAGAGCAACCAGCCGAGGCGCAGCGCGAGGTCCTCGCTCGGCCGAGCGGCGAGGAGCGTGCGGTAGAGGGCGATCGCGTCCTCGGTGCGCCCGAGGCTCTCGAGCAGGCCGGCGAGCCGCGCCTGGTTCGCGGGCTCGACCACCGTCTCGCGCGCCGCGAGCGCGAGCTGGGCCGCAGCGGCCTCGAGACCGCGCCCGCGCAGCGCCTCCACCTCGAGCAGCAGCGCATCGACGCGCTCGGCCTCGTCGGTGCTCGCGCGGAGGCGCGCGAGTCCGGCGCGGAACGAGTCCTCGTCGGAGAGCTCGACGGCCGCCTGGGTCAACGCGAGGAGCTCGCGGTGCGAGGCGCCCTCGTGACCGGCGAGCAGCACCGCGCGCGCTTCCTCGCGGCGCAGCTGATCGGTCAGCAGCAGCGCGAGCGACACGCGCAGGCGATGGTCGCGCGGTCGCCGCTCGAGGATCCCCCGCGCGCGCGCGATCGCGTCGTCGGCGCGGCCGCATTCGACCGCGATCGCGACGATCTCCTCCTGGAGCGCGGGCCGCGCGAGGATCGCCTTGGAGTCGAAGAGCGCGAGCACTCCCGCACCATCGCCGAGACCGCGCAGGGCATCGAGCAGGGCCTCGAGCTCGGCATCGCTCGCGACTTCGAGGCGCTGCAGCACGTCGTCGGCGAAGGCGCGGATCGCGTCGCGGTCGGTGGTGAGACCGAGCAGCTTCGTCAGCGCGAACGCGCGTTCCCGGTCGAGCGGCGCATGCCGCACCGCGGCCGCGAACTCGGCGCGCGCCGCGTCGGGTTGCGACTGCGCGACGAGCCAGCCCGCGCGTCGCAGGTGGGCGTTGGTGCGCGCGGTCGGCGAGTCCTCGTCGCCGGGGCGATGGAGTTCGAGCGCGACGTCGAAGAGGCCGTAGGCCGCGGCGAGATGACCGATGGCCGCGGCCGCGTGCGGATCGCCCGCCGCGCTCGCCGCGCGCCGGAACGCCTCCGCCGTCGCCGCCGAAGGCGCCGCACCGCGCTCGCGCGTCGCGACCAGCAACTCGGCGCGCCGCAGTTCGAGTCCGGCCGCCGTCTCGCGATCGAGCGACGGCTCGGCCAGGAGGGCATCGATCGTGGCGAGTGCCTCGGGAACGCGGCCGAGCATCTCGAGCGCGAGCGCGCGCTGCAGCCGCAGCTCGCGGGTCGTCGCCGCTTCGGTCGCCGCGACGATCGCGGTCAGATCACCGCGGGCCTGCGCGAGCGCGACGCGCTGTTCGACGCTGCCCTCGCGCCACTCCGCGGCGAGGGCCTCGAGATCGCCGCTCTGGCGCAGCTCGGCATCGATGCGGGACAGAGGGTCCTGGGCGGCAGGTGGATCCTG
>JADLHO010000198.1 GCA_020848735.1 Planctomycetota bacterium | reverse complement strand
GTGCGAGACGCACGTGCACGCTTCCTGACACGGGAGCGCGGGCGACTCCTCCTCGTGGAACACGCATGCTGCCCCACTCCAGGGTGCTGGACCGGTGAGCAGAAGTCCGCACATGAGAACCACCATGCCAAACGCTCGAGTGACGGAGGAAAGGAGTGCCGGCTCGCGACCGATCATGCGCTGGTCTCTCATTGACTTGTCGTCTCCTGGCGATCTTCTCGGATGCCAATCGGCCGACCTCGAGTCGGGACAGGCGGGTCCAGCCGAGTCACCGGCAACGCTGGAACATTTCCCTCGGGCGGGATACTCGTCGAGGCATTCTTCCTCGACGACGCCAGGTTCCCATGCGATGTTGTTGACGACGCCTCTCGCGGGGAAAGCGACGAAGCCGGGAATGCCACCAGCCGCGCACGAGCCACGACTGATTGGCACGAAGCATGAGGTCCGTGGGTCGGCTAGCTGTTTCCAGACGTGCCGACCTCGAACCTCATCCGTCTCCTGCGTGCCGCCCCGTCGAGGACAAACGGCGGAGACCGAAGCGCGGTAGCGGTTCCTGGCGACTCACCCCCGATGCGAACAGTTCCCCTCGAAGCGCTCCGCACCTTGCGGCACGGTCGAGATCTCAACCGTGACGATCATGCCTTGTCGCCCTCCGCGGACCACCCTCGCAGTCCAGCCGTTCCCGGCCACACACGCACCACTCCCTCGCGCTCCGATCGCCGAAACCGGCTGAGAGCGAAGCAGTTCGCACGAGATCGAAGGGCCGGAGCGGGGAACGAGGACGCGCGGCCGAGCGCCTTTTTCAACCAGCGCTCATCGCGCCAGCCGGAACCAATCGCTGTGCCGCAGGCCCGTGCTGGCGCGCAACAGACACTGCACGGCGCTCGCAGCCGGCGCCATTGCGAGCAGCGCGCGCACGCGTGCGTCGTCGCTGCCGTCGGGTCGGACGATCGCGGTTCCCGTCGCCGTCACGACGACGAGTTCCATCGCGCCGGCCTCGCTGCTCGTCGCGCGGATGCCGCCGCCTTCGCTCCAGGCGAACTGCGCGGGGATGGGCGCCGCCTCGCCGAGCGGGACGGGTGTCTTCGGCACGTGTCGGGTCAGTCCATCCCGCGTCGCATCGAAGGGGCGCAGACCCTGAGTGAGCACCGCGAGGCGCAGGCGCTCGTCACCCTCGATCCAGAAGGACTCGAGCGGGGGCCGACGCGCGGCGAGACCGTTCGCGAGGGCCAACCGCTGCGGGACCGGGACGACGTGCTCCGTCGCGAAGACGAACACCGCTCCGGCCCGCTCGTCGGCGAGGGCACGGAGTGCTTCGTCGAGCCAGGCGTCGCCGCCGGGTTCGTGAGTCGGCGACAAGGTCGGATCCTCTGGAGCCGCGGACTTCGGTTCGCTGCCCGCGCCACACGCGGCCGGCACCGCGGCGAGCAGACCGGCGAGGAGGAGCACGGGAAAGGTCTGACGCATGCGAGCCCTCGTACCGACGCCGAGCGCCGGCGCCATCGCGCGGTCGGGAATCCCCGATCGCAGCGCGGGATGTCCCGGTCGAAGTTCCTCGTTACGCGGCGGGGCTCTCCCGCTATGACGCGCGCCTCTCGCCTTCACGCGTATCCTCCCTGGACGTGTCCCGGAGCCCGTTCCGCATGTCCAGAGCCCACCTCGGCGCCGCCGTTGCCGCGCTGATCCTCGTCCCCGCCGCCCACTCCCAAGCGGAGCGCGCGGCCACCGTCGAACGCATCGTCCTGTTCGACGGCACCCTGCCGGATCTCGACTCGTTGCGCGATGCGATCCGCACGGGCGACGCCGCCCGTACGCACGCGATCGCAGCCGACGTGCAGGCGGCCGCCGACGCGCGGCGCGCGGAGTTCCGCGCCGCTCTCGAAGCCCTCGGCGGTCGCGTGCTCCGCAGCTGGTGGATCGTCGACGGCGCACTCGTGTCGCTCCCACCGCACGCACTCGCGGCGCTCGCGACGTTGCCGCAGGTGCGCGCCGTGCACGAGAACACGTCGCGCGCGCCCGGCGACATGCCGATCCTCACGTCGACCAACTTCTCCAACCACAACGCCGACAGCGTGCATGCCCGCAACATCCGCGGCGCCGGCGTGACGGTGGCCGTCGTCGACAGCGGCCTCGACGAGAACATGGCCGGCATCGGCCGCCCGCACCGCACCTTCTTCCTGCAGGGCAATCCGAACAACCAGACCGGTGGCGGCATCGGCGGCTCGCGCATGCTGGCGAACAGGCGCATCGGCGCCCTCCCGGCCGATGATCCGATCGACCACGGCACACGCGTGGCGGGAGTCGCGATCGGCGCGAAGTGGAATGCGCTGCCGGAATCCGACGACGGGCACGCCCCCGAGTCGCGGGTCGTCGGCTACTCGCTGCCGGACATCGCCGGTGGACTCACCGTGCTCGCGACGATGGTCCAGGCCTGGCAGGACTGCACGCTCGACGCGGCGCTCTACGGGACGAAGGTCGCCGTGATCTCGTACGACGGCACCAACGACGCGCTCTCCCCGGAGCAGGCCGCGATGGATGCCTGCGTCGACCTCGCCGACGTCTTCATCGCCGCGATGGCGGGCAATCAGCCCGGATCGCAGTTCTACTACCAGGGCGCGACGAACGTCGTGAGCGTCGGTGCCGTGCTGCACGACACGCGCGCCGCCGCGGGCTTCAGCGCGCGCGGTCCGCTCGTGACGCCGGGGCTGCCGTCCCGCGTGTATCCGACCTGCGTCGCGAACGGCGATCTGATCGACATGCCGAGCGCGAACGCGGAGGCCTCGTTCGCCACCCGCAGCGGCACCTCCTACTCGGCACCGCAGGTCGCCGGTGCCGCGGCGCTGTTCCGCTCGGTGTTGCCGAACGCCAACGCCGATGAGACGCGCGCCGCACTGCTCGCGACGCTCGAGGATGCGCGCGGCCCAAATCCGCTCCCGAACGACAGCGCCGCGATCGGTCGCGGCTATCTGCGCGACGACCGCCTCGTCGACCTCGCGCAGAACCGGATCCGCGGGACCATCACGCGCGGCCGCGTCGACATCGCCACGCCGGTCTGGACGACGACCGTCGCCGTCACCGCCGGCGAGGCGTGGACCGCCGCGCTCGCCTGGTCGCGGCGCAACGTGTCGCGCACGCTCTGGGCGAACCTCGACCTGCGGGTGACCCAGAACGGCCGCGTGCTCGCGAGCTCGACGGGCGCCGTCGACACGCACGAGTTCTGCGCGTTCAGCGCGCCGTCGACGGGCACCGTCCAGATCGAGGTCGTCGCGATCGGCTTCGAGACCGGGCGCATCGATCAGGCCTTCGGCGTCGCCGCCGCACGCCTCGCACGCCCGCAGGTCGAGAGCTACGGCATCGGCTGCGAGGGCGCACGCCCGGCGCCGCAGAGCGTGCTCGGCATCGAGCCCCTGGGCGCGAGCGCGAGCTTCGCGAACTCCTCGAGCAGCCTGCTCCTCGGTGACATCCCGCACCGAGCGATGCAGTGGATCGACACGCCTGGGCTCAACACCTCGTTCAGCGCGGATGGCATCGCGTTCCGCGTCGACAACGCCGCGGGCACCTGGCCGCGATCCTGGGTCGAACTCTCGATGACGCTCTCGCTGACCGAGCGCGTCTCGTCGTCGATGATCACCGCGTTCGCCGCGAACACGGGTCGCCTGCGGACGCCCGTCATCGCCCGCAAGGTCTTCGTGCTGCCGTCGCAGCCCGCGCCGAATGCGAACGCGCAGCGCTTCGACGTGGTGCTCCCCTTCGACCGCCCCTTCGATCGGCTCTACGACCCCTTCCTCGGCGGCACGGTGCACAGCCTCGTGATCGACGTGAGCACCTACGCGACGTCCGCGGGCGGCCTCCCGCTCGTGTATCCGCTCGATGCGGTGAGCAATCTCGGCAGCGCGCGCACGCTCTGGGCGCCGTCGCCCTCCGCGACGAGCGGCCAGATCATCCCGGGCCTCGCCACCGTCTTCGGTCTCGCGACCGGCATCGGCAACGGCATCACGCCGACGCTTGCCGCCCGCGGCGTTCCCGCGCTCGGCGCGACGATCACGCTCGACGTCGCCGGTGCGAAGCCCTCCGCCCCGCTCGCGCTGATCCTCGGCGCCTCGAACACCACGAGCGGCGGCGCGGCCCTGCCGCTCGGACTCGCCGCGATCGGCGCGCCGGGCTGCTACCTGCTCGCCAGCCTCGACTTCTCCTTCGCGGCCAGCGCCAACGCGAGCGGTGCGGCGAGCTTCCCGCTCCCGATCCCCGCCGCGCTCAGCTTCCGCGGCGCGCACCTGTACCAGCAGGCCTTCGCCGTCGACCTCGGCGCGAATCAGCTCGGCCTGAGCGCGACCGCGGGTCTGCACGTCGTGACGGGGCAGTGAGCCCCGTCGCGCCGCCGCGCACCATGGGCAAGGAGTCCTGCGTTCAGGCCACCCTGGTGCAAACCCACCCGCATGTGGCAACGCGGTTGGTGGCAGGAACGCATCGAGGCGGCCTGGGCCAGGCGCAGCGTCGCGTGGCGGATGGGAGTACGGCGCACGGGGAAGACGGTGCTGTGCCGGAGCCTCCCCGACGTGGAGTGCTTCGACTGCGAACGGCCGAGCGTCCGCCGGGTACCCGAAGATCCCGAGTCGACCCTCGCGCGCAGCGATTCGCGGCGGGTGGTGTTGGACGAGATCCGCCGCCTCGATCGCCCCGCCGAACTGCTCGAGATCGCAGCCGATCAGTTCCCGGGCGTGAAGCTCATCGCGACGGACGAGTCGGACCATCAGGACTTGGTCGACGCCTACCGGGCGAAGGACGTCCTCGAGTCGTTCCGCCTGGAGCGACGGCGCTCGTTCCAACGACTGCTCGAGCTGCTCCTCGTGCAGAGCAGCGGCATCTTCGCATGACCGCGCCGCGCGTCTACGCCTTCGAATCCGGCTCGGTCCGAGCCTTCCGTGGCTGGAAGGAGTCGAGACCGAAGGACGAAGGTGAGCTCTTCGAGCACCTCGTCCTCAACGAGCTTCACGCGCACCTGCAACAGCGCAGCGTCCGCTCTCGGCGCACGAAGCGCGGTGAGGAGCGCGGCGCTGCCCCGATCGCGATCGAGTGCAGGCGTCAGGCCGACGAGTTCGATCCGAAGGCGCTCCAGGTCCTCCGCAGCCTCCATGCCGGCACGCGGAACCCGTCGTCGCAAGGGACCTGCGACGCCCGTACGAGCGGCGCTACGGCGCGACGCAGCCGCTCCCGCGCGCGGAACTCGGGTCGCTCCGGAACGGGCCACCGCCCTATGCTCGCGACCCGACCGACACCCTGATCCCCATGCCTCTCTACCGCTACCGCTGCCCCCACTGCGATCACGCCTTCGAGGAGCTCGTCTCCGCACGCGAAGCCGCGACGGCGACCGCGATCGAATGTCCGAACTGCGGCAAGGCCAAGGCCGAACGCGAGCTGAGCACCTTCGCCGTCCGCGGCGATGGCGTGAAGCCGGACGCGACGCCCTTCTGCGGGCGCTGCGGCGAGAACCGCCCGCCCTGCGGCGGATGAGCGGCACGCGTCACCAGGCGCGCGCGCGGGCCTGGACGAAGGAATAGAAGAAGACGGCGTTGGGATCGCGACCGACCTGCACGAGCTCGTCGGCCATGCCGCGGACCGTGCGTTCGCCGATCTTGCCCGCGGCCTCGAGACCGGGAGCGGCGCTGAGCAGGAGCTCGGTCCAATACGCGAGCATCTCCGCGCGCTCGCCCGGTTGCCGGTTGTCGAGGTGGAAGGTCTTCACCGTCGTCTGGATGTCGCGGAAGCCGACCGCCTGGAGGAGGTTGCCGAGCTTGGCGCCGACGAAGGGATCGCCCCCGATCTCGAGCTGGTGGTCGTTGAAGGCGCGCCAGAAGTCGAGGGTGTGCGGGCTGTACGGGTCGACGAAGAAGCTCGCGTTCATCACCTCGGTGCAGACGATCGGCGCCCCGGGTCGCAGCACGCGGCGCGTCTCCGAGAGCACGCGGAGCGGCTCGCCGACGTGCTCGAGGATCCAGCACACGAACGCGGCATCGAAGCTCGCGGAGTCGAAGGGCATCGTCGCCGCGTCCCCTTCGCGGAGCTGGTACCGACCTGCGGCCCAGGCCTGCGTCGCGAGGTAGCTCTCGGCGCGGCGCAGGTTCTCCGCCGAACGGTCGAGGCCGGTGACGTGGAGATCGGGGAAGTAGCGGAGCAGGATCGAGGTCTGCGCGCCGACGCCGCATCCGACCTCGACGAGTTCGCGCGCGCGGCGGAAGGGCAGCTGGTCGTGGATGAAGGGCTCGAGCTGGCGCGCCTGACGGATCAGGCGGTCCTGCTCGCCGGTGGTGAAGCCGTGCAGATAGCCGGTGGCGTGCTTCGTCATGGCGGGGGTCCTGGCGCGGCGATGCTACCGCAGGAGATTCGCGCACCCGCGCCGCCATAATCCGCGCGCCATGGCCACGGCCCTCCACCTCGACGCACGGCGCGATCCCTCGGAGATCGCCGTCCTGCATCTGCAGGGACGCCTCGTGCTCGAGGACGGTCCCGAGAGCTGGGCCAGGCTCCAGAACGTGGTGAAGGAACACGCGGGCATCGCGCAGATCGACCTCGCGGGGCTCGAGACGGTCGACGGCGCGGGCGCGACCTGGCTGCTCGCGGTGCGCGCGAACGCGGCGCGCGCCGGACAGCCCTTCGAGTTCGTCGGGGCCCGGCCCGAGCTCGAGCGCCTGCTGCGTCTCTACCGCTGCCCGAGCGAGTTCGGCTGCCTGAAGGACGCGCCGCACGAGACCCCCATCCTCGCGCAGGTCGGCGACACGACGCTGGAACTCGCGCGCGGCCTGCGCCGCGTGCTCGTCTACACCGGCGACCTCGTCTGGGCGATGGGGCGCGCGCTGAGGCGCCCGCGCTCGATGAACTGGTCGGACGTCCCCGGCCTGATGGAGCGCGCCGGCGCGGACGCCGTGCCGATCGTGCTGCTGATCAACTTCCTCATCGGGTTGATCGTCGCGTTGCAGGCGGCACAGCAGCTCGCGCGCTTCGGCGCACACGTGTTCCTCGCCGACCTCGTCGGACTCTCGCTCACGCGCGAACTCGCGCCTCTGATGACGGCGATCATCCTCGCCGGTCGCTCCGGCGCGGCCTACGCGGCGGAGATCGGCACGATGGCGGTCTCGGAGGAGATCGACGCCCTGCGCACGCTCGGGCTCGACCCGCACCGGCACCTCGTGATCCCCCGCGTGATCGCGCTCGGCGCCGTGGCGCCGATCCTCGCGTTGCTCGGCATGACGGTCGGCATCGTCGGCGGCATGTTGATCGGCATCGGCACTCTCGACCTCACGCCTCTCACGTACTGGAACGAGCTCGATCGCGCCGTGCAGACGCTCGACGTGCTCGAGGGCATGAGCAAGAGCCTGGTCTTCGCGATGATCACGACCTTCATCGCCTGCCAACGCGGTCTCGCCGCGCGCGGGGGCGCCGCGGGGGTCGGCTCGTCGACCACCTCGGCGGTCGTCGCGACGATCTTCCATCTCGTCGCAGCCGACGCCGTGCTGTCGACGGTCTTCAACGCGTTGCGCGGATGATCGAGGTCCGCGGCGTGACCATCGGCTGGGGTGGGGTCCCCCTGCTCGTCGACCTCGACTTCACGGTCGCCGACGGCGAGCGCTTCGCAATCCTCGGCGGCAGCGGCTGCGGCAAGTCCACGCTGCTGCGCCACCTGATCGGACTCGAACAGCCGATGGCGGGCACGATCACGATCGACGGCGCGCCGATCGTGATGGGCGACGACCAGCCGCCGCGCGCCGGAGTCCTGTTCCAGTCGGCGGCGCTGTTCGGCTCGCTGACCCTGATCGAGAACGTCGCCCTCCCCTTGCGGCGTTGGAGCGAGCTCTCGCGCGAGGCGATCGAGGCGACGGCGCTCGGGCGCCTGCGCCTGGTCGGACTCGGGGGCTACGAGAACTTCCTGCCCTCGGAGGTCTCGGGCGGGATGCGGAAGCGGGCCGGCATCGCGCGCGCGCTCGCGCTCGAGCCGAAGCTGCTCTTCCTCGACGAACCGTCGGCAGGTCTCGATCCGATCACCGCCTCGGGGCTCGACGAGCTCCTGCTGACGCTCAATACCGACCTCGGCGTGACCATCGTCTTCGTCACCCACGAGCTGCAGAGCATCTTCGACGTCGCGCAGCGCTGCATCGTCCTCGACCGCGACGCCCGGGGCATCGTGGGCGAGGGCGATCCCAATGTCTTGCGCGAGACGGCCACGCACCCGATCGTGCGCGCCTTCTTCCACCGCGTCTCGAAGCCTCTCTGAAGTCCGCGCCATGCCCGTCGCGCCCACGAACCACTGGAAGCTCGGGCTGTTCGTCGTCATCGGCTTCGGCACCCTGCTCGTCGTCGCCGTCTGGCTCGGCGCGCGACGCTTCGAGCGGCAGACGTTCATCGCCTACAGCTACTTCGACGAGCCGGTCACCGGCCTCGAGATCGGCTCGCCGGTGCGCTTCCGTGGGATGACCATCGGCACGATCGAGGACATCCGCGCCGCTCCCGATCGACACCACCTCGAGGTGCAGTCCGCGATCGACGTGCAGAAGCTCGAGCAGATCGGCCTGCGTGAGCCGGGCGAGATCGAGCGCGAGGGCGTGGTCATCCCCTTCGGCCTGCGCGCGCGGATCGAACGCTCCTTCGTCACGGGCGTCGCCTTCGTGCAGACCGACTTCTTCGATCCCGCGCGCTATCCGCTGCCGCGCTATCCCTTCGACGTGCCGGCGCACACCGTGCACTCGGTGCCGTCGTCGCAGAAGACCTTCGAGCGCGGGCTCGAGGACCTGCTCGTCTACGTGCCCGAACTGGTGCAGTCGCTGCGCAACCTCACGACCGAGCTGCACGGCGTGATCGACAACGCCGACGTCGCCGGCACCACGCGCTCGATGCGCGAGGCGCTCGAGGAGCTGCGCAAGGCGATCGCCGCCATCGACTGGGACGGCATCGAGGAACGCGCGCGCTCGACGCTCGACTCCGCGAGCGCGACGGGCGCCGAACTGCGCGCGATGGTCGCGGAGCTGCGCGCTCCCGACGGCGGACTGCAGCGCGCGCTCGGCGGTGCCACCTCCCTCGTCGAGGAGCTGCGCAGTTCGTTGCGCAGCGCCGACCTCCCCGCCGTCGCGAAGTCCCTCCGCCGCCTGACCGACGAGCTCGCACCGCTCGGCGACGAGGCGACCGAGTCCTTGGCGACCCTGCGCCGCGCCGCCGACGCGATCCGCGAACTCGCGGCACTCCTCGAACGCGATCCCGGCGCGCTGCTGCGCGGCCGCGACGTCGCCCCCGACCCGCGCACCCGCCGATGAACCGCCGCCCGCTCGCGCTCGCCCTCCTCCTGCTGACCGGGGCCTGCCTCTCCCCGGCGCCCGCGCCGGCGCTGCGCTGGTTCGCGCCTGCGATGCCGCCGATCGCGCCGGCCGGGCTCGCCGCGCCGGTGCCGCTCGCGCGGATCCTCGTGAGCGCCGAGGCCCAGCTCGGCGACCGCATGCTGCTGCGCACGTCGGACGTCGAGTTCTTCCACGACGATCTCGCGCGCTGGATCGCGATGCCGGCCGCCTTCGCCGAACAGGCCCTGCACGACGTTCTCTTCGGCGGCGGGTACTGCCGCGACTCCGCCGAGGGTGCCGAGCTGCGCGTGGTGCTGCGCGAGTTCGAGGGCAACGTGAGCGAGCGCAACGCGGCGGTGGTCGCCTTCGACGTCGCGATCGTGGGTCCGGGTGGCGTCCGCCGCACGACCCTGCGCCGGTCGATCGCGATCGAGGGTGGCGATGCGGCGAGCCTGGCGCGCGGCCTCGGCGCCGCACTCGCCGCGACCGCCGTCGCGACGGGTGAATGGCTCGACGAGTCCGCGCGCTGAACCGGGTCAGAACTCGATCCGCGCGGTCTCGCCGGCCCGGACCTCGACGAATTGCTCGAGCGCCGTCGCCGCGACACCCGACGCGCCGTCGAGCACGAAGCGCCAGCGACCCGGCGGCAGACCGTCGACGAGCGCGCGGCCGGACTTCAGCAAGGCATCGCGTTCGCCGGCCGCGCCGGGCGGCGCGGGTTCACCGCCGGCCCAGCTCGCCTGGACGGTCAGCGCGCCCTCGATCCGCGACGTCACGCTGACGCGCCCCGCCGCGGTGAGACGGATCTCGAGTCCCTCGCGCACGCCGGCCGGCGGCAATGCCTCGGTCGACACGCCACCCGCGACGTGGAGCCGCGCCGTCGCGCGCACCCGCAGGCGCACACCCTCGCGCAATCCCCGCAGTTCGAAGCGACCCGCTGCATCGCTGCGCACCCCCGAGGTCGAATCGCCGCCGCCGAAGAGCCCGCCGAGGATCGCGGCCGCCTCGTCCATGCCCGCCGCGTTCGCCTCCGCGTCGGCCGTCTCCGGCAGCGCGGACACGAGCGCACCCTCGATCGGTCGCCCGTTCTCGTCGAGCACGGTGCCGCGCAGGGTCGTCGCGCGGATGGCGATGTCGCAGACGTTGTCGCCCTCGACGATCACCACGTCGGCGTGGGCCGGCATCGCCAGCGACCGGTGCGTGACGACCACGCGGCGTCGCCCCACCGGCACGCCGTCGATCTCGTAACGCCCATCGGACTCCGTGCGCGCGCGGCCACCGGAGCCCGCCGACGCGAGACCACCGAACATCGCCCCCACGGCCTCACCGACCAGCGCCTCGGCATCGACCACCGGCTCGGCATCGGCCGCGACCACGCGCAGCTCGGCGCGGTCGAGCGCCTCACCATCGAGAGTGACCGTGCCGTGCAGGCTGCCCCGGAGCGGCAGCGCGAGTTCGAGCTCGGCGCGCACGCCATCGACGATCGCGAGGCGGACCGCGGGGTCCTGCGCTTCGAACGTCAGGCCGAGGATGCTCATTCCGCCGTCGGCCTCGCGTTCACCCTCGAGCAACGTGAACGCATGCGTGCCGGGCGTGAGCCGCTCCACGACGAGCTCACCGTTCTCGTCGGCGATGCCCGTCTCGGTGTCGTCGTCGCCCAGCGGCCCGACGCGGCGGATGCGCGCCCGCGGCAGGGGCACGCCATGCCCGTCACGGGCGCGCACGTGCACGGCGCCACCGGTCGTGAGCGCGACCTCGCGCTCGAGGACGCCGCGCGACGGCAGCGCGAACGGACCGTCGATCGCGATCGCGTGCCGCGGGGAACGGAGCACGAGCCGCGCGTTGCCCTCGAAGTCGGCCGTGAGCTCCGCGATCCCCTGCCGGTCGGTCGTCGCGTGACCGGGGGTCGCCGCATCGATCGCCGACGGCGCGTTCGCGTCACCCGAGAAGCGCACGGAGTGCGAGACCGTCGCGCCGCGCGGCGCTTCGTCGTCGGACTCGACGGGCTCCAGCTCCAGTTCGACACCGGCGAGCGCCTCCTCGCCGGAACGCACGCGCACGCGCACGATCGGTGCGGCGTCGAGCCTCACCACTCCGAGGTCCATGCGGCCCGGCGACGAGGCGACGAGGTCGTCGCGCGTCCAGGTGCGGTGCCCCTTCGCGCGCACCTCGATCGAGAGCTGCGGGTCCTTGCCGTCCTCGATGCCCAGGCCGTCGATGACGACGATGCCGTTGGCGAAGCGCCGCTGGGCGACCGGCCGACGCATCGGTGCCGGGATCGACATGCCCAGCACTTCGACCTTCCGCACGGGGCCGCACGCGACATCGAGCTCCTCGAGCGGCGCGCCGGTCGCCGCGTCCTGGACGGTCAACACGAGCGTGAGCGTCGGTCGCCAGCGCAGCTCCACGCCGGCGGCACCTTCGCGCACGTCGACCCGGTCGGTGCACCGCGCGACGACGTCGCGCTCCGAACCGCCGCGGAACGCATGCACGCGATAGCGAGCGCCGGCCTCGAGTCCGAGGAGTCGGAAGCCCCCGTCGGCCGCGACGCGTGCGATGCGCCCGCCGATCGGCAGCTCCAGGCTCTCGACGATTCCGCCGAGGTCGATCAGTGCCGCGCCGACCGCCGCGGCAGCTCCGTCGACGAGGTCGGCCTCGATCTCCTCGGCGACCACGCTCAGCGCACCGGCGTCGGCGGGCGCGCCGACGACCCTGCCCGCGATGCTGCCGCCGTCGCGCAGTTCGAGGACCAGCCCTTCGACGAGCGGTCCGTCGGCGCGACCCTTCGCGCGTGCGCTGGGGTGGAGATCGTGCGTGGCGATCAACTCGAACTCGCCGAGTTCGGGCAGCGCGAGCTCGAAGCGCCCGGCCTCATCGGTCGAGACCTCACCGCGCATCGACTCGCGCAGCGCACGCGGGAGACCGAGCGCCAGGCCCGCGGGCAGATCCTGCTGCTCGAGCCGTCCGACCTTGGCTCCCCGCACCGGCGCCCGTCGGGCGTCGACGACGACCCCGCGGAGCCGCGCGCGCGGGGGTGCCGCATCGGGCGACGAGCCCGACTCGGAAGGTGCCGCGACCCCGACGGGACTCGCCCCGGAGAGGGCCTCGCGCGGATCGTGCGCGGCTTCGCCGACGCGCGCAGCGCGTGGCGCGGCCTCCGCGGCGGTCGGTGCGACGGGTGCCGGGTCGTCTTGGACCGGGACCTCCCCGCGGAACCCCTGGACCAGGAACCAGGCGGAGGATGCGAGACCGAGGACGAGGAGTCCGACGACGAGGGAACGAGCGGGAGAAAGCGACGAGGGCGAGGGCACGCCGCAGCGTGGCCTGCGCCGACGGTGAACCGTCGACGTGGCTCGAGCCGCAATCCTCAGTGCCCGGCGAGCCTCGGCAACGCGAACCAGTCGGAGGACCCGGTCACCCGTCGGAACGCGTCGAGTCGCTGGACCTGGATCGCGCAGTCCTCGGAACGGTCCAGCGGCAGCTCGGGCCGCCATTCCGTGCCGACGACCCGAGCGAGCTCGAGGATCTCCACTCCCCGCTTCAACCGCACGCGGAACGCGTCGCCCTCGGCGAGAGCGGCATCCGTCCAGCGAAGCGTTCCACCGAGTTCGGGAGCGAACGACCGCGGGTCGATGGCGATCCCCGTCCCGAGCAGCTCCCGAGGGGGGCTGGTGCAGGGACCGCGGAGGAAGACCGCGAAGGAGACGATGACGAGCGCGGCGACCGCGAGATGCATGGCCCGCGGACGTCGCCGCGTCGCCGCGGGCCCGAACCCTCCGCATCTCGTCAACGCTTCCAGGGTCATCGGGCGATCGCCGACGGCCGGCGCTTCGCCGTTCGCGGCCTCGAATCTCTCGCGGGCTTCGCGCCAGAGCTCGTGTGCGAAGAGCAGGTCGCGAAGCGCCTGCGCGAACAGCGGCGAGCGCCGGTTCCAGGCCAGCACCTCCGGGGCACTCGCCTCCAGACGCCCGTCGTCGACCGCATCGAGAAGCACCAGCGCGTCGCCGGGCAGTTCCGCCAGATCCACTCCGATCGTCATCGCCTCATCTCCTTCCAGATCTCCCTCAGACGCCGGATGGCCCGGTGGATCCGAGTCCTCACGGCGTTCTCTCGCACTCCCATGCGCGATCCGAGCTCCTGGATGCTCGTCTCCTCGAGGAATCGCGTGCGCAGGAGCTCGCGATCCTGCTCGCTCAACCGTCCGAGCAGTCCCTCGATGAGCTGCTCCTGCTCCTCGGCTTCGTCTCGAGCGTGCAGAGCCGAACTGGCGTCGGGCACGCCGTCGAGGTCGAGGTTGAGCCCCGCCCGTCGCCGCTCGCGGTGGTGCCGTCGCACCGCGCCGCGCAGGCCGAGATCCGCGAAGCGGAACACCCAGGTCTCGAGGCGCGCGATGCCTTGATACCGATCGAGCCGACGCCAGACCTCGCCCAGGACGTCCTGCGTCAGGTCGGCGAGGCACGACGCATCGAGCGGCGAGCCGACGCGCCGATTCAGCGCGCGCAGGAAGCGCGGCACGCAGGCCAACCGATCGACGAGCTCCTCGATCGCGCGGGCGTCGCGGAGCAGGGCTCTTCGCGCGAGATCGAGATCTCCGCGCGCGGCCGCGGCCCGCTCCTCGGGGACGGACGCGCCGGCGGCCTCGCGCCTCGGAGTCGTGGGACCCGCCCCGCACCACAGCACGCTCGCCGCCTTGCCTCCGGCACACCGCTCCCCCGGGCTCGGCGGGGTCCCGCCGGTTTCGGGCGGAGTCGGGGTCGAGGCGCGGGACTCGAGCATCACGCGGGTTCGTGTCGCTTGCGGGGCGCGTGTCACGCACGGGGCGTCGGGGCTCGATCCGACGCCCTGCCGAGCTCCACTCACCGGTTGCCGGGGAGTCCTCGCCCGGCGTTCGTGAAGGAGTAGCCGAACGCGTTCGCGCTCGCGTCGGCGATGGCGGCCTGGTTGTAGACCGGGACACCGAGCATCGCGGGGTCGTTCGGGACGGCGAAGTCCAGCTGGGCAGCGCCCTGGCCGTCGAGGAGCGTCGGGACGATCAGCTCCTGCGAGACGAGCATCTGGCAACCCGGCGCGCCCACGACCGAGAGGTCGAAGGGCAACGGGATCCCGGCGTAGCTCGTATTCGAGACTCCGACGTAGAGCGCGCCCGCGGCATTCGGCGCGGCATTGCTGAGGAGCAGCGAGAAGACCCCGCCGAGCAGCGGGCGGCCCTGGCTGGAGAGACGGGGGAGTCCGGATGCTCCCGTGCATGCGGCGCCAAAGGTCGAGTAGGCCGCGGCGGCCGCCGTGCGCAGGCACGCCGTGAATGCCTGCCGGCCGGCGCAGAGCTGTGCGCGCTCGACCTGCCCGAAGGCCGTATCGGGGGTCAGGTCGACGCAGCCACCTGCGGAGGCGCACATGATGCCGCAATCGGGGGATGTGCAGTGGCGCGCGCCCCAGTTGTGGCCGAACTCGTGAGCCACCGTGGTGACGTTCCTCGCGAGCGGCCTCAGCACGGCGCGCGTCGCACCGAACCCGAGCGATGGATTGCAGATGCCATTGTAGTACGCATAGCCGATGGCACCCTGCGCCGCGCCCTTGCCGGAGATGATGTGGACGAGGTTGCGCGGGATCTGCATGAGCAGGGGGCTGCTGCCCCAGGCGACCACGTAGGAATTGACCCAGGCACCGAGGTCGGCCGCCGAAGGATTGCCCGGATTGTTCAGCGGGAAGAACTCGCTCGCGACGATCGGCAGTCGCGTCGCCGTGACGCGGTACGAGATACTGACGCTGCTCGTGTAGATCATGCTCGCGGCATTGATGAGATTGAGCGCCGCCGCCCGCGACGCGCGGAACGAGGATGGTGCCGCACCGAAGCGGTTGACGAACTGCCGATCCAGATCGAGCGCGACGTCACACTCGCGGGTGAGCGGCGCGATGCTCGGACAGCCGCCCTCCGGGTCTCCCGGCTCGACCTGGTTCGGATCACAGAAGACGCCAGGCACCGCCAGCGCGTCGCCCGCCGCATAGAGGACGTGGTCGCTCGCCCCCGCGGTCGGGATCTGCAGCCGCTGCGGCTCGACGCACCAGGTCGATCCCTGGAACTGGATGAAGGCCTGCACGCCATCCATCAGGATGGCCGCCGCGACCGAACTGTCGAGGTAACCCCGCACGGAGCCGCGGTACGTGGGGCACGGCTCGGGCGCGATCACCGTGCTCGTCGCCTCGTCGTATTCGATGTGCTGGCAACCCGGCGCACAGACGTCGAAGCTCGACAGATCGATGACGACCGGAATGCCCCCGAGCTCCACCTCGAAGCTCCAATCGGCGGTTCCGGCAGCGGGCACGCCGAGGGTCCGGACGAACCCCGACGAGATCCCGAATGCCGTGCAGACCTCCGCAGGTGCCGGGGATTGCGATTGGGGCATGGGGATCGGGGAGATGCCTCGGCTGGCTGCGGGCGATGCGATCGCCGCGTGAGGCGCGAGGAGGAACAGAAGGCAGGCAATGGCTCGATTGGCCATGGCAATGGTCTCCAGGGGATTGCCGCGCCATGCGCGGGAACTGCAGCGCCCAGAAGGCGCCGTGCGTGACCACGACGCCATTGCATTGTTGCGGCATCGTGTGAGGTCGCGTTTGCGACTCACGGACTTGGTGCCCGATCCACCTGCTGCATCACCCGAGCTCCCGCGATTTGCGCAAACGACCTGCGCCCTCAACGACGCGAGGCATGTCGCGAGGCGAGCCGAGCGACCGCGAGCCAAGAGAGTGCGAGCACCGCCCCCACGATGACGATTGCCCACGCAGCCGACCCCGGCCCCATGGACTCGTCGCGCGGCAGGAGCGCCGGGCAAGGCAGCGGCTCCAGACCGTTCGCCATGGCCCGGAGCGCCAGGACGTCGTGGACCGCAGCCCGCGTCCCCTCGGCGAGCAGCTGCCGTCTCGCGTCGCGCAGTGCATGGGCGAGGCGGCCGTGATGCGCATGCAGACCGACGAGCAGCTCCTTCGTGATCTCGAAGCTCGGTGCGACCGCGAGGTCGAACTCGGCGAGGAGGAAGGACCGCACTCCGGCCTGGATCAGCGCGCCGCCGAAGTGAGGGGCGAAGGACTCGCCGCGTCGCAATCCGGCCGCCGCGCGGCAGCTCAGCCCGAGGAGCAGCGGCGGGAGCGGTGCGGCCGCGGCATCCGTGGAGCTCCAGAGCCGATCGGCCAGGACGAGCCCGAAGCCCGACGCGTTCCGCGCGGCGCGCAGGCCGTGTCCTGCGAGGACCAGCACCGAGCAATCGGCGGCCAGGTCCGTCAAGCGCCGGCTCGTCGCCTCGGCACCCGTCGCGCTGGCGAGCCGCTCGTCGCCGAGGCCGCGCTGCAAGGCGAGCACGAAGTCCTGTGCGCCCTCGAACGCGCGCAAGCCGGCGCGTTCCGCGAGCTCGGCCATCGGTCGGTCGGCGACGAATACGGCCAGTCGTGGTTCGCGCCGGACCTGCGGCACCACGCGCGCGAGCGCCACGGCGCCCGTGAGCGAGGGGTAGTGCGCCATCGCGAAGCGGCAGCCCCACCATTCGCCATCGAGTTCGAAGGCCTCGAAGGCGGGCGATCCCACCCACTCCCCGCCGACGATCGCGAGTTCACGCCACGTCGCGAGGCGCTCGCGGATCGCGGGCGGCAAGAGGCGATCGCGAAGGGCGGCCCCGCGCGCGCGCAGCTGCGCCGCGCTCGTGCCCGTCTCGGCCAGGGCCAGCGACTGCTCGCGCGCCTCGCGGAACAGCGCGGGATCGGACTCGAGGGCGGCGTGCTCGAGGCCCGTGGCGCTCCACGCGAAGACGTGCGATCCCGAGGGCGCGCCGAGGAACATCAGGAGCCCGCCGTCCGCGGGGACGATCCGCGCGACGGCGTCGACGTCGACCGCGAGGTCCTGCCAGAGCGCGCGCACGAGCGAGTCCTGCGCTTCCATCTCGAGGACCCGGCGCAGCGCGACGCGCGGGCCGTCGAGGCGGAGGTCCAACGCGATCAGCAGGCCCGCGACGTCCCGGCGCTGCCCGAACTGCAGGAACGCGAGGCCATCCTGGCGCAGCGGCATCGCGAGCCAACGCCGGCGCAGGCTGCTCCAGACCGCGTCGAGTTCCGCACGCACCGTGCCCAGCGCGGCGCGGTCCTCCGCGCTCGCGCCGCGACGGCCGAGCTCGAGGCGCGCACGCGTCGTGGCCCAGGCCAGATCGAGCGGCCGGGAGCGGAGCGGACCGGCGGCGAAGTCCGGCGCGAGCGCGGCCAGCCATTCCGCGGCGCGGGCGTGCTCGTGTCGGTCGATCGCGAGCGACGCGCGCTCGATCCCCACGAAGCGCGCGAGGGCACGCGGCGCGACGAGCTCGAGCGCGGCCAGCTCCAGGTCGAGCTGCGCCGGATCCTCGCCGAGCCGGCGACGCGCCTGGATGCCGTGGAACGAGGCGGCGTGCGCCAGATCCGGCGCGAGTCTCGCCAGGCGCTCGGCCGTCGCGCGCGCGCTCGCGAAGTCCTCGGTGGCGAGCGCGACGGCGAGTTCGTGCTGCTCGGCCTCTGCCGGCGAGACCTCGCGGAGGCGGGAGAACTCGCGCTGGGCCGCGATCGGATCACCGCTCGCGAGTGCCAGGGTCGCGGCGACCCGGTGGACGAGGTCCTCATCGGCGGCCGCACCGGGTCCGGAGCGTCCGGCCGCCGCGGCCCGCGCGCGCTCGAGCGCAGCATGCGAGGCGACGATCTCGTCCTGATCGTCGAGCGCCACGGCGAGCAGCGTCTGCACGGCGACCGGATCGCGCAGCCCGGAGGCGCCGGCGAGCGGAGCGAGGACGGCGGCCGCGTCATCGCCCGCGTTGCCGAGCAGCAGCGCGTCGGCGATCGCGAGCCTCAGTTCCTCCGCGTGGGGAGCACTGCCGATCTTCGCCGCGGCCGCGGCGGACTCGAGCAGCAGGGCACGCCACTCGGAATGCCCGAGCCCGGCACCGGCCTGCGCGAGCCGCAGGGCGAGGGTCGCCGGACGCCAGTGGAAGGCGGCCTCGACCTCATGCTCGCGCACCACGCGACGACAGCGCTCGAGGAGCGCGGCAGCGCGGGCGGGATCGAAGGGCTCGGCGGCGAGGAACGCATCGACCTCGGCCGAGAGCGGCGCGCTCTCCGCCTGTGCCGGCAACGGACCTGCGAGGCACCAGAGGCTCGCGAGCAGGGCTGCGGAACCGCCGTGCCGCGCGCGAGGACTCATCGGCCGATCGGCAAGCGGACCCAGGCGCTGCTCCGCAGGACCTTGCGGAACTCGTCGAGCAGCACGACCCGCAGCACGAGCTCGGCGGCGCCGCGTGCGAAGAGCTCCGCCGCGAGGGGACACTCGCGCGCGCGGAGCACGCTGCTTTGCCAGAGCAAGTCCGACGCACCGACAAGCGCCGCGGCCTCGACCCGGAAGCCCTGGCCCTCGGCGAGTTCGGGGCCGACCCAGCGCAGCACGCTGCCCGGGAGGAGCGGCTCGGCCGGCACGAGGATCTCGAGCGGACCACCGAGGATCTCGCGGGGCGGGACGTCCGTCCCGTTCCCGGCGCGCCACCAGACGAGCGCCGAGACGACGAGCGCGGCGACGGCGAGCGCGATCAGCCGGCGGCGTGAGCGCGGCGCCATGGGCACCGGGCGCAGTTCCGTCGGTCGCGGATCGACGACGCCGCGGAGCGCGTCCCGCACGAGGCGCCGATCCTCGTCCTGTTCCGGCTCGGCCACGGCCGCCCGGTACGCGCGCCGCGCTTCCGCGAGGCCGGCGAGTGCGACGCGCAGATCGTCGAGCGCGGCCGCGAAGTCCGGCGACGCCGCGGCGTGCGCATGCACCGCACGGTCGTCGGGCGCGAGCTCGCCGCAGGCGACGCGCTCGAGAAGAGCCGCCTGCTCGCTGGTCAGGACTGCGCGGTCCTTCCCCGGGTTCATGCGGATGGACCCTCGAACTCGACGCGCAGCCGTGCAAGCGCACGGTAGAGCCGCCCGCGGACGGCATTGGTCGGCAACTCGCAGCGCACGGCGATCTCGTTCAGGCTCAGCTCCTCGAGGAAACGCATCTCGAGCAGGTCCCTGGTCTCGGGATCGAGATGCTCGAGGACGGCCGCCAGGGCGTCCTCGCGATCGAAGCTCGCGCCGGGGTCTTCGTCGACGCCCAACCAGGGTTGACCGTCGCCCTCCATGCCGTCGATCCCCATCGGCCGGGCCCGCCGCCGGACGCGTCGCACCGCGTTGCGGAACGCGAGGTCGGCAAAGCGGAAGAACCAGGTCTCGAGGCGGGCGCGGCCCGCGAAGTCGGCGAGTCGGCGCCAGACCTCGGCGAGCACGTCCTGAGCGAGGTCCTCGAGATCCCCCTCGTCGAGGGGCGCGCCGGCCCGTCGGTTCAGCGCGCGGGCGAAGCGCGGCACGCAGGCGAGCCGGAGCACGAGCCCATCCACCGCCCGCGGATCGCCGGCGAGTGCGCGTTTCACCATGGCGCGATCGCCCGCCGGGGAATCGGACGGGGCTTCGGGTCGCGGCGTCTGGGGCTGCGGGATGGCGTCCACCGTGCGAGAGGAGCAAGAGTCGGGCCGGAGCGTAGCGCCGTGCCGGTCAAGTCCGAGGGCATCGCGAGGTCACGGAGATCTCGCCGCCCGCGATTCGGGCGTGCAGCGTCGCGCGGACCGGACACAGACCGCGCGGTCCGACCGGGAAGCTCCGGCGCGGGCCGCAGCACTCGCCCCGCAACCTCGACCGCATCCCCTCATGCGAAACCTCCTCGACCGCGCCCTGCGCGGCGCCCTGCTCGGCACGCTCGTCGGAACGGCGGCTGCCCAATGGCCACCCGAGACCACCAAACCCAGCGTCGGCTACGACTGGCCGCTCGACGAACCGGTCGCGACGCGACCGCTCCCGAGCGCCCTCGTCGGCCTGCGACTCAGCGGCAATCTCACGCCCGACCTCGCCTTCGTCGGCACGGTCAACGGAGTCCCGACGCTGCACGTCGTCAGCGCGATGAGCCTCCACTCCGAGTACCACCGGCCGAGCGGCATCGGGCTCGGATCGGTGACGGCGATGGCCGTCCTCTGCGATTTCGACGGTCCACAGCGCGACGTCCTGGCGGTCTCGGGCAGCGCCGGCCTCGCGCTCGTCCGCATCGCGGCCGGCGCGAGCCCGGCCTTCTCGATCACGCTCGTGTCCAGCCACGCCAGCGTGACCAATGCCAAGGTCCTCGCCGCCGGGAACTTCGACGGCGATGCGACCGCCGACCTCGCCGCGCTCCACAGCGACGGCACTTCGGTCAGCATCGTCTACGACGCGGCTGGCTCACCGAGCACGGTGATCAGCGGCCAGTCGGACCTCGTGGACCTGAGCCCCGTGCAGTGGACGGCTGGCGGGATCGAGGAGATCGCGGTGCTCGCCAATGGCACGAGCAACGACGGCTTCTGCGTCTTCCCGGGCAGCGGTGGCGCGCCGCTCGTGGTCTGCCCCTATACGCCGTTCTGGACCCATGCCTTCCTCGAACGCGTGCGCTCGGGCAGCGTCGAGTTCCTGGCGATCGCGCTCTCCCAAGCGCTGGCAGGCCAGCACCTCTCCAAGCTCCAGGTCTACTCGGGCGCCGGAGGGTGCACGGCCGTCTGGGTATCCGACCCGGGCATCCATCTGGGTGGCCCCGTCCGCGGCCTGACTTCGGGTCGCTGCATCTGGGATCCGACCGCGCCGAGCGTGGATTACAGCGATCTGATCGTCAGCTATGCGGACGCCGTCGAACGGCCGGATGTGCTCGTCAATCGGATGCGCTACGGCGGAGCGAGCTCGCCCTTCGACATCTTCGCGCCCGCCTGCATCACGACCGTCGTGCCGGACAACCACGTCATCGCCGCCGGCTCCGGTTACGCCTTCGTCGACAACGACGGCGATGGCAGCGGCGAGTTCATCTTCGGGACCCTCTGCGAGACGTACCACATGCTCGGCGCGATGGACCACCCGCCGCCGAGCGAAGTCCTGCCGTTGGAGATCATCTCGGCCGAGACCACGTACTCCCCCGGCTACGTGACCTTGGACATCGTCGTCAGGACTCCCGGGAACTTCAGTGCCGGCAACCCCGGAGCGGACCAGCTCGAGATCGTGGCGTGGCGCGAGATCGTGCAGCCGACCAACAGCGAGTGGGTCGCACTCCACTCGAGAGTGCCGGCCGGCTCCGCGCTCGCAGAGCTTCCCGCCAACAACTCCCTTGGGTCGATCAGTCTCACCGTGCCGCGCGGATTGGACGGCGACCTCGCGTTCTTCGCGGCGATCCGCCCGGTCAAGCTCGGTGCTTCGACGCCCGAGCACGCCTACGGCAATCGCCTGTTTGCCATCTACCCGGACAGCTACACGACCGTCCTGGATGCCCCGGTCGCGGCCGCTGTCACCGAGATGCTCGCCTCGGCGTCCGGACCAGGCATCGCCTGCGTGGACAACCCGATCATGGGCGGCATCCCGATCATCATCCGGCCCATCATCCGCCCCAATCCGCCCCGCCCGCTCCCGCCCCCGCCGATCGGCGGCGGGAACTGAGCGGTCCCGAGACGCAGGTCAGCGCCCCTCGCCTGCGGGCGCGGGATCCGAGGCCAGGCGCCGCACCCAGATGTTGCGGTAGCGCACGGGATTGCCGTGGTCCTGCAGGCGGATCGGGCCGCTCGGACCGTGCGCCGTGTAACCCGGCGCGCTGCGGTGGTTCGTCGTGCCGAGCAGCTCGCGCTGCGCGTGGACCACGATCCCGTTGTGCAGCACCGTGATCATCGCCGGGGCGAGGAGCTTGCCCTCGGCGTCGAAACGCGGCGCACGGAAGACGATGTCGTAGCTCTGCCATTCGCCGGGCCTGCGGCAGGCATTCACGAGCGGCGGGTATTGGCCATAGAGCGCCGCCGCCTGGCCGTCCGCGTAGGTGACGTTCTCGTAGCTGTCGAGGACCTTGACCTCATAGCGACCGAAGAAGAACACGCCGGAGTTGCCGCGGCCCTGCGAGCTGCCCTCGACCTTCGCGGGCGAGGCCCATTCGACGTGGAGCTGGCAGTCGCCGAACTCCTCGCGCGTCTGGATGTCGCCGCTGCCGTTGACCTGCATCGCACCGTCGGCGACCTCCCACTTCGCGTCGCCGCCGCCGCCCCGCCAATTCGCGAGGTGTTCGGGCTTGCCGCCGAAGAGCAGGATCGCGTCGGCGGGAACCGCGCCCTGGGCCGGCGCGGGACCCGGGTCGACGACCGGCGGGTGCGGCCGCTCGGAGTCGTGCACGCGCCAGGTCTGCCCCGGGATCACGGGGGTGTCGGTGTAGCCGGGCTTCTCCTGCTTCTGGGCCATGAGGCAGTCGGACGAGAGACAGGCCGCGAGGGCGGCGAGGACGAGAGCGCAGCGGTCGGTTCGCATGGGCGGCGCGACGGTACGGCGCGCCCGAGGCCGCGTCGACCTCCCGCTCGCATTCGCCCCGTCCATGCGTAATCGTGGCACCATGCGAAGCACGCTCCTCGCCACGGCAGTCCTGCTCGGCGCCGCCTCGTCAGCCGCCCAGCGCAACGTCTCCGGCTCGCTGCCGATCCAGGAGCAGAGCTGCTACGACGCGAGGAGCTACCGGCTCGAACTGAGCGTCGACCCGGAGCGGCAGTCGATCGAGGGCAGTGTGACGATGCGGGCCACCGTGCTCGCCGATTGCACCCGCATCGCGCTCGATCTCGACGACGCCCTCGAGGTGCGCGAGGTCACGGTCGCGGATCGCGCGGCGAAGCACGAGCGCGGCGAGCATCGGATCTGGATCGAGCTGCCCGAGGCGGCGAAGCGGGGCGCCGAACTCATGGTCACGGTGCGTTACGGCGGCAAGCCCGTCGTGGCGACCAATCCCCCCTGGACGGGAGGCTTCACCTGGGCCAAGACCCCGTCCGGAGCGCACTGGATCGCGACGACCTGCCAGGGCGAGGGCGCGGACCTCTGGTGGCCCTGCAAGGACCAGCCCGATGACGAACCCGACACGATGGACATCTTCGTCACGGTGCCGAAGGACCTCGTCGTCGCGCTGAACGGCACGCTGGTGAAGGACGAGAAGCGCGGCGCCAGCCGCACGTTCCATTGGCACGTCGCCAATCCGATCAACGTCTATTGCGTGTCGCTCAACGCCGCCCCCTTCGAGGTCGTCGAATCGACGTACACGTGCAGCGACGGCACGAAGATGCCGGTGCAGTTCTTCGCGCTCCCCGAGCACGCCGCCAAGGCGAAGAAGGCCCTGCCGTCCTTCCTCGACCACGTGCGGCACCTCGAGTCGATCTGCGGTCCCTATCCCTTCCGCAACGAGAAGTACGGCATCGTCGAGACCCCGCACCTCGGCATGGAGCACCAGACGCTGATCGCCTACGGCAATGGTTTCCGTCTCGAGGAGGACGGTTACGACTGGCTCCACCACCACGAGCTCAGCCACGAATGGTGGGGCAACCTGGTGACCAACCACGGCTGGAAGGACATGTGGATCCACGAGGGGATCGGGACCTACATGCAGGCGCTCTACCTCGAGGAGAAGCGCGGCACGGACGCCTACTTCGGCGAGATGCGCGAGAAGCGGCGCGGGATCATGAACCGCGGCGCCGTCGCCCCCCGCGAGCACCGCGACAGCCACCAGATCTACTTCACGCTCTCCGGCAACGACATCTACAACAAGGGCTCCTGGATCTGCCATTCGCTGCGCTGGCTGATCGGCGACGAGGCCTTCTTCGCGACGCTGCGCCGTTGGGCCTATCCGCGCAAGGAGTTCGAGACCGCGACCGACGGCACGCAATGCCGCGCGACCGACACCGACGAGATCCGGCAGATCGCGGAGCAGGTCGCCAGGCGTGACCTCGGCTGGTTCTTCGACCTCTACCTGCACCAGGCCCGGCTGCCGCGGCTCGACGCCGAGCTGAAGGACGGCGTCCTCCACGTGAGCTGGCATACGCCCGACGACCTGCCCTTCCCGATGCCGATCGAGGTCAAGGTCGGCGACACGATCCGCCGCATCGAGATGACGGACGGCCGTGCCGAGGTCCAGGTCGGCACGCGTGATTGGGAGCTCGACCCCAAGGGCTGGGTGCTGCGCCAGAACCTGCAGGGTCCGAGCTCCAAGGCGAAGCCGCGGCGCTGATCCGGATCCGGGACGGGTTCCGCGCGGGACGAATTCTCGACGTCTCCTGTGGCAAGCTCGCGACAGGACTCGTTCTCCGCGCGCCCCGACGACCAGGGCGCCCGCCCCACCGCGGTGCACCTCCGCCGTCGCCCCCTCGGCCCATCGAGTCCGGTACGCCATGAAACGCAGCCTCCCCGTCGCCGTCGCGCTCGCGATCGCGGCCGCCCTGGCAGCCCAGGGCCCTCCCACCCTGCCCCCCGTGCCCTTCCCGCCGCAGAACCCGATCACGGCGCAGAAGGCCGTGCTCGGCAAGATCCTCTACTGGGACGAGCAGCTCTCGAGCTCCGACACCGTCGCCTGCGGCAGCTGCCATATCCCGCGCGCGGGCGGCGCCGCGGCGGTCTTCGCGACGCATCCCGGCCTCGATGGCGTCGCCCCGAGCCCGGATGACATCCGCGGCTCGAGCGGCGTGGTGCACATGGACGCGAACGGCCATTACACCTCGCAGGCGCCGTTCGGCCTGTCCGTGCAGGTCACCGGCCGCGCCGCCCAGTCGGCGATCACGAGCCAGTACTCCCCGCTGCAGTTCTGGGACGGCCGCGCCGGAGCGGCGCTCGTCGATCCCCTCACGAACCAGACGGTCATCCAAGGCGGCGCCTCGCTCGAGGTGCAATCGCTCGGCCCGATCCTCAACAGCGTCGAGATGGCGCACGAGGGCCGTACCTGGGCCGAGGTGACCGCGAAGCTCGCCGCCTCACGACCGCTGGCGCTCGCGACCAACCTGCCCGGCGACGTCGCGACCGCACTCGCGGGCAACCCGAGCTACGGCGATCTCTTCCAGCGCGCCTTCGGTGACGCGGCGATCACCCCGGTGCGCATCGCGATGGCGATCGCGACCTACGAGCGCACGCTCGTCGCGAACCAGACACCCTGGGACGCCTTCGCCGCGGGCAACCCGGGCGCCCTGACCCCGCAGCAGCAGCAGGGGATGATGATCTTCGGACAGTCGGGCTGCGCGGCGTGCCACCGCCCGCCCTTCTTCACGGATCACAGCTTCCGCAACATCGGCATCCGTCCCGTCCAGGAGGACAGCGGGCGCCAGGCGATCACCAACCAGCCCGGCGATGCCGGCCGCTTCAAGGTGCCGAGCCTCCGCAACGTCGGCCTCAAGACCAACTTCATGCACCAGGGTCGCTTCACGACCCTGCAGCAGGTCATCGATTACTACGGCGGCGTCGGCCAGCGCTTCGGCCCGAACCTCGACCCGGCGTTCCTCGCGGTCCGGCTCCCGCAGCAGCAGCGCGCCGCGCTCGACGACTTCGTGCGCAACGCCCTCACCGATCCGCGCGTCACGCAGGGTCTGCCGCCCTTCGACCGGCCGACGCTGCGCAGCGAGCGGCCGGGTGCGATCCGCCTCGGTCAGGCCAGCGCCGGCAGCGGTGGGCAGGTGCCCGCGCTGATCGACGTGCAGCCCGCGTATCCCGGCGCGCTCGAGTTCCGCATCGGGCTCCGCAATGCCCTCGGCGGTGCCGCCGCGATGCTCGCGGTCTCGCCGCTGCAGGGCAGCTATCCGCTGCCGGTGCCGATCGGCGTGGATCTCGGTGCCGCGATCCTCGAGTTCGCGAGCACGTCGGGCAGCGGCGCCGGCAACGGGGTCGCGACCTGGATCTGGGGCCTGCCGAACCTGAGCTCGCTCAACGGCCTGCCGATCTTCGCGCAGGGCTTCGTGCTCGACCCGGGCTCGAACACGATGGGCATCGCCGCGACGCGCGTCAGCCGCCTCGTGGTCGGCGGCTGAGTCCGGCCAAGGACTTCGCGACGCGCGGCGCGGTGTGGCGTAGAAGCGCCGCACCATGGCCTCGCCGAGTCTGCGTCGCACCGACGCCAGCACCCGCAAGCGACTCGCGGAGGCCCGTCGCCAGGCGGGCCGCGACGCGCCCTGGCGTCGACGCCTGCGCGACTGGCGCCGCCGACTCGCCGGCGGGCTCGCGGTCCGCATCGCCCCGCGACTCATCCGCATGCTGGCGCGCAGCTGGCGTCTCGAGGTCCGCGGCGGCGAGGCCCTCGACGCGCAGCTCCGCACCGGTCCCGCGATCCTCGTCCTCTGGCACGGCCGCATGCTCCCCGCGTCGGCGCTGTTCCGCGACCGCGGCTTCGCCGTGCTGGTCTCCCCGAGCGGCGACGGTGAACTCGCGGTCGGCGTGCTGAAGCGGCTCGGTTGCCTCGCCTACCGCGGTTCGACCAGCCGCGGCGGCTCCCGCGCCCTGCGCGTGCTCGCCGATCACATCGCCGCCGGACGCACGGTCGGCATGACTCCCGATGGGCCGCGCGGACCCCGCCACACCTTCCGCGTCGGCGCGCCCTGGCTCGCGCGCGAGACCGGTGCGCCGATCTTCACGTTGGCCTTCGCGACCGACTCCGCGTGGCGCCTCCGGAGCTGGGATCGCTTCGCCGTGCCGAAGCCGCGGGCCCGGGTCGTCGTGTCGATCGGCGCCGGCGTGCGGATCCCGCGCGAGCTCGACGACGTCGGGCTCGAAGAGGTCTCGGCCGCGCTGCGCGACACGCTGCTCGCCGACGAGCGGGCCGCCTTCGCGGCGCTCGGCGTTCCTCACGATCACGACGCGTGACGCGACACGGACTCCGTCCGACGATGCGCGGCATGCGTGTGCGATCGCCCTCGCCTCCCCTCCTCGCCGCCGCCGCCGTCGCGGCGTTGTCCGCCGCCCTCGGTGCCCAGAACGCTCCCTCGCAGATGATCCCGCTCGGCGCGACGCCCGAGCAGATCGTCGAACTCGCGGGCCGGGTCACACCCACGCCGCGGCAGCAACGCTGGCTCGCGCTCGAGTTCACCGCGTTCGTCCACTTCGGGATGAACACCTTCACCGACCGCGAATGGGGCGACGGGAAGGAGGACCCCGCGCTCTTCGATCCGAAGGACTTCGACGCCCGTCAGTGGTGCAGGGCGTTCCGCGATGCCGGCATGCGCGGCCTCGTGCTGACCTGCAAGCACCACGACGGCTTCTGCCTCTGGCCGACGAAGACCACCGAGCACAGCGTGAAGCACTCGCCGTGGAAGGACGGCAAGGGCGACATCGTCGCCGAGGTCGCCGCCGCGTGCCGCGAGCACAACCTCGCGTTCGGCGTCTACCTCTCGCCCTGGGATCGCCACGAACCGAGCTTCGGCAAGCCGGAGTACGAGAAGTTCTTCATCGACCAGTTGAAGGAGCTGCTGAGCGGCTACGGCCCCGTGCACGACGTGTGGTTCGACGGTGCGCATGCACCGCGCGACGACCGCGCGACCTTCGACTGGACGAAGCTCTGGCGCACCGTGCGCGAGCTGCAGCCCGATGCGTGCATCTCCGTGATGGGTCCCGACGTCCGCTGGTGTGGCAACGAGGCCGGCCACACGCGCGACGCGGAGTGGAACGTGGTGCCGGTCGACACCGACGACGATCGCAATGCCGAGGACTCGTGGGAGGTCGCGCAGTCCCTGTTCCGCTTCGACGTCCAGGCCGCGGATCTCGGCAGCCGCGCGCGGCTCGCGGGGGCGCGGCGGCTCGTCTGGTGGCCGTCGATGACCAACACCTCGATCCGTCCCGGCTGGTTCTGGCATGCGAGCCAGGACCTGCAGGTGAAGCCGCTCGAGCAGCTCGTCGATCTGCATCGGCGCGCGGTGGGCAGCGGCACGCAGCTCCTCCTCAACGTGCCGCCCGACCGCCGCGGGCTCGTCCACGAGAACGACGTGAAGCGGCTCCGCGAACTCGGTGCGGTGCTGCGCGCCACCTTCGGCGCCGCGGTGTCGGACGGCGCGCGCATCAAGGACTTCGACAAGGTGCGCGAACTCTGGTTCGACTCGCCCCGCAGCGTCGATCTCGCGGTGCTCGCGGAGGACGTGGCGAACCAGGGCCAGCGCGTCGAGCGCTTCCGCATCGACGCCTGGGACGGCAACGCGTGGACGCCCGTGAGCTCCGGCACGACCATCGGGCCGAAGCGCTTCGCGAGCTTCGAGCCCGTCACCGCGAGCGCGTTCCGCGTCTGGGTCGAGAAGTCGCGCGGCAAGCCGGCGCTCGCGTCGTTCACGCTGCATCGCCGTCCGCGCCTGCTCGCGCCGCCGGGGATCGCGCGCGACCGCGAGGGCAACGTGCGGATCACCGGGGCCCCGGGCACGCTCGTCCGCTTCACGGAGGACGGCAGCGACGTGACCGGCGATTCGCGGCGGTACGAGCGTCCCTTGGCGCTGCCAAGCGGCGGTGTGATCCGCGCCCGCAGCTTCCCCACCGACGGTGCGACGCTGCTCGACCTCGGTCTCGGCACCGAGGCGACGGCGACCTTCGGTCTCGCGCCCGCGGGCTGGCGCATCCACGCGGTGAGCAGCGAGCAGGCCCCGGGCGAGAGCGCGTCGCTCGCGATCGACGGCGACCCCGCGACCCACTGGCATTCCGAGTGGAGCCCGCGCGAGCCGGCGCATCCCCACCGCCTCGCGATCGATCTCGGCGCCGAACACGAGATCCGCGGCTTCACCTACCTGCCCCGTCGCGAGGGCAGCAACGGCACGCTCGCGCAGTGGCGCTTCCGCACCTCGCTCGACGGGCTCACCTGGACCGAGGCGATCGCGGACGGCGAGTTCGGCAACATCGAGGCCAATCCCGTGCAGCAGGTCGTGAACCTGCCGAGACCGCAGCGCGCGCGCTACGTGGAGCTCGAGTCGAAGCGCGCGGTCGGCGGCCGTCCCTGGGCCTCCTGCGCCGAGTTCGGCGTGCTCGTGCGCTGACCCACGCACCGACGCCGCCCCGTCCACCCACGGCGTCGGTCCGTCGGCGTGCCGCCCCGTCGCGTCCCGCGACGATCGCGAGTCCCGCGGCCCCAAGGCGGGTTCGCCTCGAGGCCGGGGAACTCCTCCTCAGTTCGAGCACCGCGTGCGACGACGCCGTTACACTCGCCACGATGCAGGGCAGCGTGTTCGTGATGGGTCTCCTCGTGGGCTGCGCCGCGGTCGGCATCCCCGCGTATCTCTTCTCCGGAGCGGAGGAGCGGCCCTTCGAGGACGCGCCGGTGATCGCGCCCGTCACCGACCTCTCGACCTCGACCGACCCCAATCGCCTGCTCGAGGAGATCGCCCGCCTGCGCGCCGAGCTCGCGCAGCTGCGCAGCGTCGCCGACCGCCACGAGGTCCGCCCCGAGGAGGCCAGCGCGACGCAGCCCGAAGACGAAAGCGGCCCCGCGGTCGCCGACGCGGTCGCCGATGCGACGGTCGTCGCCGACAACGCGGCCGCGCTCGACATCCTGCTCGCGGAGCTCGGCGAGCAGCTCCAGGCGGGGCTCGTGCGCAGCCGCTATGCGCAGTCGACCGGCGAGCTGGCGATGATCGTCATGCAGACCTGGATGCAGACCGGCTCGCCCGAGCGCGCCTTCCGCCTCCTCCAGACCCTCCGCATCGACGGCATCGACGCGAACACCGCGCACTGGATCGGCAATGCGCTCAAGGAGAAGGGCGACAAGGCCCTCGCGCGCGACGCCTTCCTCATCGGCCTGCGCATGAACCCCACGGATTGGAGCATCGTGCAGGCGCTCGCGGAGATCGATCCGGAGGCCGGACTGCAGGAGCAGCTCCGACTGACGGCCGACATGGCCTCGCCGAGCGACGACCTCGCCATGCAGAAGGCGCTGCTGCTGCTCGCCGCGCATCGGCGCGAGGAGGCGCTCGCCGCGATCGACTCGATGATCGGCGCGGGGAAGATGCAGGACTACCTCTGGGACCAGCTCGTGAAGCGCGACCCGGCCGCGGCGGTCGAGCGCCTGCGGAAGCAGCTCGAGACCGCGAGCGACAACGTCGACATGCGCATGCGTCTCGTGCAGGCCCTCCGCAATGGCGGTGACCAGGCCGCGGCTCGCAAGGAGATCGATTCGATCCTCGCCGCACAGCCCGCGAACGGCCAGGCCGTCCAGGCGCTCGGCGAACTCGATCGCCGTGCGGCGCTGAGCTACCTCGAGGCCCAGGTCGCCTCGGCGCCGAGCGGCGGAACCTGGTGGCTCTACGGCGAGCAGCTCCTGGCCGCGCAGCGCAAGGAGGACGCCATCACCGCCTATTGGCAGGCCTGGCAGTCCGAACCGAACAACGGTTACCAATACAAGCTGCTCGAGCTCGCGCCGGAGCGCTACGCACCGCAGATCGCCGAGCGCGCGCGGACCGCGCGCGACGACGAGACCCTCGGCGACATCGCCGACGCGCTCTGGCGCCAGGGCCGCCGCGACGAGGCGCGTATGTTCTGGGAGGAGGCCCAGCAGTTCGACCCGACCGACGGCGAGTGGATCGGCAAGCTGAAGACCGTCCGCGAGGGCCGCGATCCCTTTCAGTGAGCGGTCCAGATGAGCGGCTGCGCCCGCGACGCGACGCGTTAGCCTGAGCGGACGTGACCGCCGACCGCGTCTCCTTCACCAAGCCGTCGGCGAGCTGCGCCGCCTGTTCCTGTGCGCTCGAGAGCGGCGCGTCGCGGCCCTTCGACCCGGGCCTCGGGCGGCCGGCGGCGGTCGTGGAGCTCTGCGCGGCCTGCGCGACCCGCGTCGCGAACGACGGGCCCTCGCTTGCCCCGCTCGTCCCCGAGTTCACCGCGATGCCGGCGCTGCGCGCGCCGCGGATCACGCGGCGCGACCTCCGCAGCACGCTCGACGAGCTCGTCCGGACGAGCGGTCCGCTCGACGAATCCACGCAGCACCTGCTCACCCGCTCGCAGCAGCCGCGTCTCGCCGACCATGAAGACTGGCTCGCGCGCGTCGCCGCCGCCGGTCGGAAACCCGCCCCGCTCGACCTCGCGGCGGCACTGCTGAGCGCCGCCCTCCTCGATCTCGAGCCGCCGGATCTCGACGGGCTCATCCGCCTCGCCGACCGCACGAGCTCCGGCGACGAGTTCGCGCTGGCGGTCGGCGCGGCCCTCGGTGCACTCGGCCTG
>JADLHO010000197.1 GCA_020848735.1 Planctomycetota bacterium | reverse complement strand
TTCGATCTCCGCGGTGCTGGCGAAGGGCAGGCTGCTCGGCTCGCAGCGCAGGCGGAGGCGCTGTGGCGAGACGGCGTTGGCATGGGGCACGGGCATGGGCGGACCTTAGCAGGCCGGTCTCTGGTGAGCGCCGTCTCCAGGCGCCGGATCGGACCGCGAGAAAGAACCCCTTCGCCCCTGGACTTGTTCCGACGTCGGGCCCTGTGGCCCGGATCCGGACCGACCCACCACACCGCGCACGGGGAGGACCCGTGCCGGGTCCCTGGCTGCACCCATGAGAATCCTCACCTCCCTCGTCTCCGCCGCGCTGCTCACGGTCGCGGCATCGTCCCAGGAGCCGCCGGTCTCCCGCGCCGCGGAGAGTCCGAAGACCTACCGCCGCCTGGCCGTGTATCCGCTGGCGACCTGCATCGTCTCGGGCGACGCGCTGCCGGAGGGCTCGCCGGATTTCGTCGTGGCCGGGCGCCGCTTCCGGACCTGCGGTGAGGACTGTCGCGCGAAGCTCGAGAAGGAGCCGGGTGCCTTCGTCGCGAAGCTCGATGCCGCGCTGATCGCCGCGCAGCTCCCCCAGTATCCGCTCGCGCATTGCCCCATCACGGGCAAGGTGCTCGGCGCGATGGGGGAGCCGGTCCGGCTCGTCCTCGACGACACCCTGGTGCAGCTCTGCTGCGCCGGATGCGTGCCGAGCGCGCAGGCGCGCGCGGCCGCCATCGTCGAAGGGCTCCACGACCAGGCCTACGCGGCGCAGCGCGCCGGCTATGCGCGCAAGACCTGTGTGATCTCCGACCACGAACTCGGTCCCGATGCCGTCGACGTGATGGTCGGCACGCGGCTCGTCCGGCTCTGTTGCGAGGATTGCCTCGACGCCCTGGCGAAGTCGCCGCAGACGGCGCTCGCAGCATTGCCACCGGTCGTGGCGCGCGAGGGCGCGCGCCCCGCGGGGGCCACGGCGGCGAGCGGCTGCGGCACGGCCTGCGTCGACCAGGCGAGCGGCGGGGGCTGTTGCAAGTCGGCCGCCGCCGAGAAGCCGCCGGTGGTGACGAAGCCGGCCGGCAAGACCTCGTGCTGCCAGGAGAGCAAGCCGGTGACGGCGACTGGCTGCTGTGACGGCGCGAAGCCGGTCGTCGCACCGCCGAAGAAGATCGACTGAGCCCGGTGCTCCGAGGGTCGCGACGCTCCGAGCGCCACGCGCGGTGAAAGTCGCTGCAGTCACTCGCGTTGCCTCGCTCGGTCCGGCTCGCGCCGGATGTGGAGACCCTTCGATGAAGCGCACAGCCGAACGCTCGCCGTGGTCCGAACTGGAAGTCCGCGACGTCATGAAGAAGGACGTCGTCACCGTCGACGCGGCCGCGACCGCGCGCGATGCCCTGCGCCTGCTCGCCGATCACCGGATCTCGGGCATGCCGGTGGTCGACGGCGCGGGCGCGGTGGTCGGTGTCGTCTCGATGCGCGACCTCTGCGAGTTCCTCGCCGAGCAGCCGGACGAGGTGGAGCGCACCAGCTCGCACTACGCCTCGGAGGACGGCGACGAGGACGAGGACGAGGAGGCCGGGAGCTGGGTCGACGTCTTCCCCGGCGACGCCGACACCGAGGTCCAGAGCGTGATGAGTCCGGAGGTGGTCGCGGTGTCGACGGACACCTCGCTCCGGGCGGCGGCCGAGCTGATGGTCGACCGCGGCCTGCACCGCCTGATCGTGCGCGACGGCCGGCGCTTCGTCGGTCTGCTCACGGCGACCGACCTGCTGCGCGCGATCGTCAAGGCACCGGGCTGAGCGCCCGCGCGCCCTCGACAAGCGGGGCGGATCGTCCTACGACGCGGGACCGCCGCGCGCCGCGCGGCGTATCCCCGCCCCGATCATGAGTCCCTCGCCGCCGCGTCGTCCCGCGTCCTCGTCGCCCGTCCGCCTCGCCGCGCCGCTCCGGCGCGGGCTCTGGGCCGCCCTGCTCGCCACCGTGTTCGTGGCCTGTTCCCAGCAGGATCGCGGCCCGGCCGAGACCTCCGCGGGCGCCGCCGCCCCGATCGTCAGCGAAGCGGGCGTCGAGGCGTCGCGCGTCACCGAACCGAAGGAAGCACCGAAGGAAGCCATGAGCAAGGTCGAGTCGAAGTCCGGTGAGTCCCCCGCCCCGCGCGCTGCCGACCCGATGCCGGCGCAGGCCGCCGAGGAACTCGCCACCTTCGGCGCCGGCTGCTTCTGGTGCGTCGAGGCCGTGCTCGAACAGCTCGACGGCGTGATCGACGTCCAGTCGGGCTACATGGGCGGCGACGTCGCCAACCCCAGCTATGAGGCGGTGTGCACGGGTACCACCGGCCACGCCGAGGTCGTGCAGATCCGCTTCGATCCGTCGCGCATCGCCTATGCGACCCTGCTCGACTGGTTCTGGAAGCTGCACGACCCGACGACGCTCAATCGCCAGGGCGCCGACGTCGGCACGCAGTACCGCTCCGCGATCTTCGTGCACGGCGAGGCCCAGCAGCGCGTCGCCGAGGAGTCGCGCACGCGTCATCAGGCGGACTTCGCGCGGCCGATCGTGACCGAGATCACGCCGGCCAGCGCGTTCTACGCGGCCGAGCTCTATCACCAGGACTTCTACCGCGGCAATCGCAGCTATGGCTATTGCCGCGCGGTGATCGTGCCGAAGCTCGACAAGCTCGGTCTGAAGCGTTGAGGCCCGCGCCGCGCGCCGGGCGTGATCGCCGTCGCGCGGGTCCGGGCACGCGTCAGGGCACGATGTAGGTGACGCCGTTCGTCACCGAGAGGCCGAAGACGTTCAACGGCGCATCGATCAGCACACCCTGGAACGTGAGCTGCGTGCCGCTGCTGCCGGCGGGGATCGTCAGCGAGGTGCTGCCCGCGCCCTGCGCGTCGAGGAGCACCGCGCCGAGGAAGACGGGGAGGATCGGATCGACGAGGATCGTGCATGAGCCCGCGAGCGGCGTGTTGCCGGGCACGAGTCCGAGCAGGATGAAGCCCGCGGAGTTCGGCACGCCGTTGCTCAGGTCGAAGCCGAGCGTCGTGTTCGGAGCGCCGGTGCCCGTCAGGTCGAGGCTCGGCGTGAGCGCATTGCTGCCCTGGCAGCCGCTGCCGTAGCGGTAATAGGGCTTCGCGTTGACGGCGAAGACGTGCGCCCGGCGGTTGTAGATGTCGAGGATCGCGAGCGTGTTCGTCGCGGCGTCGTAGCTGAAGTCGTAATTGCCGCCGCCGTTGCCGAAGGGCGTGAAGGCGCCGAAGTCGAGCGCCTCGGCCGTGCCATCGGGACGCATCGCGCGGATCACCGTGAAGAAGTCCTGGTTGGGCGTCGCCGTGCCGCGGTCGTTGTAGATCACGTACGCGCCGCTCGGCGTGCGGCAGAACGCGAGGTTCTGCTGGTTGACGCTGTCCGCGTCGGTCGGGTCGAAGAGCACCGCGAGGCTC
>JADLHO010000196.1 GCA_020848735.1 Planctomycetota bacterium | reverse complement strand
GCGAACGCGCCTGATCGAATGGATCGAGCGATGGACGAAGTTCGATCCCGAAGCCACCCCCGACGACAAGGATCGCACTCTCGATCACCTGGTCCTCATTGCCGCCGATCTCCACACTCCCTTCCAGGATCTCCGCTGGTGGGAAGCCTGGCAGGACATGTGGTGATGTCATGCGCCCGACGATTGACGACACCTTTGTGGAACTTCTGAGCTCGCTCCCGGGCGATCTCCGGCAGGAAGCGCGCCATTTGCCTCATCGCCTCGGCCTCACGCGGACCGACGACGGCAAATGGGAGGACTTCGTAAGAATGGATCCGAACCGCGATCTTCCGAGGTACGCGGCGGAGGATCCCGCCCTGCCTGGCGTTTCCAGGCTATCCGACGCGACGCTGTCGACGTATCGTCGGGCGCACCACTGCGGCGCCATTTACGGTCTGATTTCCGATCGAGTCGACGATGGGCAGGTGCCTCGGACAAGCTCGATCCTACGGCTCCGAGAGGTGATTTACAACGAGTGGACTTCCGCCATCGCGCGTGCGACCAGCTCCCCCGCTCGCGCGGCAGCGCTGACGTCGTCTGCCCGGCGTCAGCTGTCCTGGGCCAACACCGTCGAGCGACGCGCACTCGAACGCGCCCGACGTCTCGGCAGAGGTACGCTGCCCGCGGACGGATATGTCCGCTTCGTCGTAGCGAAGCTCCGTTGGTTTGGTGCGACCTCTCACGGAATGTTACTCACCCAGGGCGAACGCTCCCGCGCGCGCGCCCTTCGCCGGGCCTACGACATCTTCTCCGTTGGGCTCCAGTGCATCGATGACGCGCTCGATCAGGCGTCTGACGAACGTACTCGGGGCGCGAGCTTCGCGACGGCGCTCGGAGTACCGGCGGGAGGTCTCCTCGCTGCTGCGCCAGTGCTGTTTGCGACGGCCGCGAGAGTGGCGACGAGCGCTCGATTTCACGAGCTGGGGAGATGGCTCCGCCAGCTCGAAGCAACTTTCGTGCGGGCGCCGAGCATGGGAGATCCCGCCGAAAACGCGTGCGTTGCGTGGTTGCTCGAGGCCGCCGCGAGGGAGGTCACGTCATGAAGATCCATCTCGCCGGGCGACCGGGATATCAGCTCCGCCATTCCATCAACAACACACCTCCGCCGGATAAGAAGCTTCTGGACATCGCCGTCGGCGTGCGGCCAGCGGAGGGCGCCGAGGTTCCTTCGGAGACGGAGGTCGCACGGATCGGGCGGTACAAACTGGTGTCCTTTCCACTCGCGAACGCCGGGCAGGAAGGCGCACCTCCGCGCTCGACTCCTCTGATCGCTCGCAGGCGCGGCGCAGCGAGGGAAGAGCTCGGCTCCACCGAGCGCGTCGGCTTGGATACGGCCATCTGGACCCGAGCGAGGTTCGGGGCCCCTCCGGTGCCCAAGTCCCGCGGGCTCGCGCTGGTCGAGACACCAACAGAGGAGTCCGTGCTCCCTCCGCCGCTCGTCCCGTTGATAGAGGTGTTGGGCCGAATCGGGGCGCTGGAAGCAGCAGGGGTGATCCCCGCGAAGGCGGAAGGCCAGCCCATTGTCGTGGCCGTGATCGACGTGGGATTCCATCGAACGGAGGACTTCGAGTTCGCCGAGGACTCCAGGGTTGGACCGATCGAGTTCGTGGCCTTCCCGCGCGAAGAGAAGCACGCTCCATCGAGAGATTCGCACGGCAACCGGATGATTGGGGCTCTGTTCTCGGCGCTCAGCCTCCGCCAGGAAGGACCACCGTTCCTCATTCGAAGGATCGAGATCCCAAAGGACTCATCCTATCTGGGGCCCATGGACGTCGCGCTCGCCGTGGCCCGTGCCGTGGCACCCGCGGACAATGGCTTGGCGGCGACGCCGGCCGCCGACGTGGTGTACATACCTTTGAGCAGCGGCGCTTGGGGGATGCCGTTGCCGCTCGATGTCGTGTTGACGGAAGCCGCACGGGTCGGGCGCAATCAGCTTGGAGCCGTAATCCTCTGTTCGTCTGGACAGCACGGGGACAACATCCCCGTAGAGGGTGATCTGGAGTTTCCATTCGACAGCGTCGCGATCGGCGCGGACGAGCTTGGCGCCCACCCGGACACGTTCGTCGTCACCGCGTGCGATCTGAACGGCCAGTGGTTGCGCCTCGGACGTCACAATCCGCCGATGGGAGCGCCGGACTCGCCGGGGCCGAAGCTCCGGCGCGACATGGGGATCGCTGGCCGCATGGGCCCCTCGGTGGGCGTCGCAGCTCCAGGCGTCGTCACGATGCTCCCCGTGCGACCGGGTCACACGCCGCTCGACGCGGACGGCACCAGCCTGGCCTCCTCGCTGGTCGCGGCCGCTGCGGCGCGCGTCCTACAGGCGAATGGGCAACTCGATGCCGTGCAGGTGCGGAGGATCCTCAGACGAACGGCGGATGTGCCCCATGCCGTCGACCGCGATTGCGGTGAGGAGGCGGCCGCCAACTCGAGCCTCGACCGTAGCGGACACAATTTCAAGATCGGAACGGGAATGGTAAACGT
>JADLHO010000195.1 GCA_020848735.1 Planctomycetota bacterium | reverse complement strand
GCCTGCTCGCGACCTGCCCCCACGCGAACCTGTGCATGGACTCGATCACGCCGCAGGAAGTGCTCGAGGCGGTCATCCGCTTCGCGGGGTGAAGCCGCGCGGGCCGTGACGCTCACCCGGAGCTGCGGACCCCCGCTCGCTGCGCCGCCAGGCCGCGCTCGAACGCCGCGATGTGCTGCTCGGCCGCCTGTCGCCAGGTGTGCCGCTCGCGGATCCTCTGCCGATTGGCAGGCACCCAGATTGCGCGCTGATGGGAGTATTCGCCGCCGAGGAGGCGCGCGACGTCGGCGGCGCTGCTGAAGTAGAGCGCGCGATCCTCGAGGACGGCGCGGTTGAAGGGATTGTCGTGCGCCGCGATGAAGGCGCCGGTGGCCATGGCCTCGAGGAGGGAGGGATTGGTGCCCCCGACCGAGTGGCCGTGGAAATACAGGCGCGCATGGCAGCGCAGCGAGCTGAGGACCTCGTAGTCGTAGATCCCGCCGAGGAAGCGGACGCCGCGGTCCCGCCCATAGCGCCGCAGGAGCTGCTTCGCGTGGCGCGTGCTGGTCTTGCCGACCAGGAGCAGGGGCGCCTTCGACGCGGCGAGCAGATGACCGTCGAGGATCGTCTCGATGTTGTTCTCCGGCTCCATCCGCGCGATGAGCAGATGGTAGCCCCCGGGCTCGACTCCGAAGTCCGACAGCCGTGCGGGGTCCGGAGCCTCGATCAGGCGCGCGCCATAGGAGATGTACTCGCTCGTGCGCCCGTACTTCTCCTCGTGGTAGTCCTGGATCGCCGGATTGTCGGCGATGAGGACGTCGCTGTGGCGGGCGGCCAGGCGCTCCGTGAGCAGCGCGAAGCGCCGCAGGATCGGCCCCCATTTGCTGCGCCTCCACTCCAGGCCGTCCATGTTCGTGCAGAGGAGCGTGCCGCGCCGCCACAGCGGATAGAAGAGCGCGCAGGGCACGTAGCCGAGCTCGAGGATCACGTCGAACTCGGAGCGGATGGCGTCCCGCAGGCAGAGGTAGTCGTAGAGAAGGGTGGCCCAGATGCCGAAGCGGCTCTCGCGGCAGGTGATCCGGCGGATCTTGACTCCGTTCCATTCGTCGCCGCGATAGGGGTGCTCGTCCGGGCTGTACACCGTGACGTCGTGCCCCATCTGCACGAAGATCGGCGAGAGGATCTCCGCGTTGGTCTCGCTCCCGCCGTAGTTGTTGGGGATGCCCCGCGTGCCCAGGATGGCGATCCTCATCCGAGCCTCTCCATCAGAGCCTGCCCAGCAGGCGGATGCCGTCCCGACGCGCGACCCGGATCAGCAGCATCACGTAGGCGGTGTCGAACGCCACGATCGTGAGGTAGCAGGGGAGGAGGAATGGGCCGCTGGGCTCGCCGTAGAAGATCGCGACCCCGGTGCCCACGAGCCGGGCGAGCGCGATGTAGACGCTCTGACCGCGCAGCCCATTGCGCCGCAGGAGCATCTCGCAGAAGAGGATGCTCATCAGCGCGTTCTGGAGATAGGCGGCGACGAGTCCGGCCTTGTCGTCGAATGCGGAGTGGATCGCCCACGGCAAGGCCGCGCAGACGACGAACATCGCCACGGTCGCGGGCCAGAAGACCTCGTCGGCGAGGCCGGTGATCTGGCGCGGACGCGCATAGACGAGGTACTGCGCCAGGATCACGAGATCGAGCGCGAACCACACGAAGACCGTGATCCAGCCGAGCCCGCCGAACTCGTGCTCGAACAGCATCATGGCCTCCCACGACGTGTTCATGCAGGTCGCGGGGAACGGCATGGCCGGCACCCGGTCCAGGCGGGCACGGCGGATGATGAGGACGTACGCCGTCGTCCAGCAGGCCCAGAGCGTGAGCTTCAGGAGCAGTTCAATCACCGCCGCGACTCCTCTGGGCGGGGCGCAATCGGAGCGCCGCGCGCAAACGGCTCAGGGAGAAGGCGCGGACGTAGACGGCGGTCACGAGGAACACCGGCCACCAGGCCGGCTCCAGGATCGCCAGGACGAGCGCGAGGTACAGCGAGAGCGCCACCTTGGGGAAGGTCTTGTGGAGGAGGTAGAAGACGTCCTTGTGTGGGTAGACCGGGCGATGCGGATCGATGTGCGGCGTACGGCGGATCTGGAGGTTCGCGAAGAACACGAGTCCCACGAGCCCGGCCATCAGGACCGCATGGAAGACCAGCAATGCGCCCGAGCCCGCGGTCTGTGCGGCCTGCCAGAGCATCGACGCGGTGGCGAGCAGGAGCGCATGGCGCTCGAGCTCGAGCGAGCGATCGAGGAGCGTGGCCGAGACCTCGGCGCCCTTCTGCACGACGTAGGTCGCGATCCCGTCCTTCTGGTCCTCGTGCAGGTCGTGGAGCTGGTGCGCGAGGTCGCCGGTGTAGCCCCGCAGCGAGACATACACGAGCAGGAGGAACCAGCCCGGATCCACGCCGGGATCGAAGGCCAGCAGGATGAGGAGGGTCGGCAAGGTCCGCATCGCCAGCATGACGGCGATCAGACCCACGAGGCCGCGGCCTTTGAGATAGGGCCTGGGCAGGGAATAGGCGGTGGTGACGACGAACCACAGGACCCAGGTGAGGAGGAACCCGGGAACGGCGCGGAACCAGAGGAGCGGAGGAAGGTTGAGGAGCAGCGAGAGCACGACGACCAGGGTCGAGCTCCGGGTCGAGAGGCCGGCGAAGACGTTGTCGTCGCCGTGGCCGAGGTCCCGCTCGCAGTCGACGGCGTCGTTGAGCAGGAAGCCGTACGTCGACATGCACATGACGAGCACGACGAAGAGCGCGAGATCGACCCCGGTGTCGGCGAAGCGGGTGGGCCCCTGCAGGAAGGCGTGGAAGAACACGAAGGTGTTCTCGAACACCGGGTTCAGGTAGAAGACCCCCCAATGGCGCCAGGTGACGAAGCGCCACCAGCGCGTCGGGCGCGGCTCGCCGCTCATCGTCCGCGCTCCCTCGATGCATCCGCCCGGGGGCGCGGCGGGAGCGGTCGCAACGGCGCGCGGATCGGCATCGGTCGGGGGCGTCGTGAGAGGTCGGGGCGAGCTGGGCGGGGGTGCCGCTGTGCGAGCGAGGCCTTCCACAAGCAGGTGAACCGAGCGCGCAGGCGCGGCGATGCTAGCTCTGTCCGCGGCGGCATGACAGACCGTGCCGAGTCGCGGGGGACGAAGGGCTCGGCGCGGGATCGCGGCAGCGCAATGCGGCGTCCCGGCTCACGCGTTCCGGTCGGACCGGGCATGCCTCGGCGCGTCGGGGCGACTCCGCGCCGGTCGGGATCCGGATGCAAGGCTCCCAAAGTCCGCTGCCGTTGTGGGGATGGGCCCGGGGGAAACCGTCGCGGCGGGGCTGCGCCGTGACGCTCGCCGAGGCACCGCCTCGCGTCACTCGACTCGGCCTGACCCCGCGATGGACGCAGGCGCTCCGGCCTCCCGATCCGTCGCATTCGGCCCCTTGCATCCGGCGACGATCCTCGGGCCCGCGGGCCCATGAATGGGAGGATCGCGACAGGTCGGTCGTGGCCCTCTGCGGGGTCCAAAGGGTCCGACGCGGCAATGCCGGTCCCGCGGGATCCGCGCCCAGGATGCGTCGGGCCGCGCGGGCAACGCCCTGCCCATCGCGCCGATCCGAGCGGTGCGTGCCGGTCTCTTCGACCGGAGGTCCCATCTCCTTTCGAGGCTGCCCGCCCGCGGACATTGCCGACGTTCCCAGGGGCCGCTACTGTCCCGCCCGCTCGCGCTCCCGACGCCCGCTCCTCCCATGGATGGACAGTCCCAGCCCAGTCGTCCGTCGCCGTTTCAGGAGGAGCGGCTGATCGACCCGCCGCGCCCGATGGCGCTGGGCGAGTTCGAGGACGCGCGCGGGCGGTCACCGGCCCGCGTCCCGCGGGAGGACGGGGCGCCCGAGTCGGTGCGTGGGATTGCGCCGGCCAAGCGGGCCTTCGACCTCTCGCTCGCCGTCCTCGCGGCACCGCTGTGGCTGACGACGCTCGTGCTCGCCGCGACCGCGATCGCCGTGACCAGCGGTCTGCCGGTGCTCTACATCTCCTCGCGAAGGGTGGGCCGGCGGCGGACGGCACGGGTCCTCAAGCTGCGCGTGATGGTCAAGAACGCGGAGCGGCTCGTGAATCGCGACACCGTTCCCATCGACGGCGCGCGCTTCCTGAACATCCCCTCGACGTCCCCGGTGTACACGCGGGTCGGTCGCTGGATCGAGCGCTGCTCGCTCACCGAGTTGCCGCAGCTGTTCAACGTCCTGCGCGGAGAGATGAGCATCATCGGCAATCGCCCGCTGCCGGAGAACGTCGTCGCGGCCCTGAGCGCGTCGTTTCCCGAGGCCGAGGAGCGGTTCGGCACGCCCGCCGGATTGGCGGGCCCCGTGCAGCTCGTCGGCCGGGACCAGCTCGGGGACGCCGAACGGCTGGAGCTCGAGATCGCCTATTGCGAGGCCTGTCGGCGCGCGTATTCCCCGCTCCTCGACCTCTATGTGCTGGTCAATACGATCCTGATCTGCCTGCGGCTGAGGCGCCGTCTGACGGTGCCGGAGGTCCGGGAGGTCCTGCGGCGCTTTTCGCGTCGCGCGCTGCCGGAGGGTGGCGGCTCCTGAACCCGACCGTGGCTGACGAGGCCCCTCCACCGTTCGGACTGAGCCATCGCCTCAAGGCCCTGGAGGCGCGGCTGCGTTGCCCGGAATGCGGGAAGGGACGGGTCGTCCACGTCGCCGGAGCGGGTCTCTCGTGCAGCGCATGCGGTGCGCGTTTCGGCATCCGGGCGGGCGTGCCCCTCCTGCTGTCGGAGCGCAGCCGCCGCGAGCTGCGCTCGGATCTGCAGACCGCGACCGGCGTGCAGATGGTCGCGGAATACCAGGCCGTCGAGCCCTCGCCGGGGAAGCCACGCCCGACGAGCGGCTGGCGGCGGCTGCTCCGTCCGCCCGACGTGATGTACCACACCAACCCCGGCATGCGTCGCGGGGCGGCGAGGCGCATCTTCGACCATCGCGGGCCCGGCACCCTGATCCTGAACGTCGGCGGTGGTCCCACGCGTTACAGCGCCGAGGAGATCACGCTGAATCTCGAGCCCTTCCACAACGTGGACGTGGTCGGCGATGCCCATGAGCTCCCGTTCCTGGACGACACCTTCGACTCGGTCGTCTGCAATGCCGTGCTGGAGCACGTCGGCCAGCCGGAGCGGGTGGTCGCGGAGATGCTGCGGGTCCTCAGGCCGGGCGGTCTCCTCTATGCGGAGGTGCCGTTCATCTTCTTCTTCCACGGCTATCCGAGCGATTACCGGCGCTACACGCGCGAGGGCGTGCGCCGGATGTTCGCGGGCCTGGCGGAGCCGGAGATCGGTGTGGCGATCGGCCCCGTCTCGGCATTGCTGCAGAGCGCGAACATGGTCGTCGCGATGCTCGTGCCGAACCGCCCGGCGCCGCTCCGGCGCATCGTGAACGGCGGCTTCCGGTGCCTGACCTTCGCGTTCAAGTACCTGGACAAGCTCCTGGTCCGGCACGAGAGGGCGCACCTCGTTGCCGGGGGTTTCTGGGTCCTGGGCCGCAAGCCCGATCCGGAGCCCGAGGTGGTCCCCGGCCCGGCGACGTCGACGCGATGAGCGGGGACGTCAGGGCGGTGGATTGCCCGTTCTGCGGGGCCCGTGAGCCGATCCACCTGTTCGATCTGCAGTGGTCGCGGGCGGTCCGGTGCGCGCGTTGCGGATTCGCCTATGTGGACCCGCGCAGCTCCTCGGCCGTGCTGCAGGCGCGTCTGCAGGAATGGGCGGTGCAGGACGTCGTCGACCCCGAACGATTGCGCATCGCGTTCGACGAGGGGGCGATCGCCCTCTACCAGCGCTACCTGGCGGGCATCGAGCGCGCGACGCGCTCCGGCGGTCGCCGTCTGCTCGACGTCGGATGCGCGACCGGTGCGCTGTTGTCGGTCGCGGCCGCGCGGGGCTGGGAGGCCGAGGGGCTCGAATTGGGTCTCGCATCCGCCGCATACGTGCGCGACCGACTCGGTCTCGTCGTCCATACCTCGTCGCTCTTCGATTTCACTCCGGATCCCCGCGGCCATGACGCGATCACGCTCCTCGAGGTCATCGAGCATCTGGAGGAGCCGATGGCGGCGTTGCGTCGCGTGGCGGAGTGGATCCGGCCGGGAGGCACCCTGCTGATCTCGACTCCGAACTTCGACAGCCTCTACCGGCGGCTGCATGGTCCCCGCTGGTGGGTCGTGAATTGCCCCGACGATCACGTGGCGTTCTTCACGCCGGGCACGCTGAGGGCGGCGGTCGAAGCGGTCGGGTTGCGCGTCGTGTCCGGGCGGACCCGTGGCTTCGACCTCATCGGCATGCTGCGCTCGTTCCGGGCAGCGCCCGCCGGACCGGCGGCGTCTCCGGCGCCGAGCTCCGGCTACTACGAGAGCCGACGATTCAATGAGGGCCTGAAAGCGCTGGCGCGTTCGCTCCGCGTCGCGCGCATGGCGCGCGCCGGAAAGCGCGGCGTCGAGAATCTGTGCTCGGGGCGACTGTCGCCGCTACGCGGCCTCGGCGAGCAGCTGGTGTTCCTGTGCGCCAAACCCTGATCGCACCGCGCAGCGCGGATCGTTCCCTGGCATCGGCCGGTCTCATCGCCGCTCACCATCGGATTCCTCGGGTTCCCGCCGGCGTCCGTCGTCGCTATCGTCGCGCGAACCGCTCGCGCGCTCCACGTCCCACGTCCCCTCGGTGATGAACCCGAAACTCCAGCGCATCGCCCGCCGCGTCGACGACGACGATCTGCTGGTGGCATTCTCGGAGGCCCGCCGTCGGCATGCCAAGGACGCCGCGGAACCGTTGGGCAATGCGACGGTGGTCACGAGTGCGGCGGGTCGGGAGGGCAAGACCCACGTCGCCCTCAGGCTCGCGATCCAGAGCGCGAAGATCCACGGCCACCGGACGCTGCTCGTGGACGCCGCGCCCGACCGGCGCGGCTGCGTGTCGCGGCTCGTCGCGGATCCGGCGCGCGGGGCCGTCGAGGGGCAGGGTCCCATGTGTGCGGGCACCGGTCTGCCGAACCTCGATCTGCTGAGCTGGGGACCGCAGATCTGCCGGCGGGCCGAGGACGGCTCCGCGCGCGGCGAACCGCTCTCGCAGGTCCTCGCGGGCGTGTCCGGCAACTACGACCTCGTGCTCATCGACGCGGGCAGCGTCGCGGACGGGCCGAACGTGCTCGGCGTGCTGCGATGTGCCGATCGCGTGCTCTTCGTCGTCGAGCATCGCCGGCTGGCGGCGGCACAGATCCAGACCTACCTCGAGCGGATCGACTCGCCGCCCATCCTGGGCGTCGTGCTCAACAAGCGCCGCTATCCGATCCCCGGATTCCTCTATCGCCGTCTGTGAGTCATGCCGCGCAGATCCAAGGACCGCCCGACCCGCGATCGATCCGAGCGGGCCTCCGCCAGCCAAACGGCGCGGAGCCGGAGGCGGCAGCGATGAACGAGCTGACCAGGATCTCCCGGGAGCCGCGCGGACAGGTGCTCTCGCTGTCCCCTCGCTTCGGAATGCCCCTCGGGGAACCGGGGCCGTCGATGAGTCCGGTCAAAGGGGTGCTCAGCACCCTCTTCACCCGGAAGATCTCCATCCTGCTCATCGCCCTGATGGTCGAGATCGGGATCGGCATCGCCGTCTTCTGGCTGCTCGCCCCGACATACGAGTCGAAGGCCAGGCTCCACATCGATCTCGACGTCGCCGCCACGCCGGTGATGCGGACGCAGAACACCTTCGGGTCCGACCTCGAGAAGATGACCTTCTTCGAGACCGTCGTGCAGGAGATCGAGACGCCGAGCCTGATCCAGGACGTCGTGCGGCGACTCCGCCTCGACGAGACCCGGAAGATCGGCCGCATCGAATGGCTGATGGACCAGTTCAAGGAGCTCAAGCGCGCGATGGGCAGGCTGCTGGAGATCGAATCCTGGCAGACGCCCCCCGATCCGTTCGGCGCATCCGTCAGCGCGGTCACCGACAACCTCGCGACGAGCCGGCTGGAGAACAGCAACATCCTGGAGATCGTCTACCACGCCAAGGATGGCGCGGAGTGCACGCAGACGCTGCAGACGGTGGTCGACGCGTACATCCGGTACCGGAACGACTTCGTGCGGGAGAAGGCGTCGAGCAGCGCGCGGTTCCTGGAGCTCGAGATCGAGCGGGTCCTGAAGGAGCTCTCCGCGCTCGAGCGCCAGCTCCTCGATGCCCTCCGCAGGGAGGCGATGCCGCTGGTGCGGGAGTCGATGGCTCCGGGTAGCGACGGCGCGGCGACGACGATCGTGGGCGTGCTGTCGAACCCCGCCGCGATCGAGCAGATGATGCTCCGCGTGCTGAGCATGCAGGAGGAGGTGGAGCGCCTCGTCGCCGACGGCAAGGAGTCGCATCCCTCGGTCGCCCTGACGCGCTCGCTCATCGACGAATACGTCAAGGCCGTCAACAAGTCGCCCGACGTCCAACAGCGCATCCATGCGCTGCACCGGGAGGTCCAGGCCAAGGAGCGCGCCCTCGAGACCCTGGTGGCGACGCGCGAGACCGTCCTGACCATGGCGTCCGAGGATTTCCGTCGCCTCAATGCCATCACGATCACGGAGCGGGCCAGTGACGCGGGCGCGCCGATCGGTCCCAAGCGCACGATGGCGATGATCAGCGGATTGGTGCTCGGCCTCGTGCTCGGCATCATCTATGCGCTGGTCTCGGAGTTCGCCGACGGAACGATCAAGACGCCCGAAGACGTGCGGGCCCGACTCGGCCTCGAGCACATCATCTCCCTGAAGCGGACATGACCGCGGCCGGTTCGGGGCTGGCGACGGCGCTGCTGCGGACCACGGGGCTGATCGGTGTCCTGCTGCTCGGCGCGGTGGCCGCGATCGCGTCGGACACGAGCCTCGGCCCGAAGGCCTATGCCGCCGTCGGTGGGGTCGCGCTCGTCGCCTGGGCCGTCGTCACCCAGCGCGAGCGGCTCGCGCTCCTGTTCTTCCTGCTCGTGATGTTCGTCGAGGAGTTCCTGCCGGGACTCGTCGTGGAGGATCGCACCGATCGCCAGCTCACGATCCTCTATGGGCTCTCCTTCCTGCGGGTCCCGGGGGTCTATCCCGTCGACGTGCTGCTGGGCGGTCTGCTCGCGCTCTCGGTCTACCGCGCCGGGGCGATCCGCCGGTCCATTCCGCTGCTCGGCGACCGTCTGTTCCTGCCCCTCGCGCTGACCGCGGGGTGGATCGGGATCGCGGCCGGGATCTCCATGTTCGTGTTCCCCGACACGACGACGCCGGAGGCCTACAACTTCCACGAGATCGACATCGGGCTCACGAAGCGCATCGCGCTCCTGGTCCCGTACATGCAGTTCAAGAACTGGACGTACGTCTACCTCGCCTACGCCCTCGCGCGCATCCACCTGAAGGACGGGATCGCGCTGCGTGATCTGCTCCGGGCGGCCGCGGTCGCCTCCGCGGCGACCATCGCCATCGCCGGCTACCGGTTCCTGGTCTATCGGGTGCTGCGCGGCGAACGCGGCTCCCTCATCTACGACGATGCGTCGCTCTTCGTCCTGACCTTGACGACCTGCTTCATCCTCCTCGCCTGGGGACGGAACCTGTCCTCGCGACGGAGCATGCTCTGGCAGGGCCTCATCGTCGCGGGGAGCGCGGGGGTCATCGCGCTGTCGTCACGGCGCGCCACCACCGTCAGCTTCGGCCTCTGCATCGCATTGGTCTTCCTGTTCCTGCCGAACCGGTTCAAGGCGCGCGCTCTGCTCGTGGCCGTGCTCGCCGCGGCGGTGTTCCTGCTGCTCGGAGGGAGCGGTTCGGGCGTGCCGAGCGGGGTGGCGCTGGACGAGCTCAATCGCGACCGCTCGGCGGTCTATCGCATGGCGCTGATCCACAACATCATCCGGGGCGACAACTTCACGCTCCTCGGACACGGCGTCAAACCGCTCTGGAACCTGCCGCTGGTCATGGGCTCGTTCCACTTCAACTACGAGAACGTCCACAACCTCTATTACTGGTTCATCCTGCGCACCGGCGTCATCGGCCTGATCCTGATCCTGTACTTCTTCTACCGGTGTCTGCGGGCCTGCTGGGTCCTCCGCGCCGAGGCGTGCACGCCGTGGTGCGCGACGCTGGCCGAGACGCTGTTCATCGGCTTCGTCCTCTACATGTTCCTGGGCTGGTTCCACCCGCTCTATGGGATGGCACGGTTCGCGATCCTCCTGGGCGTCCTGTCGGGCACCCTGATGGCCGCGGTCGCGATCAACGCGGCGATGCTCCGGCGCGCAGGCGCCGAGGTCGGACCGCGCGAAGCGGGGGAGTCGGGTGCCCTGACGGCTCTGCCGCCGGGTGGCTCCCGGTCAGCGGGATTCGATCCGCACCAGTGAGTGCGGCGGCAATGCGATGCGCCAGGTCCGCCCCGCCGTCACCTCGGAGGTCTTCAGCTCCACACGAGGCGCGCCGGTGCCCTCGTTGTCGGCGGTGACGGCGTCTGCGGAATACCAGGTCGCCGTGCCGGGGCCGAGCTCCACGCCCGCGACCTCCACGTCGACGGTGATCGGGAGCTCGTAGGAGCGGTTCAGCAGGAAGACACGGGGACGAACGGAGCCGTCCGGCGCGGTGGCCAGACCGGCGAGCCTGGGATAGCTCACCCGTCGGGGGAGATTGCCGATCCCCCCGCGGATGAGGATGGGCTCGAGGGCCTCCGTCGGAGTGACGCGCAGATCGAGCGTCCGCTCGCCGGCGGCGACCGACATCAGCCGGAATGCCAGCCCCGCGGGACGCACCCGCCAGTCCGCGCCGTTCCGGAACATCAGGCCGAAGGCGCCGAACTCGGAGAGGTTGTGGACGTGCGCGACGGCCACGCCCTGGTGGATGAGCGCGATGAGGATGTCGGCGACGACCAGCCCGGACTGGAAGTCCTTCGAGAACTGATGCTGGACCACGTCGTCGCGCGAGACGAGAGCGTGGTACTCCGTGAGCCAGATGGGCAGTTCGCCGCTGTGCGGCCGGATCCTCTCCTCGAGCGTGCGCGTCAGCACGGCCCCGGCCGCCATCAGGTTCTCGAACTGCGCTCGTTCGTCGTCGGCGTGGCCGTGATACGAGTAGTAGTGCGCGTGCACCGCCTGCACCACGGCCGTGAGTCCGTCCGTGGCGCATTGGGCGTTCCAGGAATCGAGCATCGTGACGACGCTCTCCCCGCGGTCGCCCATCCACGTGGCGAGCTGCATGGCGCCCTCGAACGCGGCGCTGATCTCGATCGTGCAGCCGAGCTCCTGCGCCTTGTCCCGCAGGGCCGCGGCGATCGCCTTGGCGCGGCGCGCGTAGCTGCGCCCGCCCGACGCCAGCTTGCCCGCGTCCGCATACCGGATCGCGGGCTCATTGCCGATCTCGAATCGGGTGGCCGCGTTCCAGGGCGCGGCGCGACCCTGCGCCGCGCGCAGTCGGCCCTGCGGGGTCTCCGGGTCCCCGCGGACGTACTCGAGCAGGTCGGCGGCGCTCGACGCGGAATCGAGGACGTTGATCGCGATCACCGGCGCGAGCCCTTCCTGCTCGCAGAGGTCGAGGAACTCGTGGAGGCCGAAGGAGGGAGTCTGGGGGCCGCCATAGAGGACGTCCTGCTCCCGACGCTCGGCGAGTGGCCCGCGCGTCTGTCGCCAATCGAGGGTGTCGAGATCCGACCCTCCCGGCCAGCGCAGCGAGCGGACGCCGAGGTCGCGCAGGGCCTGCCGCGCGCGGGCGCCGACCTGGGGAGCGCCGCCGGCGCGCGCGAGACGGACCTCGTCGATCAGGACCACGCCGGGCGTGAGGGCGCTCACGCCGATGAGCGCCGGGCCGGCGTTCGCCGGAACGCTCAGCGTGATCTCGTGGAGCTGCCACGCATCGGACTTCGTCGAGCGGATGACGGGAGGCGCGAGCTCGGCATACGACTCGTCGACGAGCGCGATCCTGAGGGCGGGATCGCCCGCGGTGGCCCGGCTCCAGACCCGGAGCTCGTGGTCGCCGGGCAGCAGCTCGCCGGCGATCGTCTGGTACATCGCGGCGACCGAGTCGCCCGCCGAGACCTCGAGCCGCGCACAGGCCGGGTCCCACTGTGGCCCGGGCGCACCGCCCGTGGTTTCGAAGCTGGCTCGCGCGCGCCCGCGCGTCACCACGTGCCAATGGACCTCGGGCTTCCGGAACGAGCGGTCGCGCAGCTGCTCGCCGTGCTCCACGAGGTGGTTGCCGAGGTCGTGCCACGGCGTATTGGCGCCGAACAGCGCGGGAGAGACCACGGTGGCACGGCGCGTCTGGCCGGCCGTCGTCGCGGACGATCCGACCACGGACGGCGTGGCGGGACCGTCCTCGTCGGCACCCGAGCACGATGCGAGCGCGAGGAGGAGGGCGGCGTCCCGGAGCGTGATCGGAGCGCGTGGTCGGCGCGGTTCGCGGGGCTGGTCCATGGCATTGCTCAGGTGCCGTCGCGGGGCCCGGCATCGCCCCTCGGCGATACGGACCCGGGACGTGTCAGGGATCGGTAGAGGTCGAGCCATCGGGCATTGATGCGCGCCGCGTCGAACACCGCCGCGGCGCGCTCCCGCGCGGCCGCGCCCAGGGCGTGGACGGCGGCGGGATTCTGCATCGCCCATTCGATCCGCTCGGCGAACTCCGCGGGGCTGTCGCGTTCCGCGAGGAGGCCCGAGCGGCGGTCCTCGACGAACTCCGGGATGCCACCCACCCGGGATGCGAGCACGCATTTCCCGGCCGCCATGGCTTCGGTGAGGATCACCGGCGACATGTTGGCCCACTGCTCGGGGATGACGACGAGGGACGCACGGTCGAAGGCCGCGAGCAGCCCGTCGCGATCGGCGGGGCCCGCGAAGGTCACGCGATCCGCCAGCCGGGCGCGGGCGATCGTCGCGTCGATCTTCTGTCGGTACTCGGGGGCGAGACATCGGCCGTGCACCGTCAGGTGCAGGGTCGGGTGCCGTTCGGCCAGCATCGCCATCGCCTCGAGGACGACGTGCAGGCCCTTGCGGCCCTCGATCCAGCCGACGTAGAGCAATGCGCCCGGCGGAGCCGGTGGTGGCAGGGGGCGCTCCGCGGCCGCCTGCCAGAGGTATTGGGGCACCACGTGGACGCGCTCGGCGTGCGTCCCGTGGCGGACGAGCAGCTCCTTCGAGGCCTGCGACAGGACGACGAGCCGATCGACGGCGGCGAGCGCGCGCTCGAAGGTCGGCTTGCGGGCACCGAAGAGGAACCGCTTCAGCGGCCGGAGTGCCCGGGCGCGCCGCGCTCCCACGCAGTCGACGCAATGCGCGCCATGTCCGCGGTCGCACAGGCGTCCATCCGCGGTGAGCAGCATGAACGACGGGCACAGCAGCCAGTAGTCGTAGATCGTCATGACCGTCGGCAGGCCGAGTCTCGACGCCTCCCGGATGATCGATGGCGTGCAGAAATGCAGGTTGTGGAAGTGGACGACGTCGGGGGCGAGTTCGCGCAATGCGGCGCGGAGATCGCGCGCCGCGAGGGGATCGAAGGGGAAGTAGAGGCTCTTGAGGGCGTAGCTCAGACGCGGCGCCAAGCGGTCGATCCGTCGCATCCGTCGGTGCGGGAATCCGAGCGCGGCGGGGCCCTCGAGCTCGCGCGTCGCCGTCACGACCTGCACCTCGAGTCCCAAGGCGGCCTGCTCGTCGAGCACCCGCTTCACGGCGTGCTCGGCACCGCCCGCGATGCGGTGCAGACCGGGGAGGAAGTCCGTCACGTGGCAGATGCGCATCGTCGGTCGCAAGTCAGCGGGCGTCGCCTCGATCGGTCACGGCCGTACGGCGGAGGATCCGGTCGAGCCCGATGAAGACGAGATCCTCATGGCGCAGCGCGCGCGAGCCCGCCAGGGCCCAGAGGTGGCCGACGGCGCACAACGTGCCGCAGCCGAGCCGCAGATAGGGGTTGGCGATCCACAGACACGTCGAGGCGGACAGGGCCAGGAAGAGCGCGGAGATGGCGAGGGTCATGCCCATGCCGTCACGGAGGATGCCCCCGGCGAGCTCCTCGGATCGCGCGAGTCCGATCCGGACGCCGACCTGGACCACGACCTCCGCGACGGTGGCGGCTGCGGCGCCTGCGATCCCGAAGAGCGGGACCCACCAGGCGAGGAGGAGCACATAGGCCGCGGCGCCGACGAGGAGCGCGATCAGGTCGGTCCTCTGGCGGTCCCTCGCGAACATCGCCGCGGAGATGGTCAGGCGCACGCCGGCGGCGGCAAATGCCAGCACCAGGATCTCCATCGAGTCGACGGCCGCGGGGAACTGGCGAGGGAAGAGCAGCGCCACGAAGAGCTCGGACCCGGTCACGGCGAGGATGGCGAGCGAGGTCCCCATGACCAGGGCGAGCTTCGTGGCGATCGCGGTGATGCCATGGAGTCGACCACTCTCGACGGCCAGCGCGGCTTTGGCCATGCCCGGATAGACCGCTCCGGCAAAGGCCGTCAGCCCGACGGTTCCGAGGTCGAGCACGCGGTAGCCGACCGAGAAGTTCGCCACCGCGATCGAGCCGCCGACCAGGCCGAGCGCGACGACGGCGGCCCGGCTCGTGACCAGCTGCATCGCCGCGTGGAGGAGGAAGACGGGGCATTGGGCCAGCCAGGTCCTGGCCAGGGTCGGGTCGCAGCGCATCGGCAGCCCGCGCAGCACGCGGTTCCGCAATGCGCTCGCGAAGAGGACCGCGGCGAGCACCCTGCCCGCGAACATGAACCAGAACAGCGCCGTGATGCCGTAGCCGAGCTCCAGCGCGACGAGGCTGGCGCCGAAGCGCAGCGAGTTCTCCACGAGCGGCACGGACCCCAGCAGGCGGGGCTCGTTGTGCGACACCAGGATCAGCTCGGCCGAATAGGCGACCACATAGGGGACGGTGATGAGGGCGCAGATCCAGACGGCCGTCTCCACGTCGTCGGGAAAGACGGCGACGTGCAGCACGACGGGCAGGGCGAGACACATCAGCGCGGTCACGGCCAGGGCGAGTCCCACCGCGGTCGCGAAGATGCGGCCCGCGTCCGTGGGGCGTCGGGCGGCCTCCTTGACGATGAGCGGCGTGAGGCCGAGGAATGGCAGCGTCTGGAGCGCGAAATGGAACACCGTCACCACGGTGTACCAGCCGAGCAGTTCGCTCGACCGGAGCGCGATGACGACCAGGAGGAGGAACCCGAAGACCGGTGGACAGAACCGGTTGATGGCCAGCGCCACCGTCGCACTCGCGATCCGCGTCATCGGGATCGCCCCGCCCGAGACCGTCCCCGCGGGCGACGCGGCAACCGTGCTCCGCTAGAGTGCGACTCAGTCATGCCAAGACCACCCGGACACGAAGGTCGGAGACTGCGTGTGGTCTGCTTCGCGCCGTATCCGTCGAGCGCGCCGTCCGTCTTCCATCGCATCTGGGCCTACCGCGCGCATCTCGAGCGGCAGGGCATCGACCTCGTGGTCTGGTCGTTCATGTCGGAGCGCTTCTATGCGATCCGACGGCGGTTCGGCGCGTGGTCCACGCTCCAGAAGATCGTCCACTTCCTCCTCGCCACGCTCCGGCTGTGCACGAGGGTCCTGCGCGTCCGGCGGTTCGACGCGGTCATCATCCACCGCGAGGTGTTTCCCCTCGGGCCACCCGTGTTCGAGCGGTGCATCGCGCGACTCCGGCGGAACGTCACCTTCGATCTCGACGACGCGATGTGGCACCCGCCGAGCAATGAGGTGTTCCAACGCCGGCTGCTGCTGGATCCGAACCGGTTCGGCAAGATCATCGCCGCGTGCGCGCGCACGACCGCCGGCAACGAATACATCGCGACCTTCGCCCGCCAATACCAAAGGAACGTGCTGGTGATGCCCACCGGATACGACGACCTCGCGCCGGCGGGCGGTCGACCGAAGGCCGTCAACCGGGTACCGGTCGTGGTGTGGATCGGCAACGTGGGCAACGCCTGCTACGTGGCGGAGCTCGTGCCGCAGCTCGAGGCCGCGTTCGCGACGACTCCGTTCGTCCTGCGCTTGATCGGCGGTCATGACATCGCCGAGGTCAGGTCGGAGCGTCTGGACATCGAACGACTGCAGTGGCGACGCGATCAGGAGGGCGAATGGCTGAGGACGGCAGACGTCGGGATCATGCCGCTCTTCGACAAGGACTTCGAGCAGGGCAAGTGCGCTTTCAAGATCGTCCAGTATTTCTCCGCGGGACTCCCGGTCGTCTGCTCCGCGATCGGGATGAACAACCAGGTCGTCGTGCACGGAGTCAACGGTCTGCTCGCGCGCGACGCCGGGGATTGGGTCGGGCACCTCGTGGAGCTGCTCGGAACGCCCGACGCGAGGCGGCGCATGGGTGAGGCCGGACGTCGCACGTATCTGCAGCGGTTCACGCGGGAGCGCATCGGCGACCAGTGGATCGACGTCCTGCGCGCCGAGGGCGCCGCGTCGAAGGGTGAAGCCGCGGCGCCCGGGGCTCAGTAGGTCACGAGCGCACGCCAGGTCTCCGTCGCCGAGCGGACGAGCGTGAGCAGGCGCGCGTCGATGCCGACGGTGATCCGACGCGCGCGTTCGCGCGAGGCGATCCGGATCAGCCGGCGCGCGAGGCCGCGATAGCTGGTCTCGAGCAGGGACAGCGGCCGCAGGGCGGAGCGCGAGGCGCGGAGGCGCCCCGGGTGCACCACGGAGAGCCTTCCGCCGGCGTGCGCCGCGACGAGGTCGGTCAGGATGCCTTCGACGAGGTTCTTGAAGCCCGCGTAATAGCAACGGGAGGGGCGGGGGCCGACGCGCGCCAGCACGGAGGACACGTGGACGACGTGGAACGCGCGATCTCGGACCTGCGCGAGGAGCTCGCGGACGAGTCCGAGGTCGCGGAGGGCCGCGGCGGCGTGCGCCGCGAGGTCCGCGTCGCCGGCGTGCACCGGGCCGAGGGCGCAGATGTAGATCGCCACGGGATCGCCCTGCGGGGGCAGCCGGGGGAGTGGCTCGCCGATCGTCACGACGGTCGCTCCGGTGCCGAGCCGGTCCAGGAACGCCGCGTCGCTCGCGTCACGCGCGATGAGGAGCCGTTCCGCGGGCGGCCCGGGGAGCTCGTGCGCGAGTTCGAGCCCGAGGCGCGTCCGCGGGCCGAGGATCACGGAGCGGATGCGCATCGTCGCGGTCGATCAACCCTGGCGAGCGAGGTCGCGGATCACGAGCAACGACACGAAGGGATTGAGGATCGCGCCGACGGTCTGGAGCGAAGGCAGGATCTCGTTCAGCGCGTCGTTCCAGTTGCCCCAACCGCTGCGCGGCACGTAGACGACGTCCCCGGCGCGCAGGGGGAAGGGCAGCGCCCGTCCCTCGAGCATGGCGAGGTAATCGACGACGATGAGCTCGCCGCGCGTCGGCGAGAGCGAGCGGATGATGCGGACGTATTGCCAATCGTTCCCCGCCTGCCGGTTCGCCGCGGCCTCCGCCAGCGCCTGATTGAGGTTCAGGTGCCCGTTGATCATGCGGACCATGCCGGGGGCCCCGACCTCCCCGACGACGAAGACGACCTGCTCCGAATCGTTCGGCACGTAGATGGTGTCCCCGGGCTGCAGCCAGACGTTCTGCGTGAAGTCGCCTTCCTCGAGCAGGCGATACAGGTCGATCGGGAGCAGCTTGCCATCCCGCAGCACGCGCGCTCCGCGCAGATCCGCGTCGCCGGCGAGTCCCTCCGCAGCGGCCAGGGTCGACAACACGTTCATCGGGCGTTCGATCGGGACGACGCCGGGTTTGCGGAACTGCCCCACGAGAAAGAGCTGGTGGCTCCTCGCGCCGACCAGCTCCACGACGACATCGGGACCGCGTGCGACCTTGTCGTACGCGGTGATCAGCTCCTCGCGGAACTCGGCGAGGGTCTTGCCGGCGGCGAGGATGCGCCCGATGAACGGCAGCTGCACGAAGCCGGCCCCGTCGACGCGCGTCACGCCCGCGCCGGGGGGGGTTCCCATCGGCACGGCGCCCTCGGCCGTGACGGACAGCCGCTGCACGGCGATGTGGAGGACGTCGTGGGCGCCGATGCGGTACTCGGGATCCGGGGCCTGTTCGGTGGCCGGCTCGCTGAGATCTCGCGGCGTCGACTCGAGCACCCCGTCCCAGGCCTCGCCCTCGACGACCTGCTTCACCGGTCGGGGGTCGTCCTCGTGGAACTTGCCGAAGGGCCAGGTGGAGCAGCCGGCGGTCGACAGGAGGAGGGCGATGGTGGCGATCGGTCGCACGCGCATGCAGGGAGCTCGCGGTTGGGGCGAGGATAGCCCCGCGTGGGGGCTTTGGCACCAGGACAGCTGCGGTCGATCGTCCGGCTCGTGCGCGGCGCCGTACTCCGGACGCGGTCTTCCTGATCGCGGTCCCGGCGATGGACCGGCGATCGCTCGGGCCTCACCGGGCCAGGCGCCGGGTTTCGGCGGCCGGGTCATTGTCGGGGACTCGGCGTACCGAACCGGGTGATCCGCGGTCGCGCTTTGCCTGTCGCACGTGGTGACGCCCGCCTTCGGGGCGATTGGATATCGCAAGTTCGCGAGGTGTTGGCGGGGCCGCTTCACTCCCGATTGCCGAGTTCGACGACGCGCCGCGGATTGGGGGCCCCACAGGGTGCTGCGTCGAGCCTCATGCGCCCCGCCGGGCGTCGGACGATGCGTCAGATCGACGAGGGGCCGGCTCGATCGAATGCGTCGGGCAGTGAATGGCCGCGGGGAAAGGACGGGCGGCCGTTCTTCCGATAGGGTCCGCGCGTGGCTAGAGTTCGCACGTTCGCGGCGATCCCTCGGGGAGCCGAGTCAGCCGGTCCGAACCCACGCAGACCCAGGAAGTGCACCATGAACCCGCAGAGATCGCTCCTGACCACGCTCCTCGCAACCTGCTGCCTCGGCGGCGCATTGCTCTCGCAGATGCCCGAAGGGAACGCGATCGTCGGCACCGCCACGTTTCCCGGCTTTCCCGGGGTTCCCGGTCTGTTCATCGTCAGCGGCGTGGGGCCCGCGGCACCCGTCACGGGATTGCCCGCTGAACTCACGACGGACGGCAATGGCGCCTTCGTGCAGGGTGCCTGGTCGCTGGCTCGTCGCTCCTCGGACGGCGCACTCATCGTCGGGACCATCACCGAGCCGAGCGCTCCGACGGCCGGCGTCCTGAAGGTGTGGGTCTTCCACCTCGATTCCGCGGGCGCGGTCATCGCCAATCGGACGCAGGTGGTCGATCTGGGGACCGCCACCACCGCTGCCACGGCATTGGTGTCGGTGCTCCCCGACGATCGGATCCTCGTGTTCGCGGGCCAGAACGGCGGCACCTTGCCCACGGGGGCGATGGCCGGGACCAACCGCGCGGTCATCGACATCTCCGGCCCGGTGCCGCAATTGACGCCGCTGCCGACCGGGGCGTTCCATCCCACGCAGGCCATGGGTGGCTTCGCGCTCGCGCCGTCGGGCGATCATGGCTATCTCCTCCTCGCCGACGCCTTCCCCGGGTCTCCGGGTGCCGGCCTCAGTGAGCTCTGGCGGATCGACGGCGCGACCAATCAGGAGTGCCTGATCGCGTCGTGGCCCGGCGAGCGCGCGTTCGGCATCGAGTGCGACGACGACGGGACCGTCTACGTGAGCGCGTCGAACCCCACGCTCTCCCAGCACGTGATGCACACGGTCCGGCCGGACGGCTGCAATCCCGCCACCGATTCCACCGTGGTCTCGGCGAGCAATCTGATCGCCTGGGGACTGGCTCTCGATCGCGCGGGAGGCAACTTCATCGCGGTCGGCGAGGAGGGCACGATCTCCCTGCTCGATCGGAGCACCGGCGCCAGGACGCTGGTCGCGTTCACGCCCCCCAATGGCTGGGGCATCCTCGGTCAGGCGGCCATCGTCGTGAACAACGTGATGGAGTCGTACGGGAAGTCCACCGACGGCGCGAACCATTACTGGTTCGAGAACTTCCCCAACCCGGGTGGTCAGCCGACGGTCGGCAATTCGACGTTCTCCTTCACGGTGCGCTCGTCCCCCGGCCTCCCGATCAGCTCCATCCTGATCATGGCGAACCAGCGCGCCTCCGCCCAGGTGACCAACTTCGAGCTGCTGGTCGATGTCGCGACCATGGTGACGAAGGAGATCCCGGTGGGTCTGTCGACGACCGAGGTCGTGGCCGTTCCGAACCAGCCCTCGCTCCGCGGCGTCGAGTTCACGTTCCAGACCGTCCACGTGGAGTCGAGCGGTTCCCTGGCCGCCTCGCGTGGATTGACGCTCATCGTGCAGTGACAGGTGTGGCAGACGGCGCCGCGCGGGCCTCGGCCCGCGACGGAGCCGGCCGGCGGGGGAGTTCAAGCCTTTCCCGCGCTGCACACCGCGCTCAATGCCCGACCTGCAGGCGGAGCGCGCCGCTCAGGTCGAGGGTGTCGGCGAAGGCGCCGCCGGGAGCGCGGAAGACCGCGGCCTGGAAGAACAGGTCGACGCCCAGGAACGAGCCCGCGGCCGGCACGCCGAGCGGCAGGGTGGCCTGACCGCCGGCATTGGTGAAGATCAGGATCTGCGAGAGCGGATTCGCGACCAGGAGGCGGCAGGGGGGCAGCGGGACGTCGGCTGGCGCAAGCGAGAAGAGCAGCACCGTCGGAGCGAAGGCTCGACCGTTGGTCACCCGCACGCCGAAGGACGGATTGCCGAGCGTGGGCAGGCCGAGCGCGTCGATCGCCGGCCCGCCGCAGCCCGTGCCATAGGTCTGCGCGAGCGCGGGGGCTGACGTGAGCAACACGGTGACATCGTCGCTGCCCTGATTCGCGACGACGAGGTCGTCGCAGCCGTCCGCGTTCAGGTCGCCGAGCGCCACCGCAATGGGATTGGTGCCGGTGGCCGGGCTGCCGGTGCTCGTGAAGGTGCCGCCCGCATAGCCGTGATGGACCGTCAGGGTGCCGCTACCGGCGTTGACCTGCGCGAGGTCGACGCGGGCGAGGAGGCCGGCGATGGAGTCGTCCTCCAGATCGCCGCTGGCGAGGTCGATGGCAAGGGTGCCGGGACTGGCGAGATCGGGGTCGGCGACGAAGAGGCCCGGGGCCAAGGCACCGTTGCCGGTGCGCCGGTACACGCGCAGGGTCTGGGCCGGCGGGAAGAGGACCGGCTGCGCGACGGCGAGGTCATTGCGACCGTCGCGATCGAGATCGTCGAGGCACAGACCCTGGGAGAGTCCGGCGGTCGCGAGCGGGAGCGCGCCGGCGAAAGCCAGTGCTCCCGCGCCGTCGCCGGCAAAGAGCAGGATCTCATCGGCAAGGCCCTGTGCGATCGCGGCGAGGTCGACGTCGCCGTCGCCATCGAGGTCGCCAAGCGCGACCTTCACGATGCTGGTCGGATGGGGCGCGGGGATGCCGAGGTCGATGACGGTGGCGCCATTGCGGACCAACGCGAGGCCGCCGCCTCCCGAGAAGACCTCGCCCCTGTAGCCGAGCACGAGTTCGTCCGTGGGATCGACGTCGAGGTCGCCTCCGCAGATGCTGACCGGTCGCCGCCCGCTCAGGGCGATGGACCTGCGGATGGGCGTGCCGGCCGTCGGGTCGGTGATGAGGACCAGCGTGGCCGAGGTCTCGCAGACCACGGCGACATCGTCGGCCTGACCGTCGGCATCGAGATCGGCGCGCGCGAGGGCAACAGGGCCCCGGTCGGCGGCGTCGAGAGGAACGATGAGTTCGGGGGCGAGAACGCCGGAGCCGTCATTGAGGCGGAGCCCCAGGTCGTGGGAACCCTGATTGGCGGTGAGCACGTCGAGGTCGCCGTCGGTGTCGACATCCGCGAGCTCGACGTCACGCGGCTCGGCGCCGGAGAGCGTGAGCTCCCAGGTGTCCAGGGCACCCGTCGTGTCGGCAAAGGACAAGACGATGCGGTTGCGCGCCGCGTCATGGGCCATGAACGGTTTCGCGGCGGCCGGCGGTCGCGCCGTGGTCACGAGCTCCTGCCAATCGCTGCCGTCCCAGACCCAGGTGTCGTTGCGCCACACCGGCGAGCCGAAGTTCAGGGCATAGCCACCGAAGAGGACGATGCGCTGCAGGCCGTCATGCCAGACCATGCTGCCGCCCGCGCGCGCCGGCGGCCGGTGGATCGGGGTCCGCTCGGTCCAGACCGTGCCATCCCATTCCAGGAGGTCGTTGCGGACGAGTCCGCCGGCCACGCCACCGAACAGCAGCGAGCGCTGCCGGAGCGGGTCGTATGCGAAGCCGGCGAACAGGCGGGGGACAGGTACCGTGCCGGCCGTGACCGGGGTCCAGAGACTGCCATCCCATTCCGCGGCGGCCTCCCCTGCTAATCCGAAACCGACGACCTTGCCGCGGGCCGAGTCGAAGACCACGTCGTAGACCGCGGGGTTCTCCATCGTCACGGGGCTCCACGCGCTGCCGTCGAAGAAGTGACGCGCCGGGCCATTGACACCCACCAGCCGATCGCGGAGAGGGTCGTAAACCAGCCCTGTCATTCCTGCCGCGCTGGCGAGGAAGCCCCAGTCCGTACCCTGCCAGGCGAAGCTCGCGCCGCCGACCACGGCGACCGTGCGCTGGCGGAGGCTGTCGTATGCCATCGCTGCGACCGAGCTGCTGGCGGGAGGATGCGCCGCGATCCGCTCGACCCAACGGCCCTGGGCCGGTGGCGCGTGCGATAGGAGAACTGCGGCAGTCAGCCCAAGGGCGGAACGGACGGCGAGTCGGCAGAGGCCGGCGGATCTGAGTGTCATGGCTTGCGAGCGAGGGTCCCTCGGCGAGTCTGCCGCAGGGGCATCGCCCTCAACGGCAGCACGGTCGCACAGCGTCGCAGGATCCGGGTCTGGCTCGACCCGACGCCGCGATCGTGTCGGGCGGCACCGTCGAGGTGGTTCTCGCAAAGGCGTTCCGCCACGTATCGCGCGGCGGCGGGGCCGTCCTCAGCTGCCCCCGAGCTCGCGCAGCAGGACGGCGATCGCCTCGCCGCATGCTCCGAGCAGCTCCTCGACCTCGTCCTGCGGTGCCTCCCGCGCAGCCGCGAAGAGCTGCGCTTGGAGCGCGAACGGCACGGCGGCACCGCCTGCGGATTGCGCGGCGAGGTCGTGGCGCAATGCGGCGGGGATCTGGTGGCGGGCGAGGGCGGAATAGGCCTGGAGCGTGGCGCTGCGGGCGTCGGCGCCCTCGAGCTTGAGCCAGTTCCAGTCGAGGCCGAAGGCAGGCGCGGGTTTGAACCCGGTGCGGATCTGGGTGGCGAGGAAGCTGAGGAAGAGGAAGGCACCGAGTGCGCCGTGATGCGTGCGCAGCGCGTCGAAGGGCAGGCGGTGGCGTTCGAGCGCGGTGCGCAGGCCGCTCAGGCCGGCGCCGGCGAGCGCCTCGCGGGCGGCGGCAGCGGCGGCGAAGGCGAGCTCGTGCGCGAGGGCCTGGGATCTCGTCGAGGACCAGGCTTCGGCGAGCGCGGCGAGCGCCGGGTCGGGACGGTCGGTGGCGAGGAGGGCGCGCGCGGAGAGGCGGAGGAGCTCGACCCGGCGCGGGCCGCCGTCGGGATTGGAGTCGAGCCAGGCGGCGAGCACGCGGACCGCGTGGGACGCCTCGCCCAGCGTGAGGAGAGCGCTGGCGTGGAGCGCCAGGCCCTCGGCGTGCAGCGCGGGGGGCAGACCCTTTGCCGTCGCGAGGCTCGCGACGTGTTCGAGCGCGCCGTTCGTGAACGCGCCCTCGAGGACGCTGCCGAGCGCCTCGCGTGCGACGGCGAGCATGGCGCAGCGCACGTACGCGTGACCGAGCGCGAGACGCGCGCCGGCATCGGCCGGCTGGAGGCGGACATACGCGGCGAGTGCGTCGCGACACTCGGGCCAGCGGGTCGCCGCGCACGCCCGCGACGCGCGGTTCCACAGCGCGGTCGATTGCAGCTCGGGGTCCTCGGCCGCCTGGGGCGAGCCGAGCGCGGCGAGGAACTCGCGATCGGCAGCCCAGAGCTTGCCGCATTGCGCGGCGCGAACTCCCCGCAACAGCGCCAGGCGGGGGTCGGTGCTCTGACCGCGTGAGAGGGTCGCATCGACGAAGTCGTGACGCCCGCGGGCGAGTGCGATCGACAGCCGCATGCCGAGGGCGCGCGCGGCGAGCGGATGGGTCGCCGGGAGCGATGCGAGGAGGAAGCGGCGCTCGGCGAGTTCGAGGAGCTGCTCGGCGCGGCCCGGCGGCGCGTCGCTGCGCTGGGCGGTCGACAGGCCGAGTGCACCGAGGGCCGCGCCGCCCGCGAGCGCGAACTCGGCGCCGGAGCGCGTGCGGTCGCCGCGGCGGATGAGCCCGTCGAGATCCGGCGGCGCG
>JADLHO010000194.1 GCA_020848735.1 Planctomycetota bacterium | reverse complement strand
GCTCGACGCGCCCCGCCGCGAGCGCGCGCACCCGGTCCTCGAACTCGATGCCGTAGAGCTGGTCCCAGCCCGGCCGCAGCGCTTCGCCGCCGATCGCCTCGAGCGACGGGGCGTTCCGCGCGCGGTCGAGCAACGCGAGCGCCGCGACGCGCGTCGCCTCGCGCGTCGCCTCGTCGACGGGCGGCTTCGCGCCGTGGTCGTGATCGTGATCGTGGCCGTGATCGTGACCCTGCGCTTCGGCCGGGGTCGGGAAGGGCACGAAGAGCTGCTCGCCCTCGACGGCGAGGCCCTCGCGCCCATGGCGCTGTTCGAAGACGCGGCGCAGCGCCTGCTCGTCGGGGACACGCGCGACCACGATCAACGCCGTGCTCCGCAGCTCGCGCAGCAGATCGGTGCGTTGGATCGCGCGCTCCTCCGCCGGGCGACGCCCGAGCGTGTGGACATGCGCGATCCAGCGCTCCGGGTCGCCGCCGTGGTCCGCCGCGATCCGTGCCGCGAGGCGCCGCTCCGCGGCTGCGTCCGGATCCGCGAGCGCCGCCGCGAGCCCCGGTGCGCGTTCGGCGAGCCGGGTCGGGTCGAAGCTCGCGAACTCGCGCTCCAACAAGCGGTCCCAGACGAGCTCGTCGAGGCGCGCGCTGCCGACCGCGTCGCGCAGGAACGCGCGGTACTCACCCTCGGTGATGCGCAGGCCCCCGTCGAGTTCGATCAGCACGCTGTCGTCGGCGAGGGGCGTGGCCGCGGCTCGCGCCGCCTCCGCCGGCCGCGCCCCCGGGGCGCCCTGACCCGGGGCCACGGCGGCGAGGGCGAGCGCGACGGCGATGGTCGGCCAGGGGGCGAGGTCGGCGAGCGGGCTGCGCATGGGGGCGGGGATGATAGCCGCGACTCGCGCGCGAGCCTTTCGCGGGCACGGTCGCGCGGCTACCGTGCTCGCCCCTTTCGCGCGATGCAGGCCCTCATCTCCGACCTCCACAGCAACACCGAAGCGCTCGAGGCGGTGTTGGCCGAGATCCGCCGGCTCGGCATCTCGCGGATCCTCTGTCTCGGCGATGTGATCGGCTACGGCCCCGAACCGCGCGAGACCCTGCTCCGCGTGATGGCGGTCTGCGAGTGGTCGCTGCTCGGCAACCACGAGCACGGCTGCATGCAATACGCCTCGGACTTCAACCCGAAGGCGCGCGCGGCGATCGACTGGACCCGCGAACAGCTCAACCGCCGCGACAAGCCGCGCGACGAGAACTTCCGCTTCTGGACCTACCTCGACGGGATGAAGAAGGAGGTCCGCGAGGGTGCGGTGCTCTACGTGCACGGCTCGCCGCGCGATCCCGTGAAGGAATACGTGGTGCCCAAGGACGCCGAGGACCGCGCGAAGATGCAGGACTGCTTCGCGCAGATGGGCGACGCGCGGGTCTGCTTCGTCGGTCACAGCCACGTCCCCGGCGTCTACCCGGAGAGCGGCGGCTTCCTGACGCCGAGCGCATTGCCCGACGGCTGGTCGATCGAGCGCGAGCGCGCGATCGTCAACATAGGCTCCGTGGGCCAGCCGCGCGACGGCGATCCGCGGGCCAGCTTCGTCGCCTTCGACGGGAAGACCGTCCGCTTCCACCGCGTCGCCTACGACTTCGGGGCGACCATGCGCAAGATCCGCGCGGTGCCGCAGCTCCCCGAGTACCTCGCGGAGCGGCTCGCAGCCGGCCGCTGAACACGACGATGCGACCCCGACCGAGTTTGCTTCCCGCCAGGCTGCGTCCCGTCCGTCTGCTCCTCGTCCTCGGTCTGCTGCTCGCGGCCGGCCTGCGCCTGCCGGCGCAGAACCCGGCGTCGGGCGGCGAGGGCGGTTCGGCTCCGACGGTCTTCGAGCACCGCTTCGGTGCCGCCGACGGCACGGGCCCCGGCTTCCTCGTCACCTTCGACAGCGTCGGCGCCGGCGTGCGACGCATCGTGCTCACCGACCACGAGGCGGGCCGGGTCTCCCGCGACAGCGCGCGCGGCCCCTACGTGATCGTCGAGCCGGAGCTCGTCGACCCGACGAACGCCGCGGACAGCAACGTCTACTCGTGGCTCCTGCTCGCCGCGCTCGACGGCGCGGCCTTCGCCGGGCTCGGCGACAAGGGCCTCGACCTCTCGGTCTGGACCGTCGCGCAGAACGAGCCCGAGCGCGTGCGCTTCGAGCTCGACGCGAAGAACGGCCTCGTGGTCGAGAAGCTCTACGCGTGGGATGCCGGCCGCCGTGACCTGCGGATCGAGCTGGCCCTGCGCGCGTCGGCGGACTCCGCGCTCGGTGCCGGTGCGCCGCTCCGCCTCCGCCTCGGCGGGGTCGGACTCGCCTCCCCGCATCGCGAGTGGGTGCTCGGCACCAATCCCTCGCTCGCGTTCGGCGCGGTCGAGAGCGCGTCGCTCGGCGCGAGCCACGCGCACGCGACCGCCGACGGCAAGCCGGACCTCGATCTGCAGGGCAAGCGCGTCGAATGGGTCGCGAACGTCGCCACGCGTCCCGCCGACGGCCGCATCGACTACGCCGGCAGCGCGAACCGCTTCTTCGCCGCGCTGTTCTTCCCGATCGACGAAGCCGCCGAACGCGCTCTCGTCACCGCGGACGTCCGCGAGGTCCCCGAACGTGCGCAGGCCGACTCCGCGGCGCGCAGCAACGTGGCCGTCGACTACGTCCTGGAACTCGCGACGCCCGCCGCCGGCGCGGAAACGCGTGCGCGCTTCCGGCTCTACCTCGGACCGAAGTCCTACCGCGTCTTCGACGAGAACGCCGACTACGCGCGCTTCGATCCGGTGATGAAGCACACGCTGGATCCGATGTGCTTCTGCTCGATCCCGGGCGCGCGCGCGATCGCGACCTTCCTCCTCTGGCTGCTCGGCGTGCTGCACGGGCTCGTCGGCAACTGGGGCGTCGCGATCATCTGCCTGACGATCCTCGTCCGCGGTGCCCTGGCGCCCGTGAACTTCAAGATGCAGAAGTCCATGCGCGCGTACGGCCAGCGCATGGCGAAGGTGAAGCCGAAGCTCGACGCGATCCAGCGCCAGTACAAGCACGATCCCAAGCGGCTGCAGCAGGAGATGATCGCGTTCCAACGCGAGCACAAGCTCTTCCCGCCGCTCGGTGGCTGTCTGCCGATGTTCGCGACGATCCCGATCTTCATCGGGCTCTTCACCGCGCTGCGCGTCGCCTATGAGCTGCGGCTGCAGCCCTTCGCGTTCTGGATCGACGACCTCTCGCGCCCGGATCAGCTCTTCGCGCTCGGCCTGTCCTGGTTGCCGTACTTCAACCTGCTCCCCCTGCTGATGATCGGACTCTGGCTCTGGCTGCAGGCCGGCACGCCCCTGCCGACCGATCCGCAGCAGCGGCAGATGATGAAGATCATGCGCCTGATGCCCTTCGTCTTCGGCGTCACGCTCTACAACTACGCGTCGGGACTCATGGTCTACATGATCACGTCGAGCGTCTTCGGCCTGATCGAGCAGCGCGTGACGAAGCGGATCCTGGGACCGATGGACCCCAGCGCGGCCGCGATGAGCGGCACGCCGATGATCTGATCGGCCGTGGTCTCGACCGCGCGCGCACTCGGCGTCGGCGACACGATCGTGGCGATCGCGTCGCCGGCCGGTGCCGGGGCGCGCGGGGTGCTGCGCCTCTCGGGTCCGTCCGCCTGGTCCGCGGTCGCAGCGCTCTGCGGTCGGGACCTCGAGCGTCGCCGCGGGGTGCACGACGCGATGCTCGTCGTGCTGGGGCAGCCGGTCGCCGCGATGCTGCTGACGATGCCGGCGCCGCGCTCGTACACCGGCGAAGACGTCGTCGAGCTGCACCTGCCCGGCGCGCCGCTGCTGCTCGCGCAGGTGATGGAGCGCCTGCTCGCCGGCGGGGAGCCCGGCGCGCTGCGCGTCGCGCTGCCCGGTGAGTTCACGCAGCGCGCCTTCGAGAACGGCCGGCTGGCGCTCGCCCAGGCCGAGGCCGTCGCGGCCCTGAGCGACGCGTCGTCGCGCGAGGAGCACCGCTTCGCCTTCGCGGCGCTGCAGGGCGAGCTCGGCCGCGAGGTCGCGGCGATCCGTTCGCTCGTGCTCGACGCCCGCGCGCTGCTCGAGTCCGGCCTCGACTTCGAAGCCGGCGAGACCGGCGACGTGCCGGCCGCGCTCTGGCAGCCCCTGCTCGCCGCCGCGGCGCAGCGGCTCACGACGTTGCGCGCCGCGCTGCCGCGCACGCGGCCCGTCGGCGATCTCGCGCTGCTCGGCGCGGCGAACGCCGGCAAGTCCTCGCTCGCCAATGCGCTGGCCGGTCGTGAGCTCGTCCTCGTCGCCGATGCGCCGGGGACCACGCGCGACGTCCTGCGCATCGAACTCGCACCGGGTCTGGCGTTGCTCGACGCGCCCGGGGACCTCGCGGCGCCGGGTCCCCTCGACGCCGCCGCGCTCGCTCACCGCGATCGCCTGCTCCAGGGCGCGGGCGGTGCGCTGCTGGTCGTCGATCCTCGCGGGCCGCAGCGCCTTCCCGACGCCCGCGGACTGCCGGTCGTCGCGGTGGTGGCGACGCGCGCGGATCTGCCCGTCGCGGCG
>JADLHO010000193.1 GCA_020848735.1 Planctomycetota bacterium | reverse complement strand
CGCCCTGAACGAGCCCGACACCAGCCTCCACCCCGACGTGATCCTCCCCCTCACGGATCTCATCGCCGACGTCGGCCAGCGCTCCCAGATCTGGGTCACCACGCGCTCCCGCGTCTTCGCCCAAGCCCTCGCCGAACGCGGCGATGCCCCGCCGATCCAGCTGGCTCTCGCGAATGGCGAGACGAGCGCGCTGGGGCATGGGCGGGTCGGGGTTGGGGATGGGTGAGGCATGAGCGCCCGGGAGAGAGTCCGTCGTACGGGCTCTCAGATGCTTGCCGGTGGCCGCATCCTCAGCGCCGAGACGGCCGCGAATCCGGCCGCGACGCATGGCCGTGACGATCACTTGCCCATGGGGCGGTCGGGGCCACATGCTTTGTCCCATGCGCGGCGACAGCATCTGCATCAGCCTCATGCTCCTCACTGTCGGTGGAATCGTGCAGGCCCAATGTTCGAGCTGGCACGCCATGTCATCCGGAACCGACGGGGCCGTGTGGTGCGCGACTCGCATGCACAACGGTGAACTCGTGGTAGGTGGCAACTTCACGATCGCGGGCGGCGCGAGCGCGAATCGCGTTGCGCGGTGGGATGGAACGAGCTGGCATCCGCTCGGCGACGGCTTTGATGGGACGGTGTGGGCGCTCGCAACCCTCGGCAGCGGCGACATCGTCGCGGGTGGCGCGTTCATCCGCTCGGGGACGAACACGATCCCGCACCTCGCTCGCTGGGACGGCGTCTCCTGGACCACGTTTCACGGCGGGGCGAGTGCAACGGTCTATGCACTCGCGACCCTTCCGACCGGCGAATTGCTGGTCGGAGGGATGTTCGCAGGGGTGGGCGGCGTGTCGGCCAGCAGGATCGCATTGTGGAACGGCATGTCCTGGACGAACCTCGGAACCGGCGTCGAAGGGAGCGTGTATGCGATCGCAGGATCGGCACGGGATCGCATCTACGTGGGCGGCAACATCCGCTCGCCGAACTTCCCCCACGACGTCTGGAACATCGCGAGCTGGGATGGCACGAGTTGGAGCCGGCTCGGCGAGGGCGCCAGCGCGCGGGTGAACGCTCTCGCGTTGATGCCCGACGGACAGCTCGTCGCCGGCGGCGACTTCCAGAGCATCGGCGTGGTCAACAACTCGCCGGGCGTGGCGCTCTGGAGCGGGACGGACTGGGCCTCGCTCGGAGGAGGCGTCCGGGGCTTCGTGAATTCCGTGTGCATCGGGCCCGATGGGCAGCCCGTCATCGGTGGCTACTTCGACGCCACGGCCGCGGTTCCGAGCGTCCTTCTGAATCGTGTCGCGCGGTGGACCGGCCAGCACTGGGCCGCCATGGGCCTAGGAGTGGACGATTACGTCGGGGTCGTGGCGCCCCTGCCCGGCGGCGGCATCCTGGTCGGCGGGAACTTCAGCACGAGTGGCGCGGTGCCCCTGGCGCGCATCGGGCGCTTCGCGAGCTCCTGCCCCGCGAGCGCCGTTCCGCATGGGCTGTCCTGCGCGAGTTCCGGCGGCGCCAATACCCTGACCCCCCTCACTCTCCCCTATCTCGATTCGACCTTCCGCGCAGCGGGCGCGGGGCTCCCGCTCTCGGCCCAGGTCCTGGCGATCACCGGCATTTCGCCGTTCGCGCCGGGAGCCGTCCCGCTCGCATCGTTGGTGCCTTCCATCGGCCAGCCGGGTTGCGATTTGCTGGCGAGCCTCGAGCTCATCGCGGTCGTCCCGGCGGCGGCAGGCATCGCACAATCGGCCCTCCCCATCCCGGGCAGCTCGTCGCTGCTGGGTCTCGCCCTCTGGCATCAGATGCTCCCGATCGAGATCGATGCGCAGGGTCGATTGCAGACGATCACCGCGACGCACGCATTGCGCCTTACCCTGGGCAGCTACTGAGCCCGCCAGCGCAGCAAGTCCGAGGACCTCGCGGCTCCCTTCCCTCACAAGGTCCGCAACGCCGCACTCGGCGGCAGCCGCGACGCGCGTCGCGCCGGCAACGCTCCGCCGACCACGCCGATCAGGAGCGCGAGCACGAGGGCCTGCACGACCACGTCGCCCGTGACGCGGAAGGCGAAGCTCTGTTCGGTGAAGGTCGTCCAGTTCGTGGTACCGGTCGCGAGGCCGTTGCATTGCCAGCCGAGGACGACGCCGAGCACTCCGCCCAGCAGCGCGAGCACGACCGCCTCGGAGAGGAAGCCGAGGAAGACCGCGCGCGGGGAGAAGCCGATCGCGAGCAGCGTGCCGATCTCGTGCGTGCGCATCGCGACCGAGGCGAGCAGGGTGTTGGTCGCGCCGAAGACGGCACCGGTCCCCATGATCGCGGCGAGGAACCACGCGAGCGCCTTGAGCACGATGGACAGGGCACCGGCCTGCTCGGCGAAGTACTGGCGTTCGGACTTCGCCTGCACGGTGAGGCGCGGGTCCGCGGAGAGCTCGGCGTCGATCGCCGCGAGGCGCTGCGGCTCCGCGAGCCGCACGATCATCGTGCTGAAGGCCGGGCGGTCGATCACGCGGAGGAAGACCTCGACGTCGATCCAGAGCTCGCTGTCGTAGGCCTGGCCCTGCGCGTCGAGGATCCCCGCGACGCGCCACGTGTAGCCGGAGAGTTCGACATCGCCGCCGACGACGAGCCCCGGCACGCGGCCGACGAGCGCCTGACCGGCGACGAGTTCGAAGCGTCCCGGCACGAACATGCGCCCCTCGGCCAGGCGCAGCCCCTCGCGCAGGGCGAGGCCGCGCGGGCCCGTGCCGCGCACGGGGATGTTGGTGCGCCCGCCGTCGCTGCGCTCGATGCTGAACGCGGCGTAGACCTCGGCCTGCGCGAGCGGCTCGCCGTCCTGGTCCCGCATGACGAACTCGTCGACCGCGAGGATGCGGGCCTGGTCGCGCGTCAGGCTCGAGACGCCCTCCGAGGTCGCCCCCGAGCGCAGCAGGATCGCATTGGCGTCGCTGCCCGTGCCGGCGAGGGCCTCCTCGAAGCCGCGCGCGAGCGCGAGCACCAGGACGAGCACCGCGACGGCGAACGCGATCGCGGTGACCGTGAGCACGGTGGCACCCTTGCGGACGAACACGCTGCGCAGGTTGTAGGTCAGGGGAATGGCCACCGTCAGGCCTCCCTCAACGCGCGCACGATGCCGAGCCGCGAGGCCATGATCGCCGGGGCCACACCCGCGAGCACCGCGAGCGCGAGCCCGATGCCGAACGCCGAGAGCAGCGTCGCGTCGGGCACGCCGAAGCTCGGGAAGATCACGGTCGCCAGGCGCACCGGCTGGCCGTGCCAGAGCAGCCGCGCGAGCAGGGCGCCCGCCGAGGCCCCGCCGAGACAGAGCACGACGGACTCCGCGAGGAAGAGTCCGCGCACGCTCGCATTGGTGAAGCCGAGCGTCTTGAGCACGCCGATCTCCTTCACGCGCTCGTTCACGCTGAGCAGCATCGTGTTCAGCGCGATGACCGCGGTCGCGAAGATGACCGCCGCACCGATGAACGCGAAGAGGAGCCCCACGTTGCCCCACATCGAGAGGAACTGCGCCTGGAACGCCGCCTCCGACTGCGTGAGCGTGCGGTTGCTCGAGTTGCGGAACAGGTCGTCGACGGCCTTCGCGATCTGCGCCGCATCCGCGCCGCGCTCGAGGTCGATCGAATAGGTGCCACAGAGGTCGGGTCGCCCCATCCCCTCGTTGAGGTACGACCAGTGGAAGAACATCGTCTCCTCGTCGTACGTCGGGTTGTCCGAGGCGTAGACCCCCACGATCTGGAAGCGCCAGGTGCCGGGATAGATCGTGCCTTCGAGGACGAGCGGGTCGCCGACCTTCAGCGCGTAGCGCTCGGCGAGGCCGCGGCCCACGATGCAGCCGGCCTTCTCGTCGAGGAAGCGGACCCAGTCCGCGGGTGCGAGGCGGTACGCCTCCCCCGACGGCGCCTGGTCGCCGTATTGCGAGCGCATCCGCTCGACGTCCACCGCGAAGCGCGGGAAGAACTCCTTCGGGTCGCGGAAGACGCCGTCGAACCAGGTCCAGTGGCCGACCTCGCGCAGGCCCGGGATGCGGGCGGAGCGGATGCGTTCGACCCCGCTGAGCGGCAGCGTCTGGAAGAGGCTCACCGCCGAACTCGCGATGAGGCGATTGCCGCTCGTGCCCGACGTGATCGACTCGAGCGCGCCCAGCACCGTCTGCAGGGTGCAATGCAGGAAGATCGCGAGCGCGATGCTGCCCGCGGTCAACGACCAGCGCAGCGGCTGCGCGCGCGCGTGCGCGAAGACGAGGCGGAGCGGGATCAGGTCAGACTCCCCCGGCCGCGATCCGGCCCTCTTCCAGGTGCACGATGCGCTTCGCGCGCGCCGCGGCCTCGCGGCCGTGCGTGACCATCACGATGGTCTTGCCGAAGTCCGCATTGAGGTGCTGCAGGAGATCGAGGATCTCCTTGCTGCTGTGCGGATCGAGGTCGCCCGTCGGTTCGTCGGCCAGAAGGAACGTCGGGTCCGTCACCAGCGCGCGCGCGATGGCGACGCGCTGCTCCTGGCCGCCCGACAGCTCGCGCGGGTAATGGTCCTGGCGGTGCGCGAGCCCCACGAGGTCGAGCGCCAGCGCCGCGCGCCGCCGTCGCTCGCGGCGCGGCAGGCCGAAGAGCTGGAGCGGCAGCTCGACGTTCTCGATCGCCTTGAGCACCGGCAGCAGGTTGTAGAGCTGGAAGATGAAGCCGACGTTCGCGGCCCGCCAGCCGGCGAGCTCGTCCTCGCTCAGGCCGACGACGTCGACGCCGCCGACCAGGATCGCGCCCGAGTCCGCGCGGTCGAGACCGCCGAGCAGGTTGAGCAAGGTGGTCTTGCCCGAACCGGATGGGCCCATCAACGCGATGAACGCGCCGCGCTCGACGTCGAGCGAGAGATGGTCGAGCACGTGCACGGTCTGGCCGCCACGCTCGTAGGAGCGCGCGAGATCGCGGACGGCGATGAGGACCTCGGCCACGCCCGCCTCAGCGCCCCGACACGGCGATGGCGTCGCCGTCGTTCAGCGAGTCCGCCGGCGAGAGCACGACGCTCTCCCCCGCGACGAGTCCGTCGAGCACGAGCCGATCGCCGGAGCGCGCCTCGCCGAGCCGCAGGGCCCGGAAGCGCGCGGTCTGCCCGGCGACGACGAACACGCCGTCCTGACCACCGCGGCTCGTGACCGCGGCGCCCGGCACGATCAGCTCGTCGTCGGTCAGCACCGCGGTCTGCGGCCGATAGAACGTCACGCGCGCCACCATCTCCGGCCGCGCGAACTCGGGCACGGCGGCGAACGCGACGTAGACCTGGACGGTGGAGCGCGTCCGGTCGGCCGTCGGCCGCACGAGCCGCACGCTCGCCTCGAGCCGTCGATCCGTGCGCGAGTCCAGCACGACGCGACACGGCGCGCCCGCCGAGATGCGCGCGATGTCGCGCTCGTACACGTCGACTTCGACCTCGAGCGTCGCGAAGTCCGCGAGCGTGACGACCGCGGTCTTGCTCCCCGACGCGCCGGTGTTCGCCGGCGACACCACCTCGCCGGGCTCGGCCTCGCGCCGCAGCACCACCCCGGCGAACGGCGCGGTGATGAACGACTGCGCGCGCTGCACCTCGATGCGCTGACGCTCGGCCTCCTCGATCGCCACGCGCGCCGCGCTCGCCTCGCGCTGGTATTGCGCGGTCGCGCGCGCGGCGTCGGCGCGCGCGATGTCCTTCTGCGCGGTCGCGACGGCGGCGTCGGCGCGCCGGACCTGCGCCTGCGCCACGTCGCGCGCCTCCCGCGCGGAATCGAGATCGGCCTCGCTCCGGATCTCGCGCGTCACGAGGTCCTCGATGCGTCGGAACCCGGCGTTCGCCTGCGCGAGCTCGGCCTGCGCCGCATCGCGCCCGGCCTCGCGCTCCGCGAGCAGGGCCTTCGCGCTCGCCTGCGCGGCGAGCGCCTCGTCGATCGCCGCGTCGGCCACCGCGACCTCGCGCTGCGCCGCCGCGATCCGCGCCTGCGCTGCCACGAGCCCGGCATCGGCCTCGTCGTGCTCCACGACGGCGAGGAGCTGCCCGGCCGTCACGAGGTCGCCCTCGTCGACGAGCACCTTCGCGAGACGACCCTGCGTCTTGCTCGCGAGCGAGGCGCGGGTGCGCGCGCGGACGTAGCCGTTCGCCGTCGTGATCTCCGCGTCGACGATCGGCGAGCGCTTCAGCACGGTTCCGACCTGCACCGCCGGGGCGGCGCTCGCGCTGCGCCAGAGCCACGCGGCGATCCCCACGACGACGATCGCCAGCAGCATCAACCGGCCCGCACCGAACCGGGAGCGGCGCTTCGGCGCGAAGACCGCCCCCTTGTCCAAGGCGAGCCCGGCCAGCGCCTCGCGTCGCGCGCTGGGATCGGTCCTGTCCGCTGTATCGAGGGTCTCGGCCATCACGGCCGATCATGGGACGAGATCAGGCCGGACGCGAGCGCACGCGCCGCGTCGTTGACTCCCGCGCGGGCGGTCCGGATCATCCTCGCGCCGTCGACCCCACCGCAGCCACCCTCCTTCCTTGACCCACCACGCCGCGACGGCAAAGGCCGCCGAACGCCGGGCTCTCTGTTCGATCAGCGGACTCGGGCGCCATCTGCCCGAGAAGCATCTGACCAACGCGGACCTCGAGAAGCTCGTCGACACGACGGACGAGTGGATCGTCCAGCGCACGGGGATCCGCAGCCGGCGCGTCCTGCCGGCGGACTGGAGCACGAGCGATCTCGCCGTGGCGGCGGCCCGGGATGCGCTCGCGGACGCGCGGCTGCTCGTCGCCGACATCGACCTCCTGATGGTCACGACGGTGACGCCCGATCACCTCTGCCCTTCGACCGCCTGCGTCGTGCACAAGAAGCTCGGCATGGTCGGCACGCCGGCCTTCGACATCTCGGTCGCCTGCTCGGGCTTCGGCTACGGCGTGAGCCTCGCCGCGGGCATGGTCCACGCGGGACTCCACCGCAACGTGCTCGTGGTCTCCGCCGAGGCGATGACGCGCTTCATGGACTACCGCGACCGCGCGAGCTGCATCCTCTTCGGCGACGGCGCGGGAGCGGCGGTCGTGGCGCGCACGGGCCGCTACGACCTGCTGCACACGTCGAACGGCGCCGACGGCTCGCTCGCCGAGATGATCGAGATCCCCGCGGGCGGTTCCCGCGAACCGGCGAGCGCGGCCTCGGTCGAGGCGGGGCGTCATTTCCTGATGGTGCGTGGCCGCGAGGTCTTCAAGACGGCCGTGCGGCAGATGGTCGACTCCACCGAGACCGCGCTGCGCGAGCTCGGGCTCGCGACCGACGACATCGACTGGATCGTTCCGCACCAGGCGAACGGACGCATCATCGAGGCCGTCGCAGAGGCGCTCGACGTCCCCCTCGACCGCGTGGTCTTCGACCTCGTCGACAAGGGCAACACGTCGAGCGCGTCGATCCCGATCGCCTTCACCGGACTCGATCGCTCGCGCCAGCTCCGCGCGGGTCAGATCGTCGTGCTCGTCGGCTTCGGCGCCGGCGCGGCATGGTCCTGCCAGGTCCTCCGCGTCGCGGGCTGATGGCGAACCCACCACGCGCTCGTCGCACGCGGACCACGGCGGCGCAGAAGGACCGCGTCGGCGTGTGGCTCTTCGGAGCGATGGGCGGTCTCGCCACGACCGTCTTCGCGGGAGCACGGGCGATCGCGCGCGGGCTCGCCGCACCGCAGGGTCTCGTCACCGCGACCCCACTCGCCGAGGGCCTGCCGCTCGCCCCGCTCGAAGGGCTCGTCTTCGGCGGCCACGAGATCCGCAGGAGCACGCCGCGCGAGGCCGCGCGTGAGATCCACGCGGCCAACGGCTCGCTCCCCGCACCCTTGCTGAAGGCGATCGACCGCGACCTCGTCGAGTACGGCCGGCGCATCGTCGACGGCACGCTCGTCAACGCCGGTCGCGGGATCGAGAAGCTCGTCGCCGACGGCGAGGCCGCGAAGCCCCTGCCGCTCCGCGAGGCGGTGGCGCGCATCCAGGACGACCTGCGCGCCTTCATGCGCAAGGAGCGCCTCACCCGCTGCGTGTGCGTGAACCTCTGCTCCACCGAGCCGAAGCTCGCGCCGTCGCCCGCGCACGCGACGCTCGCCGCCTTCGAGCGGGCGCTCGACGGCGACAAGCGCAGCCTCGTGCGACCCTCGACGCTCTACGCCTACGCGGCCGCCTCGCTCGATCTGCCCTTCGTCCACTTCACGCCCTCGGACGCGACGCTGATCCCCGCCGTGCGCCAGCTCTTCGAGCAGAACGGGGCGCCCTACGCGGGCCGCGACGGCAAGACCGGCGAGACGCTGGTGAAGTCCGCGCTCGCGCCGCTCTTCAAGTACCGCAACCTGCGCGTGCTCTCCTGGCAGGGCTACAACATGCTCGGCGACCGCGACGGCGTCGTGCTCGACGACGAGGAGAACAAGGCGACGAAGGTCGAGAGCAAGGACCGCGTGCTGGCGCAGATCCTCGGCTACGCGCCGCACAGCAAGGTCGCGATCGACTACGTGCCCTCGCTCGGCGACAACAAGACGGCCTGGGACTTCATCCACTTCGAGGGCTTCCTCGGCTACCGCATGTCGCTGCAGTTCACGTGGCAGGGCTGTGACGCGGTGCTCGCTGCGCCGCTCGTGCTCGACCTGCTGCGCCTCGTGGAGCTCGCGCAGCGCCGCGGCGAACGCGGCGCGCAGGCGCAGCTCGCGTGCTTCTTCAAACAGCCGATCGGCACCGACGAGCAGGACCTGCACGTGCAGTGGCACCGGCTCGTCGCCTGGCTCACCGCCGCGCGCGGTGCGCCGACGGCACCCTGATCGAGGTCCCCATGCCGCGCGCCCGTCTCGCCGTCGCCGCGCTCGCCATCGTCGCGCTGTGCGCGGCTTCACGTGCCCAGCAGCCCGACGCACCGCGGGTGCTGCGCTTCGTCCCGGCCCACGACGCGAGCGAGGTCGATCCCGCGCTCACCGAGCTGCAGGTCGTCTTCGACCGCGACATGGACCAGAAGCGCGGCTGGACCTTCTGCGGCAGCGGCCCGAGCTTCCCCGCGGCGAAGGCCATCGCCTGGCGCGACGCCCGCACGCTGGTCCTCTCGGTCGCCCTGAAACCGGGCCAGCGCTACGAGACGACGCTGAACTGCGCGAACAGCGCGCAGCGCTTCCGCGACGCCGCGGGCAGGCTTCTCGCGGCGACGCCCTGGGTCTTCGCGACGAGCGGGACCGCGCCAACGGCGCCGCCCGTGAACGCCGAGACGAACGCGCGCGCGTTCGCGGCGCTGCAGGACGCGATCGCGACGCGCTACTCCCACCGGGACCGCCTCGTCGACGACTGGGCGGAGCGCTTCGCGTCGCACCGCGAAGCCCTGCTCGGCGCGACCACGAGCGCGCAGTTCGCACAGCGAGCGGCGGCCCTGCTCGGCGCGGCGCAGGACCCGCACCTCTGGCTCCTCGTCGACGGCGCGCTCGTCCCGAGCGTGCGGCGGGACTTCACGCCGAACTTCTCGCGCCAGGCACTCGACAAGGCGCTGCCCGAGCTCGTCGTCGCCAATGAGCTCGTGCTCCACGCGACGATCGGCGAGGGCGCGAGCCGGATCGGCTATCTGGCCATCCTCGGCCTCGACGGCCGGCAGGCCGACAAGCTCGCGGCCGCGCACGACGCGCTGCGCGCGATGCGGGACTGCGCGGGCATCGTGCTGGACCTCCGCGCCAATGGCGGCGGGAACGAGATGCTCGGGATGCAGCTCGCCCGCTGGTTCGTCGACGGCGAGGGCGTCTATGCGAAGTCCGTGGTCCGCGATCCCGAGTCCGGCGCCTGGGATCGGGTCCACGAGCGCCGCATCGCGGCCAACACGAACGAGGACCGCTACGAGGGACCGCTGGTCGTCCTGCAGGGCCCGGCCTGCCTCTCGAGCTGCGAGGGCCTCCTCCTCATGCTGAAGCGCTGCCCCCGCGCCACCTTCGTCGGCGCGAGCAGCGGCGGCAGCAGCGGCAATCCCCAGCCGATCGAGCTCGGCAACGGCGTGACCGCCTACGTGCCCTCGTGGCGTGCGCTCGACGCCGCCGACAACCCGATCGAAGGCCTCGGCATCGCACCCGACGTGGAGCTCGCGATCGGCAAGGACTCCTTCCGCGACGGCGATCCCGTGCTCGCGCGCGCGCTCGAGCTGCTGCGGGATGGGTGAGGGAGTGGCGATTGTGCGGGCGAAACCGGGATGTCCCCCTGGTGGGGCATGCAATCCTCGCTGCGACCGCGCGAGACTCGACGACTGGCCTTGAGCGAGAGGGCGCTCCCGCGCCGTGCTACGACGGGAGACTCTGCTTGGCACCGGGGGGGGGTTAGCCCACGCTGCCGGCACCGCACGGAAGGACTCCGCGCCCCCCCCCTCTGTTGAACGAGGCAAGGACATGTTCAAGCTTGGCGTGTGCATGGCAATCGG
>JADLHO010000192.1 GCA_020848735.1 Planctomycetota bacterium | reverse complement strand
CAGGTGAGCCGGCTGTACGCATTGCTCGACGAGTTCGGCGAGTGCGCGGTGCGTGACGCCTTCATCGCGGCAGCACAGCGGGAGCTGGTCGGTGCGGAGTCCCTCGAGGCGATCCTGTGCCGTCAGGTCGCGAGCGATGTGGAGGTGCGGCGATGACGCAGCGTCACCATGAGGACGATCTCCAGGCCGGTCTGCGGCGGCTGCATCTGCCGACGATCCTGCGCTTGCACGCCAAGCCGCAACAGGAAGCCGAGGCGGCCGAGTGGACCTACCGCGAGTACCTCGCCCGTCGGGTGGCCGAGGAGCTCGCGCATCGCGCGGAGACGCGCGTGCAGCGCGCCACGCAGAAGGCGAAGTTCCCTTTCGTCAAGACCATCGAGGAGTTCGACTCCACCTCCCAGGCGTCGGTGCGACGCAAGGCCTTGGGCCGCTTCCTCGGCCCCGAGCTGGTCACCGAAGGACGCGCGGCGATCCTGCTCGGCCAGCCCGGACGTGGGAAGACGCACCTCAAGATCGCGTTCGCCTACCAGGCGATCCAAAACGGCTTCGAGGCGCGCTTCGTGACGGCGGCGGCGTTGCTCAACGAACTCCATCAGTTCGCGCGCGACGGCACGCTCTTGGATGCCTGAGGCCTGATCCCAGGTCAGGCCCATCCGCCGCGCCACAGCGAGGATCGATGCTTCCTTCAACCAATCGATCACCAGCGCCTCGAACAAGGCCGTGAACCCGCTGCCCGGCTCAGCCCAGGGCGCGAGGATCTGCTTCGTGCCGTGCGTCGCACAGCGCACCCGCGGCACGTCCGCCACGAGGATCGTCCGGAACTGGCACGTGTCCAAGTGCCGCCACTCGCGGCGGCGATGGTCATGACGCGGCGACTCCGCCTGGCAGTCCGGGCACGCAAACCTCGCGCCCTCGCGAGCAACCACGGTCACGCGCACGATCTCCTGCTTCGCATCCAGCTCGACGTCCTGCACCAGCCAAGGGTCTCGCAGTCCGAGGATGGTGGCGTAGAGGTCCCGGTCTCGCATTCCGACAACCTGCCTCACCGCCTCCTCTTCCCTCTCCTTCGCCCCGCGTCGCAGCGAGCTGCGGCCCCACGGTTCACCCGGGGCCGCAGCGAAGCTGCCCCACCCCTACAGCTTGGCCGGAGCACCGCCGTCCGGAGCCGCGTCGCGAACGACGTGCCCGGAGCGCAGCGACGGCGCGGCGTTCGCGCGGCGACAGGCGGTGCGGGCCAACCCAGCGGAGCTTCGACCACCCACACGAAAGCCGGAGGACCCACTTTCCGGAAAGCCTCCGGCTAGGCTTTCCGGAGCCGACACTCGGCAAGCGATGAGGTGGAGCGTGACCTTCCCTTCCCTTCCCTTCCCTTCCCTTCCCTTCTTGGTCGAGCCGCGAAGGCGAATCCATGCCAGTGTTGCGGACAGACCAAGCCCGGGCAGTGCCGGGTGCGACCGTAGACGGCGCAGATTCCATCCTCGTCCTCACGGGCCGGCATTCCTCGCGGTGCGGTCGTGAAGATCTCCTCCGCGGAGATCCTGGCCGCGAAGGCCGGCGAGCCGGAAGCCCGCGCGGCGCTGATGGCGAAGGTGGCGCTGATCGCCGACGGCATGCTACGGCGTCTACGCAAGGCATCACGAGATCGGCGGCAGATGGACTGGGCGGCGCTCCATCAGGACGTGCTGGTCCAGGTAATTCGTCTCCTGCCGCGTTTGCGCGGAACGGACGGTGGGCAACTCGTCGCGTGGATCTGGCGGATCGCGAACAGCCGCCACCAGGACGCGCGGCGAAGACCCGGGGTACCGGGATCCAAGGAAGCGCCGATGCTGCCGCTCGACGCCGTTCTCGATCGCCTCGACCTCACCGATTCCGGTCTCGCGCCTCTGGAGGCGGCATCTGCCGCGGAGCGATGCGCCGTCGTCGCCAGAGCGCTGGCCGAACTACCTCCTCGGTTCCGCCGGGTCATCGAACTGAGGATGGCCGATGGCCACTCGTTCGAGGTCGTCGCAGAGTTCCTCGGGTTGCCTTCCGCGAACGCGGCCGAGTGCTGCTTCCGGCGTGCGTTGGCGCGAGTGGAAGCGATCCTGCTGGAGGCGAGAGCCCGCGAGGACGAGAGGCGAGCAGAATCCGAGTGACGGATTCCTCGGGATCGAACGTCTAATGAGTAGCAGCGAGACCTGGTGCCTCCGCTGCGGCTCCGAGAATCCTCCCAACGGCATGCGCTTGCAAACGAAGACTGGCTCGCCGCCGTTTCTGTGGATGCTCGGGCAGCGTCTCCTCGTCGTCTATTCCAACCCGCCCTCTCGCCTACCAACCCCATCCTGGCCGAGGCCGCAGCCCATCCGGGCTTGCAGGCGTCATCGCGGCTGCGACGACCAGAAGGCTTCGACCGCTTTCTTGGCTGGGGCCCTTGTGCCTCCCGAATCGCCGTGCGCCGCAACGACCTCCGGCCTATGGGCCCATACGCATTCGCCGTGCCGACTTCGCCCCGCCACTCGCCCTCCCTCGGTCTTGCGATCGCCCTTGGCGCCACGTTGTGTGCTTGCGCCGAGAGCTCCCCATCCAGATCCACGGGATCGAATGCGGCGGTCGGGGACCCCGTCCCCAGCAACTTGTCGCCTCTCTTCGGGCCGCAGTCCAATTCGCTCCTCGCCCTGCCTGATCGAAGAGAGACGCTTCTCCTGGATCCCCTTGCCCTCGCGGAGCACTCCGCAGCAAAGCACCTCGAACGGACTACCTCGGAGTCCAATCCGACCGAGTCGTCGGACCCCGTCGAGATCGACGAGAAGGTCGCCCGGTTGCGAGCGGAGTTCACTGCCACCGAACAGCTCCTCTGCGCGCTGCTGCGCGAGTCCTCGCCAGTCGCCGCTCGCGCCATTCCGTCCACCGAGGCAGGCACTCGCCCGCAGTTCGCCTACGTCGCGAGGCCTGCCATCGCGGATCGCGTCACTCCCAACTACATCACTCCCGATCCTGGCCTGCTCGAGCTCGATGCAACTCTGCTGAAGCTCAGGGCCACGATCCTTCAGATTGCCACGAAGAAGATGCGTCCATGACCAATCGGCTCCTCGGCCTTCTCGCTTTCACCGCCTTCGTCGGCACCGTCGCGCACCCATTGGCGTGCGCGGAACGCGAGCGTCTGCCACGCCAGACGTTCACGCGGAGCGCTGCGCTTCGCAGTCTCGCTCTCTCCGCGCCGCTTCTCGAGTGCCTCGACGACGACCCCGCCCCGTGCAAGATCTGCGCCCGACAGCCAGCTCCCGCCCTCGAGCCCGTCCCTGTGCCAGACTCCACGGCTATGAGCGTGACCCCAGCAGGGGCGGGAGCACCGTTCGGCAGCAAGATCACCGGAAAGGTGAATTGGCCCGCCTACGGCCACGGCGAACCCGGCCAATGTACGTACGGCGGATGTAGCCACCGCCCATGCTCCTGGAGCGGCGATGTGGAAATCACCACGGCTCCCCGGGGCAACAATCCGAGCCAGAGTTGGGAGGGCGCGCTCTACTGGGACGGGACCCAGTTGGCGACGTTCACGCTCGATTCGGACGACAACGGTGACATCGATACCGTCGCGCTCACCAAGACTCTTCCGTGCGATATCACGTCGAACCAGACGTCCCTGGAGATCAAGGTGATGGTCGGGACGAACTGGGTCGCCGTCGGCGAGCTCAGCTTCACGTGCGCCGCCTGCACGCAGTGAGCGAATTCGAACGGCGGCGGCGATCTCCCGCGCGCCTCCGAGGCCGTCGAGCGCCTTGGCTTCATCGTCTGGAGCTCCGGTTGCAGTTCCCCATACGCAAGCCCACGGTCTCGCATCGGCCCCGTGGGTTCCTCGACGTTCCGGGTGACGTGCCGACCCATGCAGCGCCCGCCTGGGCCCCGCCGCCCCTTGGGCCCGTAGGCCGGAGAATCGTCGCGCCTTGCGACGATTCGGGACGCCGAAGGGCCCCATCTCCTTCAGCGGGCGAAGCCGTCCGGCACGTAGGCACGTACAATCGGCGACGACGCCGGCAACCCATGAGGGTTGCGGCCAAGACCGCAATGGGCGAGCGCCATCCACACGGCATCCATGAGGCTTTGGATAGATGCAACACAAAGTCTTGGCGGCCACCTGCGGGTCGGTCGCACTGCTTCTCGTCGTGTTCCTGCTCTCTCGCTCCCTCGACCAACGGCCTCCTCAAGCTCCCCTCGAGAAGGCCCTTGATCACGATCTGCGGTCCGGCGCTGCAAGGTCGGCCGTCACACCTCACTCGCGGGAGCTGCAAACGACGGGTGATGCTCTGCGGGGCGACGGGAGACCTGGCAGCCTCACTGAGGAGTCCTTCCGCATCACGCTCCATGGCGAGGGAGACGAGCTGTTGTCTGGCGTGGCATACTTGGCCCGGACGAACACGGGTACTTCGCGTCCGGCTCGCTCGGCTTTCGCGGTCTTCAGAGTACTGGCCGAGGCGCCCATTCCCGCCATCGAGCGCTGCATCATCCGCTTCCCGGCGTCGCCCGAAGTTCCCAGAGACACTCTGTTCCTCGTGATCGTCGTCGGGTCACATTGTCCCTTGTTGCTGGACGCGCCCGTTGGCGCCTCGGCGGCCGACGTCCCTGACTGCGGCGTCGTGCGACTCAGACGAGGAGAGGTCCCCCGGTTCCTCGTTCATTCCCGCGGAACGCCGGTTCCTGGAGCCACGGTGTCCCTCGCGGATTGGGCACTGGAGATGCCGGACGGCGAGCTACTTCAGTCGGGAGTCACCGATGGTGCCGGGCTAGCGAGTTTCCGGTACCCGATCGAGTTCGGACAACACGATCTTAGGATCGAGGCAACGGGCTTCGCCTCGCGTGGCGACGAACGCTTCGTCCATGACGGCCGGCGGCACGACATCGAGGTCACGGAGACATCGACGTGGTCGGGACTCGTCGTGAGGAGCGGCACAGACCCCTTGCCGTTTCCAGACCTCGATTTGGTGCTGACCCCCGCCGCCCCTGCCGACGAAGGTGTCGGGAGCACATCGATCCGCACCAACGCGGTTGGCCGGTTTCACGTCGCGCTGCCTGGGAATGTTCGCGCCGCCCGCATCGCTGCCGTACGTCACGGCGTCATGCAGGAATTGGGAGTTTGGACGCAGGGGGATTCGCTGCGCCTCATATGCGATGTCAGACGGCTCTCGCTACGGGTGACCAGCGCGCACGACCCGGCAGCTCCGATCGTCCGGTTTGGCGTACGCATATGCGCTGCGGCGCCCGGCGCGCAAACACTGCCCGAGTTCAGTGGAGTTGTCGCAGCGGGCACTCATGCGAATGGAGAGTACGCCTTGCATCTACTGCCGGGGGACCATCTGCTTCAGGTCGTGCCACTCGAGCGGGCGTGGCTGCCCTCCCTCCCTGTGGTCGTCCGGCTCGATCAGGACGCGCAGCAAACCATCCTGCTCACTCGTGCCGGTGAATTGACCGTGGCGGTCCGGACCGACGACGACACCCCGGTCTCCCAAGCAATCATCGCGGCGATCACTTCCACCAGCGCCACCCCGCCCGGCTCGGGGACGATTCCAACGGACGTTCTTGCGGCTACGCCGAGCTTCCCAGCCGATCACATCCGCTGGGACACGTCGGTCACGGATTCCGGCGGCATCGCGGACCTGCGGGTCCCGGACATGGAGCTCTTCCTGCGGGTGAGCGCGAGCGGCTGGGTGGAACAGCACGTCCACGGCCTGCGCATTCCGCCGGCCGGCCGCATGTATCTGATCACGACCCTCCAGCGGGCAGCACGAGTCGCAGGGCGTATCCAGGCGGGGCCTGATTGGCCGCTCGAGCGGCATGGCATTGTGCTGTGCTCGCCAGCAGATGGCAGGAGTTTCCCGCACCGTTCCTCGCTTCAGGGGCGCGTCAGAATCCTCCCTGATCGCAGCTTCGTGATCGAGAACGTACCGCCTGGCAGGTGGGACGTGCATTGGATGATGGACACGCTTCGCCAGCGGGAGCCGGTCACGAGCATATCTCTCACGCCGGGGCAGGAGACTGTGGTGACGCTCGATGCGCCAGAGCCCGCTTGGAAGCGCGTCCGCGTTCGTCTGTCGACCGATGGCCAACCAGCCGCGCGCGGTTGGACATTGGCCATGTATCGGGAGGAGGATGCTCTCGTCTACGAGTCCGTTCCAAGGCGAGTCACGGCGCTCGTGGAGGAAGCCGGTGAATGCATGACGGTGATCCCAACGGGCACGTACCGGGCGTACCTGACGAGTGGGGATGACCTGCGGGCGGGCCTTGCACCTGCGAGTGTCTCCGACGAGTCGGAGGGCATGGAGTTCTCGTTCGCGGCACTGGCGATCCACGCCGAGCTCGTTGATGACGCCGGTCAACCGCTGATCGGGCGAGATGTTCACGTGGTCGAATCGACCGGGGCACGCTCCCGCCATTTCGCAACCACGGATGGTTCCGGCCGCGTCTTGGTGCCGGTCGAGAACAACTCGCCTTGCGCGCTGAGCATCTCAGGAACCAGTGTGAAGGACTACGTGTGCCTCCCTCTGCCCATGACGGCGTCACCGCAACGGCTGCGAGTCTCGATGCGCTGACCCATCGCGACCGAGGCCGCAGCCGATTTCGGCTGCAGGCGTCGTCGCTGGTGCAGTGCGGGTGTGCTCGGCGGTGCAGGCAAACTCCTCCATGAAGCGATTCACTGCGGCTGTCGGTTCCGGAGAGTCTTACCGCTCGATTCCGGGAAGTCTGGCGTGCTGAGGCGGGGCCGAAGTCCCGCCTGCTGAGTGCAGAAGCTGCGGTGCTGCAGCGACTTCGAGCTTGAGGCGAGTCGCGAAGGCGGTAGCTGCGAGGAGTGTTCCACGCGATGACGCGATTCGAGGTCCCGGCCCTGCTTGGTGCCGGGGCCCAGGTGTCGATGGTGAGTGAGCGGACGGGCGTGAGCGCGGGCTCGGTACAGCGGATCGCCGACGAGGAGCCGATCGAGGATCCTGCCGAGGTGGACCGACAGCGAGCCGAGCGGATGGGTCGACCGAGCGCGGTGCGTGCGTATGCGGAGCAGGTAGGCGAGTGGTTGCCGGCGGCGCCGGAGCTGCGCTCGGGACAGGTTCTCGAGCGACTGCGGGAGGCTGGCTACCAGGGCTCGAAGACGGCGGCGTACGACTTGGCGAGGCGGGTGCGGGTGGCGAAGCCGCCGGACGGCGTGGTGCGCTTCGAGGGTATGTCGGGCGAGTTCAGCCAGCACGACTTCGGTCAGGTCGAGGTGTTGTCGGCGGCCACGATCCGCGGGAATCCGGCGGTCACGGTCGCCATCGGCTCGGACCCGGCCAGACCGCGCGGCGGGAGGAGCGGTCGCACCTGCGCTCTCCGCAGAAGGTGCAGCGATAGCGGCTGTTCTCGCGATCGAGTGGGTCGAAACGAGAGCCCGCGGGCGGGGCCTTGTCCGGGCGCGGCCACTTTGTCCGGACGACGGGCCTGCGAGAGGTAGCCGAGGCTTGGGGCCCTGGTTGGTACGTTAGGGCTTGCGTGTTCCGGCGCTCGACGCGCTGCCGCCGCTGACGTTCGCGCCCGCGTCGTTGTTGCTCCGCGTTCTTGCGGCGGCCCTTGGGCAGCTTCGGACGCCGCCTGGCTATCGCCTCGCGCTGCTCGCGTCGGCTGGCGTCCGCACACTCCGTGGAGCAGCAGAGGTGACGTCGATCGCAGGCCCTGCAGAGGATCACCATGGCCTTGCAGCTCTTGCAGAAGCACATCCTGTGGTCTGCCTTGGAAGGCGCGAGCCGGAAGCTGGGCATGAAGCCCGTCCATCGCCGGACGTTCGGAGAGCCAAGCGGCGATCGTGACCATGCCTGCATGCGGGCGCGATCGCGCCCAGCGCCTTCGCCGCCGCCGCCAGGAAACAGAGTCAAGAGCTGCGCTGCCCGAGAGGGAATCAGATCCAGCTCCGACCGCCGCAATCAGGCGGATTCAGGCAGCCGTCGACAAGGGGGAGCGAGCGGCGGGCGGAGGGTCGATCGGCGCCGCAAGACCGCGCTGCTTGCCTCGCGGCTCGCGAACGTCACGACAAATCGGGCCGCGGGAGATCCGCCGCCTCGAGCGGGAAGCCCTCGTCGAGCCAGCCGGTGATGCCGCCGATCATCTTCTTCACCGGCCGGCCGAGGCGGGCGAGCCGCAGAGCCGCGCGGTCGGCGCCATTGCAGTGCGGGCCGGCGCAGTAGACGACGAAGAGCGTCTCGCGCGGCCAATCGGCGAGGTTGCGCTCGACGATGCGCGCATGCGGGAGGTTCACCGCTCCGGCGACGTGTCCGCGCTCGAAGGCCTCGCGGCCGCGGACGTCGAGGAGGACGAACGCGCGGGAGCGGAGCTCCAATGCGGCATGCACGTCCCAGCAGTCGGTCTCCAGGGCGAGGAGGCCTGCGGAATGACGTTCCGCAACGTCGCTCGCGACCGCGGGAATGGAACTCACGGGGCAACTCGGGGAGGGGATTGCGGACATGCTGCGGTCGGGAGGGGGGCAGGAGCCGGAGCGCGCGAGCCCCGCGCGACCAGCAGCGTGCCGAAGAGCACGACCGCCGCGCCGGCGATGGCCTGCAGCGGCAGCCGCTCGTCGAGGAAGAGGTAACCCCAGGTCATCCCGAAGATCGGGATGAGGAAGGTGACGGTGCTCGCGCGCGCCGCGCCGACGCCGCGCAGCAGGCGGAAGAAGAGCACGTAGGCGACGCCCGTGCAGACGACGCCGAGCAACGCGGCGCAGGCGAACGCCGCCGTCGACGGCACCTGCGCGGGGAGGGCAGCCAGCGCGACGGGGAGGAGCACGATGCTTGCGGCGATCTGGCTCCCGGCGGCAATCGCGAGCGGTGTGAGTCCGCCGAGGCGGCGCTTCGTGTAGTGCGACGAGAACCCGTAGCAGGCCGCCGCGGACAGGCCCGCGAGCACGGCCGTGCGGTCCGCGGTCAGCGTGAGCTTGTGCCCGACGAGCACGAGCACCCCGGCAAAGCCGATCACGAGGCCGAGGAGCCGCACGGGGGCGAGGCGCTCGCGCAGCCAGAGGAACCCGATCGCCACCACGAACAGCGGCACCGTGGCATTGAGGACGGACGAGAGCCCCGCCGGGAGGGACAGCGTCGCGAATGCGAAGAGCGAGAAGGGCAGCGCCGAGTTCATCGCGCCGAGCACCGCGAGGTCGCGCAGGCGCCCTTGGAGCGCGCCGAATTCCCCGCGCAGGGCGAGCCAGCCCGAGAGGAACAGGGCGGCGATCGCGACGCGGATCTCGATCAGCATGGCCGGGCCGAATTCCGGCGCGGCGATGCGCATGAACAGGAACGACGCGCCCCAGATCGCGGCGAGCGCCACGAGTTCGAGGACGGCGCGCGGGCTCACGCGTCCCCCTCCGCCGCGTCGGTGAGATGGGTGAGCGAGATCTGCGCCGTCTCCTTCAGCGTGCCGAGGACGATCGTCGTGCGCGTGCCCTGGATCCCGGGGATCGACTTCACGGCGCCGAGGAGCCGCGCCAGGTCGTCGGTGTCGCGCACGCGCAGTTTGACGAGGTAGCAGTCCTCGCCGGCGACCTGATGGACCTCCTGCACTTCCTCGAGCGCCGCCAGCCGGGCCCCGACCTTCGCCGTGCCCTTCTCCTCGGCCCGGACGAAGACGAACGCGGTGAGCCCGAGCCCGAGCTTCTTCGGCGCGAGGCGCGCCTCGTAACCGGTCACGAGACCCTTCTGCTCCAGCTTCTTGATCCGCTCGAGGATCGCGGAGGGCGCCATCTCGACCTCGCGCGCGATCTCGGCATTCGTCGTGCGGGCGTTGGCCTGGAGCAGGCCCAGGATGCGGCGGTCGGTGGCGTCGGGCATGGTGTGGCGAATCGGCGGGTGGCATACTCGCCTGCCGACGATCCGTCAACCGATGCGATCGAATGCCGTCGAGTCGACGGATGCGGCCCATGCGCGCCGAACGCCGCGCCGGAGCCGGGACCTGGCGGGCGCGGTCTCAGCGCCCGACCTGGACCCGCAATCCGGCGCTCGCCGCCAGGGCGCCGAGCAGGGCACCCGAGGGATCTGCGACGAGCCACTGCGCCACGAGTTCGATGCCGACGAGCGCGGGGTCGGCGGCGATCGCGATCGGCAGCGCGGCGAGCCCCGCGCCATCGCAGATCGCCGAGAGGGCGAGCAGCGGCTGCGCGGCGCGCAGGGTGCACGACGCGGGCAGCGTGAGCTGGCCCGCGCTGCTGGCGACGAGCAATGCGGCGGGTGCCCCAGGCCGCGCGGCGCTGAGCCGGATCCCGAACGCATTCGCGCCGAGGCGAGGCGATCCGAGCGCGGCGATGAGCGGCAGACGGCCGGCCGAGCCCGCACACGGCGCGCCGAGGGTTTCGACGAGCGGGACGCCGAGCGCGGCGATCGGCATCACGAAGGGCTCACGGCCGTGCTCGCCGTCGTCGGCGCTCCAGAGGAGACGCGTGCCGAGTCTCGCGAAGCTGCCGGGCCGTGAACTGCGTGCACCGGGTGCGAGATCGCGGATGAGACGGGTGCCCGCGCTGCTCCCATCGCTGAACCAGGCCTCGGCGCCGCTGCTCGGCTCGAACATGCGGCAGACGATGCCTCCATCGCCGACGGCCAGGAGCTCCGCGGGGCTCGACGCCGTTCGGCCCAGGGCCACGTCGCGCACGAGTCGTGTGCCGCCGGCGCTGCCATCCGTCACGAAGAGCTCGGCGCCGTGCGTGCCGTCGTCGGCCGCCACATAGACGAGTCCGCCGACGGCGGTGAACCAATCCGGCGCGGAGCCCGGACCGCCCGGGGCGAGATCGACGAGGAGCGAGGTGCCGGTGGGGCTGCCGTCGCTGAACCAGGGCTCCTCGCCATGCGTCGCGTCGCTGCCGGCGAAGAGCACCCCGCCGGGAAGAGCGGCGATCCCGCGCTCCGGATTGCGGGTGCTCGCGTGGTTGGCGAGCAGCGTCGTCGTGACGCCATCGCTCACGTGGAGCTGACGCGAACCATTCGACGTGACGAGTGCGAAGACGCGCGACCCGTCGATCACGCACTCGACGCGCGCGGAGCCCGCGAGATGGACGGCGGCCGTCACGAGCAGGCGGGTCCCCGCGGGCGTGCCATCGCTGATCCAGAGCCCGGAGTTCGGACTCAGCGCGCCCTCCGACGCGAGGAAGAGCACGCGGTCGCCGAAGCTCCGCATCGCATGCGGACCGCGCGGATAGAACGCGCTGCCGGCGAAGGACCGCACGAGGGTCGTGCCCGTCGGCGTGCCGTCGCTCACCCAGAGCGCGAGCCCGGCGCCATACGCGACCCGCCCGCCGAGCCGGGCCATGCCGGTCGCGGTCGCGGTGACGACGGTGCGCTCCTGCCCGAGCTGGAGATCCGTCGTGAAGATGCGCGAACCCAGCGCCCAGAGCGCTTCGTCGCCGCGGAGCTCGAACAGCGCATCGGTCGACCAGGCGCTGCCCGCCGCGACGTCGCGCCACAGCGCGACCGTCGCGCCGTCGGTCCCATGGGGTTCGCGGCCGGTCGTCGGGGTGGTCGCGTGGAAGACGGCGCGCATGCCCGTGATCAGCGCGGGGCCCGGATCGCTGCCGAAGCGGTTCTGCGCGAGGTCGGCGACGAGCCGCGTGCCCGCAGCACTGCCGTCGCTGCGATGGGGCTCGCTGCCGTGCACGCCGTCGTCGGCCGCGAACCAGAGCTCCTGGCCGATGCGCCGGAGTTGCGAGGGCGAGCTCGAGGCCGCACCGCTGCGCAGATCGGCGACGACCCGGGTGCCGGTCGCGCTGCCGTCGCTGGTCCACAGCTCGATGCCGACATTGCCGCCGGCGGCAAACCAGAGCGCGCCGCCCGCGACGAGCAGCTCATGAGGAGATCCACTGCTCGTCCCCGGCAGGAGGTCGGCCACGCGCCAGGTCCCGGGTGCGGTGCCGTCGCTGCGCCAGAGCTCACGACCCGCATGGGCGTCGTAGGCCGTGAAGTACGCGATGCCCGCGTGGGCGATGAATTGGCTCGGCGACGAGGCTGCGATGCCGGGATTCAGGTCCAGGATCATGTGCGTCCCGGCCGCCGTGCCGTCCGAGACGAAGAGCTCCATGCCATAGCCGTGGCTGAAGCCGGAGTAGAGGAGCCTGCCGTTCAGCTCCAACATCTCGCCCTCGAAGAACGAGCCGACCGACCAACCCGCGACCTCGCGCGTGCCGGAAGCACTGCCATCGCTGAACCAGAGACTCCGAGCACCGGGCTCCAGGCTCGAGGGGCCGAGGAATGCGACGCCATTGCGGAAGGGGACGAAGAGGCGGGGATTGCCGTCCGCCGGCCCAGGCGCGAGCTCGGCGACCCGCCGGGTCCCGGCCGCGGTGCCGTCGCTGCGGCAGAGCTCGTAGCCCGTATTGCCGTCGCTCGCGGCATACCAGAGCGAGCCCGCGATCACCCTCATGCTGAAGTTCGCGGCCCCGGACGGGAACGCCGACGCATTGCCGGGGGCGAAGTCGAGCACGAGGCCCGTGCCAGCGCTCGTGCCGTCGCTCGACCAGAGCTCGGCGCCGTGGACCTGGTCGTAGCCCACCCAGAAGAGACGCTGCGCATCGGCGGCCCAGGAGCCCTGCGCGAGCCCGATCGGCCAGGCGATCCTCGCCACGATCGAGGTGCCCGCCCGGCTCCCGTCGCTCGACCAGAGGATGCCGCCCTCGGCATCCGCGGCGAATCCGAGGATGCGACCCGCGAGGGGCAGCAGGGGGGACCCGGCGGGGATGCCGTCGAGCGCCCCGGGTGCGAACTCGACGAGGAGCTCCGTGCCGTTGGTGCTGCCATCGCTCCGCCAGAGCTCCCGCCCGTGCTCGGTGTCGCTCGCGGAGAAGAGGACGATGCCATTCCCGAGCCCGGCGAAACTGCGCGGCTCCGAGCCGGGTGTGCGATCGGCAGGCCGCGGGTCGAGGTCGGCCAGCAATGCCTGGGCGGCCGCCGGCGGGATCAGGCCTGCAATGCCGAGGGCGAGAGCGATCGAGAGGAGGGTGCGCATGGTCGGATCGGCTGGGCGCGCCGCCGGCACGAAGCATGCCGCGGCGGGGCCCTTTCTTCCCGGGGGCCCATCGCCGCATTGCGCAGGCCGCGCTCGAGGGCGCGGCGGACATCGCTGCCGCCTGTCCGCCGCGACGCCGTCGGATCGACGACGCCGCGGGAGGGATGATCAGGCGGCTCGCCCTGCTCTCAGTTCTGCAGGTTGATGTCCAGCGCGGGGCTGGCGGCACCCTGCGAGCCGAAGACGAGCGCCTGCGCATAGAGATGCGCGCCGGCGAGCGCCGTGCTCGGCGGGATGCCGAGCGGGAGCGAGCCCGTCGGGCCGACGCCGACGACGAAGGCGCCGAGGTCGGGGAGCGTCTCGGCGACGCAACCGGCACCCAGCAGGAAGGAGATGTCGAGCGGCAGGCCGCCCTGACGGGCGAAAACGCCGACGAGCACCGCGCAGGGCGAGCCGACCTCGGTGT
>JADLHO010000191.1 GCA_020848735.1 Planctomycetota bacterium | reverse complement strand
CGCCCGGCCTCGTCGAGCATCACCCCATCGGCATGCACGACGACGTCGTCGGCGAACGAGACGACCGTGAGCCGGGTCGAGTCCGGCAGCGTCCGCGCGAGTTCGAGGGTCGCCGCCGTCGCCGCCGCGAGCGGGGCACCGGCCATCGAGCCGCTCGCGTCGATCACGAGCGCGAGGTCCAGCGGAGCGGGTGCCGGCGCCGCCTGGGCCCTCTGCACCCCAATGCGTGCGATGAGGTGGCGGACGACCTCGCGGTCGGTCGGCACGAGCGATTGATCGAGTTCGAGCTTCAGGTTCAGCATGGCAACGGTCCTCTCTTCGATGACAGATGCGCGGCAGCTCGGTACGTGCGTTCGCCATGCCGCGCGCATGAGCGGAGCGCGACGCTCGTGCGAGCGTCTCCTCGACGGCCCATGCCGTCGCGACCTGCGGGCCCGGCGCGTGCGCGCGAGCCCCAAAGCGGTCCCCGCCGCTACGGCTCGGCTTCCTTCAGCCAATCCCGCACGCGCCGTGCGAGTCGGGCGAGCCAGGCCACGCGATCCGGATCATCGGACCGCAGGCGCAGCTCCAGATCCTCCTGGATCTGGATGCTGGTCCACGTCTCCGCCTGGCGTGCGGGCCGCGGCGCCGGCCGCTCTCCCCGCACCCCCCGGTCGTATTTCTGCGTCGCCGCCGCGATCACGCCCTTCGCATTGCCGAAGCCGGCCACCTGCAGCGACTCCTCACCCAATCCGACCCGCCGGACCACATCCGGATCCGGCCCGGCATACAACTGCTCGAGCACATCCCTGAGCCAGCCGAGCGGCAACTGCCCTGACACAGGGGGCGCATCCTCCGGGTCGATCCCCCGCGCGACGCCCTCATCCAGGTCGGCGCCGCTTGACGGTCAGCCGAGCGGACCCGATCGGTCCGCCCGAATGACGACGCCGGCGCTCCCGGCCTGGTCGTGCGGGATCCGGTTGCCGTGCCCGGTGACGTCGCCGGCGGGCGAGCGTGGCGCGGAGCGAACGCCGCGCGCGCCGATGCGGCCTCCGCTGCCACGGCACTCCTTCCCTCCGGCAATCCCGCACGCGCCGCGCGAGGCGGGCCAGCAGGTCGAGCGATCCGGACCATCGCTTCGGACCGCGGGGGCAGCCCCGGATCCGCCTGGATCTGGATGGGCGCCGCGCCATGGCGAATCTCAATTCTGGCTTTGGCCACCAGCCTCGGCGATCATGCGATGCACGACGCCATAGGGTCTCGTGAGCGGGTGCAGTTCGCTCGCGACCGCCGCATTGAGGCGATCGTGCTCGGCGATCACCAACTCCGGGTCGGCGCGGGACAACGTGAAGCCTGACTGCTCTCGGCCGCAAGCCTGATTCATGCGCCGAACCAGTCGAAACGACTCGCGCACCTCGGCGTCGTACTCGCCGAGCAGCTCCGGCCGCTTCTCTGCGACCTCTTGCCGAGCGCGGCTGTAGACACACCAGAACCGAACTTCCGGATGAGGGTGAAGCAGGCGTCTGCCGACCACGGCTGCCTGGTCCTGCTCTCCAAGTGCGGCGAACATCACGACCGCAATCCTCAGCCAGGCGCGCAGGCGCTGGGCTTCCGGAACCGTTGTCTTGACCGCGTCCATGACGAATCCCGGGGGTGTCAGGATCTCCGACGCAATCCTCCAGGTGGCGATTCGGTCGGCCTCGAACTCCATGAGCTGGCCGATATCGGGGTCCACGGCTTGCACGTCGCCGAACTCGCGAAGGGCCGCCACGCCCACGCCTTCGACCGTCGAAAGCCACCCGAGGTGGCCGGCGAAATGATGCGCCCACTCGTGGTAGGCGCTCCAGGCGAGGAACATGGCGGCGACGCTGTGGGCGAACCAGCGTCGCTCGACATCGGGAGACGTGATCGAGGCGAATACCGCACTCGGGGGCTCGAGTCGAGTGTTGCACGGAATCGCCTCCGATGCGCACTCTCTCGGTATGGCCACGGCCCGCGCCACCTCCGGGTCGGGTGTCGGCGGACTTGCTTCGGAACCCGGTGGTTCGAACTCACCCCCTCGGGCGAGGGCGTGTGCGGTGGCGTATACCGCGCGTACCAGTCCGAAGCTGAGTCCCACGAAGAGCTCGCCGGCTTCCAGTCGGGCGATTCCGTCCATTGCGCAGGTGGTCAGGAAGTCGAAGTTCGCACGCGCGGGACCACCAAGCTCCGGATAGCGCACGCGGTCGAGAAGCAAGTTCGTACGCCAGCGGAGGTCTGCGAGCGAGCAGATGACGTCGTCTTCGCAGTACTCCAGGCCGAGGCGGCTGAGCCGATGGCCGCGCATCGCCCGTGAAAAACGCGCTTCGTCCGCGTACGTCGGCTGCCGATCCGGTTGGCGCAGCAGGAACGACCGCTGCCCGTCGCGCCGCGCCGAGGGGATACCGCGCTCAGGCACTTGCCCTCGCCCTGATGAGCTTGCGCACGATCGATGCGAAGACTACCGCGAGCAGTGCCACGAGAATCGTGCGAACTGCGGCCACCAGCAACCAGCCTCCGGACCCCTGGGCTACCTCGGTCCCCAGCACGCCCCTTGCTACATCGGTGTCGATGATCTCCGACCACCCAAGTGCAAACGCGATCAAGGCGACGGCGCTGTCCCGACGCAACTGGTGATCAGCCGCGTGAGCGCGCAACCTGACGTCGGCGAGTGCGACCGCGCGTGAGTGGGAAGCAACGCATGCATCGAGCTGCCCGCGTTGCTCGTCCAGCCCGGCGACCGCGTGATGGGCTGCCGCGATGGCGGAGTCGTAGAATCGAGGCAGCCTGTCGCGACGCAGGTGCAGGAGGTTCAGAGCCTGGATCGAGAGTTCGCTTCGCAGACGGGTGAGTTCGGTGGAGACGGCGCGAGCCATGATCTCTCGCTGGAGCCGTGACGCTGTCCACAGATGCGAGTACCGTGCGTTCTCGAGTCGCCCGAAGAGCGTGTCGACATCCTCCCGTAGCGAGTCGGTGAGCGTGTGCAATCGGTCGTGGAGATCGGAGCTGGCAGCTTGCGCTCCGAGCCAGGCGACTTTGCAGGCGAGGATGTCCACGGTTGCGAGCTCGGAATCGGCGCCAAGTACCGTCGTTGCGCCAATGACCTTGTCGTCAGGGGCTTGGACCGCATATGCGGTATGCGGCCTCTGCCGGCTGCGTGCTTCTGCGGCGCTCTGGAGCATCCACACGGAGGCATCGCGGTCGCCTGCTTCGAGGAGCACCTTCAGCGACAGCCCGTTGGATTTCAGCGCCCCGAGCTCGGCAAGGACCTCCTGGGCGGGTTCGCCGGGCGGGATGCCGAAGCAGAGGGAGCCGCACAGAAACGTCGAGTCCCGGACTTCAGGGCTCTCGGCGACAGCCTCGAAGCAGCGCAGCCACTCGTCGGCGAGGCGCGGGAGTGCGCTGCGCTCGGTCTGCCAGAGCACCCGAAGATGGGCGATGTCGGGAGCCGCAAGCATGGCCCCGGCGAGCCGAACTTGCGCGGGTGCTGGATCAGGGGCGGTGCTCTGGAACACCGGCCCCAGCGATCTTCTTGCTCTGAAGTCGCATGCGATGGAGCCGATCACCCAATAGGGGCGCAGGGGCGTGGGCCGGTCCGGCTGGCCAGTCACGACTTCCCGTCCTCGGGGGTGCGAAATCGACTGCGCTCTGCGGATGCCTCCTCATGCCGGATCAGACGCTCGATGTTCCGCAGGGAGGCAGTGAGTGTGTTGCGGATCACGCTTCCGTGAACCAGTAGATGACGTTGCAGCTCGTCCTCCCGGCCGCCATTCTCTTCGAACAGCTCGTCGGGCAGGACGAGCCGGGCTACCCCCGATGGCCCAATTGCGTCGTCTGCGATCCAAAGCTCAGGCACGCGCTCGAGGCGTGCCGCGAGTTGTTCTATGAGTGCCACGGAAATGTCGGCTCCGAGTCGCGACCACTCGCAGACCTCGTCTCTCACGTCGCGGAGATCCTCGACGGACACTCCGCTCGGCAGCGCTTCGAGTCGCGCCATGCTCTGAAGCGCTTCGAGGATCCGATCGGCGAGCAGTGTTGCGTCACGTCTCTCGTGCAAGTGACCTCCGAATCGAGGCCCCCGATCCTAGCGGCGCCGTCCTGCATGCGTGGCGGCGAGCAGGTGCACGGCGGCGGGGGGCTCGCCGTTCTCGGCGGGATCGCGACGCTCGGGGCGTCTTCGTCGCGCGGCTGCTCGACGAGTGTGAGGCCAGGGCCAGCGACTGCTCGGGAGACCGTGTTGATCTGCCGCGGGGGGAATCGGGGGGGGGGGGGGGGGTGATTCCCTCGGGGTGGGGCTCGCCAAGCGGAGGGAGTGGCGGCTGTCCCTCGCCCGCGGTGTCTGACCGTCCATCACGTCGAGGGGGCCTGCGCGATGTCCTTCCGTAGTACGGCGAACCGATGAATCGACCGTGAAGTTTCGCCGGCAAACTTGCCGGCCGATCTAGGTGCGGCTAGGCTCCGCGGCCAACCCCGATGCCGCCCTGGAGCCGACCCCGACAGACGCCCGCCAGCGACCGCGCCGGCCTCCGCTTCGGCCCGGTCGGCGCGCACACGAGCCGAACCATGATGCTCGTGGAGCTGCGAGAGCTTCTTGCAGCAGTTCCCGCGGGCTGGATCGGGCAAGCGGTCGAGACGTTGGCCGGCGCGAGAGGCGCGTCGCCGCAGCCCACAAGCAGGCCCCCCACGGGCGGGCTTCCAACCCGCGCCGAGTACCTGCGCGCCGCCCTCGAGGACAACGCCCTGGGCAAGAGCACCGCCGCGTCGCGCCGCACCACGCTGCAACGGCTCAGTGAGCTCTACGGCCTCGACCCACTCGTCGCCGTTTTCCGCGTGCTACGCCGGCTCTGGGAGATCGACCGCGTGGGGCGTCCCCTGCTCGCGCTGCTCTGCGCCCTTGCCCGCGACCCCCTTCTGCGCGCGACAGCCGACGTCGTGCTGCCACTCGAGGTCGGCGCTGAGCTGCCGCGCGTCGCGATGCTCGAAGCGCTCGCCAACGCGGGCGCGGTACGCGACGCGGCCACACCCGAAGCCCCGACCCGCTTCAACGCCGCGATCCTCGACAAGATCGCCCGCAACACCGCGAGCTCCTGGGCTCAGTCCGGGCATCTGCACGGCCGCGTCCGCAAGCTCCGCCGCGCGGTCACCCCGACCCCGTGCTCCGTGGCCTTCGCCCTCTGGCTTGGCTCGCTCGAGGGCCTGTCCGGCGAGTACCTACTCGGCACCCTCTGGGCCACCGCGCTCGACGCGACGCCGAACCGCCTGTTCGATTGCGCCCTCGAGGCCAAGCAGCTCGGACTCCTGCGCGCCGTCGCCGGCGGCGGCGTGCGCGAGATCGACGTGTCGGGCCTCGACCCCGCGGAGAACCGTTAATGGGAAGGATCGAGGACCTCGCCGACGAATACGAACGCCTGCTCGGCGGCCGCTGGCAGCACACGCTCGCCGGCGCCCAGCGCGTCGTATTCGTCGTCTACGACAAGGAGCTCGAGCGCTCGCTGCGCGCGAAGCTCCCGGAGTTCCAGCAGCGCACCGAGCGCGGCGAGGCCCGGCGCCGGTGGGTGCACTGCGACTGCACGCGGCTCTTCGCCGAGTGGATGGCGGCCGACGAGTACCGCGACGCCTACTTCGAGCATCCCGACGACCTGCGCATCAAGCTCGACACGGAGTTCCAGGACTTCGCAACGGAGCGGGTGCGCCGCTGCCTCGTGAGCGGCGACCCCGAGCTCGACCGGAACAGCGTCGTCGCGCTCACCGGACTCGCCTCGCTCTATCCCTTCGCGCACGTCTCCGTCCTGATCCGTGCGCTCGAGCCGGAGATTGCCGGACGCCTCGTCGTGTTCTTCCCGGGCACGAAGAACGGCAGCAATCTCCGCCTCCTCGACGCGCGCGACGGCTTCCACTACCTGGGTACGAGCATCACCCACAAGAGCAGCGGCGGTGCGGCATGAAGATCCACGAACTGCTCGACCGTGATCCTCGCAGCTCGGAGCTTGCCAACACGGGTCAGGCCAAGATCGCTGACCGGCCCGACGCACGCTCCCTGCTCGAGCTGCGGGCCGAGCTCGAGACCTTCGTCTGCGACGGCCAGTACGGCGACGCGATCGAACGGATCCTGCGCGGCTATCTCACGCACGTCGATCGCCCGCGCCAGCTTGCGGCCTGGGTCAGCGGCTTCTTCGGCAGCGGCAAGTCCCACCTGCTGAAGATGCTCACGCACCTCTGGGTCGACACGATCTTCTCAGATGGCGCGAGTGCACGGTCGCTCGTGCGCGGACTGCCGTCCGATGTTCTCGCATGCCTGCGTGAGCTGGACACGCTTTCCCGGCGCGCCGGGCGCCCGGCCTTTGCCGCGGCCGGCTCCCTGCCCCAGGCGCGAGCGGACGATGTCCGACGGACTGTCCTCGCGATTCTCTTGCGCGCGGCAGGTCTGCCGGCGAGCTACCCGCAGGCTCGATTCTGCTTCTGGATGCGCGAGCGCGGTTTCCTCGATTCGGTGCGTGATGCCGTCGCGTCGGCCGGCAAGGACTGGACCAAGGAACTCAATCACCTCTACGCGAGCCCGGTGATCGCCAAAGCCGTGATCGCCTGCGATCCGCAGTTCGCGCCGAGCGAGATGGAGGCGCGCCAAGTCCTGCGTGAGCTGTTCCCGGACCGGGGCGGCGACCTGAGCACAGACGAGTTCCTGAGCGCAGCCCGAAATGCGTTGTCCGACGCCAAAGACCTGCCGCACACGATCCTCGTCCTCGACGAAGCCCAGCAGTACATCGGTGACAGCGGCGAGCGCGCGACCATCTTCACGGAGCTCGCCGAGGCCGTCGCCACCGGGCTCGACGCGCGCGTCCTGCTCGTCGCCGCCGGCCAGTCGGCGCTGTCGAGCGCACCCACGCTTCAGAAGTTGCGCGACCGCTTCCGCATCACGGCACAACTCTCGGACACCGACGTCGAGACCGTGACCCGCAAGGTGCTCCTGCAGAAGAAGCCCAGCTCGCTCGCGCAGCTCAGTGCCATCCTCGATCGCAACGCCGGCGAGATCAGCAAGCACCTGAGCAACACGCGGCTCTGCGAGCGGAGCGAGGACAAGAAGACCCGCGACCTCGACTACCCGCTGCTGCCCACGCGCCGGCGTTTCTGGGAGGAGGCCTTCCGCGTCGTCGACCGCGCCGGCAGCCGCAGCCAGCTCCGCAGCCAGTTGCACATCCTGCACGACGCACTGCGCGGCATCGCCGACCGCGAACTCGGCGCCGTCATCCCCGCGAGCGTGCTCTTCGACGCGCTGAGCGCCGACCTCATCAACAACGGTGTCCTGCCCAATGAGATCGCCAACCGCATCCGCGAGCTCGACGACGGCACCGAACCGGGTCGCCTGCGCCAGCAACTCTGTGGCCTGATCTTCCTGATCAACAAGCTGCCGCGCGATCCCGCCGTCGACACCGGTGTGCGCGCCAATGCCCGCATGCTCGCCGACCTGCTCGTCGCTGACCTCGTCGCCGACTCCGGACCGTTCCGCCGCCGTATCGACGACGAGCTCGAAAACCTCGCCGCCGACGGCAAGCTGCTGCGCGTACAGGACGAGTACCACCTGCAGACCAGCGAGGGCGCCGAGTGGGAACGCGCCTTCCGCGAGAAGTCCAAGCTGGTGCTCGATCGGTCCGCCGAGCTGCATCGGCTGCGCGAGCAGGCGTTGAGCTCCGCGGTGCAGGAGATCGTCGACGGCGTCCGTCTGCAGCAGGGCCTCGCGAAGCTCAAGCGCTCGCTCGTGCTGCACGCGCGCAGCGACGATCCACCCGCTGACGGCGAGCGCGTGACCGTGTGGCTGCGCAGCGAATGGGACACGACAGCGAAGCGGGCCGAGGAGGACGCGCGCCGTCGCGGCATCGAAGACCCCGTCGTGCACGTGCTCGTCAAGGGCGGCGATGACGTCATGAAGACGCGCATCGCCGAGCTCGAGGCGGCCCGCCAGCTCCTCGCCGAAAAGGGCGTTCCGTCGGCCGCCGAAGGACTCCAGGCGCGCGAGAGCATGCTGAGCCGCCAGCAGATCGCTCAGCAGGATCTCGCCGCTCTGGTGCAGGACCTGCTCGCGTCGGCGCGGGTGCTGCAGGGTGGGGGCAACGACGTCTACGGCGATTCCCTCGCCGCCCGGATCGAGTCCGCCGCGCGCGACTCGCTCGTGCGGCTCTTCCCGCGCTTCGCGGAAGCCGACGCCGACCACCGCGCCTGGGAGTCGGCGCTGCGACGCGCCCGCGAGGGCTCCGATCAACCCTTCCAGCCGCTGCAGTGGGACCGCGCGGTCGAGGACCATCCCGTCAGCCGTGAGCTGCTCGCCTGCATCGGCGGTGGCAAGCGCGGCACCGAGCTGCGCCGCGAGCTGAAGGCACCGCCCTTCGGCTGGCCGCAGGACGCGATCGACGCGGCCCTCATCGCCTTGCATCGCGCGGGGACGCTGCGCGCGACCTTGAACGGTCAGGCGCTGACACCAGGCCAGCTCGACCAGACCAAGATCCAGAGTGCGGAGTTCCGACCGGAGCGCGTGAAGCTCGGGTCCAGCGACAAGCTCGCGCTGCGCGGTCTCTTCCAGAAGCTCGGACCGGCTTGCAAGACCGGCGAAGAGGAGCGGCGCGCGCCAGACTTCCTCGACGCCCTACTGCGACTCTTCGCGGAGGTCGGTGGTGAAGCGCCACTGCCCGCTCCGCGGGATCGCAAGTCCGTCGAGGATCTGCGCCGTCTGTCCGGCGCGGATCAACTCGACGCGATCCTGAAGGCGAAGGCCGAGCTGGAAACCGCCATCACCGACTCGTTCGTGCTCCAGAAGCGGGCGCAGCAGCGGCGGGCCGGCTGGGACCAGCTCGTCGGGTTGATGCAGCACGCCGAGGGTCTGCCGGTCCACGCGGAGCTCGCGCCACAGCTCGACGCGATCCGCGCACAGCGATCCTTGCTCGGTGAAGTCGACCCGGTGCCGCCGCTCGCGGCGAAGCTCGGCGCGGCGTTGCGCGCGGCCTTGAACGAGTTGCACGCGCAGTACGAGCGTGCTCATCGCGAGGGCATGAGCTCGCTGGCGGCCGATGCGAGCTGGAGCAAAGTCGGCGAGAGCGAGCGTGCCGCGCTGTCGCAGCAGCACGGGCTCGTGGCGCCGCAGACCCCGGTGTTGAAGAGCGATCAAGACCTCGCCGACGAGTTGCGCCGGCAGACCTTGTCCGCTCGACGCGCGACGGTCGCCGCCGTCCCCGAGCGCGTGCGGCAGCTCATGGCGGACGTGGCGAAGAAGCTCCAGCCGAAGGCGCGGCGGGTGGCCTTACCCGCGGCGACCTTGGCGACCGCGGACGAGGTGCGGGCCTGGGTCCGCGAGCAGGAGGAGCGGCTGCTCATGGCGGTGAAGCAGGGGCCGGTGATCGTGGGGTGATGACTGATGGACACGCAACCGAGTGAGAGCCAGCAGACGAGCGCCGAGTTGACAGGCTCCGCGCGCGAACCGACCCGCGAGGACAACTTCGACCGGCTCGCGAAGCACCTGGTCCCAGGTTCCCTGGCGGCTTGCCTCGTGGACGAGTACCGAAGTCAGGATCCAAGCCGCAGGAAGGACGCGATGAGCCAGCTTCTCCAACAGCGGATCCAGAGAGCAAGGGAGTCTCATGGTCGCCCCAAGGCTTAGGTCGCTTACCGTCTCCGGCTTCCGGGCCTTTGGTCGCGGACCTCAGACCCTGAACCTGCCGTCCGACATCGCGGCAGTGTGGGGGCCGAACAGCAAGGGCAAGTCGAGTCTCGCCGAAGCCGTCGAGTTCCTGCTGACCGGCCGCATCTCGCGTCGCCAGCTGATGGCCGGGAACCAAGAGGAGTTCGCGGACGCACTGCGAAACGCCCATCTCGACGCGACCGATGCAACCTACGTCGCGGCGAGGGTCCTGGCCTCGGACGGAAATGAGCACGATGTCCGCCGAACGTTGACGTCCGACTATGGCAAGCGAGAAGGCTGCCAATCGCGGCTCGAGATCGACGGTCGCGCGTCGGATGCCGTCGGTTTGGCGGCTCTAGGAATCGTCCTCTCGCAACCCCCGCTGGAGGCACCCGTCCTCGCGCAGCACACGCTCGCCTACTTGTTCTCTACGGCACCGCAGGAGCGCGCTACGTACTTCAAGTCGCTGCTCGACCTGAACGACCTCGAGACGTTTCGCAGCGAGCTCGCTGCGATTGAGACCGAGCTCCGAAGGCCGCCGACACCGGCGCTTGCGAAGCTCGAGACGTGTCTCGGGGTCGTTGCGATCCAAGGCGAGCTCCGCAGACTCCAGCTCGGGTCTCCGGATCTGCTGACAGTCACTTCAGTTCTCGAGAAGGCTGCGTGTTCGTTGCTTTCCGGAGCGGGACTGCCGACCGAGGGCTCGCTCGTCGAGCGGGTGGAGCGGGTTCGCTCTGAGCTGGAGAGGCGACGTGGAAGTGCCTTCCCTATCGAGCTCTTTGCGCGCACGGAACCCGCAGCGTGGCAGACGCCAACAAGGAATGCCTGGGACCGACTTCGCGCCTACGTCGATGAGCGCGTGAAGGTTGACACCGAGGTGACTCGTCTCGTCGAGCTCTTCGAACGGGCGTTGCAACTGCCCCAGGTTGCGACGGCAGAGCTGCCTTTGGACTGCCCGCTGTGTGCGGCGAAGTCCTCGCTGACTCCTGAGAGAATCGCATTTCTTCGAGAGCGGGTGCAGCAGAACAGCAGCTTCCGGCCAGCAGAGGACCTTGCTCGATCCACGCTGCAACAGCTCTTGGCGTCGGCACAGTCATGCGTCACGACAGCGAAGAATGCAGCGCCTGCGCTGGCAGCTCTCAAGCGTCTGGACCGGCAACGGCGGGGATTCTCTTCGGCGCGAGTCCGCGAGATTCTCGGGGATGCCGCAGCGCCGCGCTTGTCGCCGTGGTTGAGGGGACTTCGAGCGCTCTTGCGCACGGTCCGTGACTTGCGCGCGAAGGCGGAAGACGTCGTCAGGCTGGTTGGAGCCAGTGCGACAGATCTCTCCAAGCTGCGAAGCATCGATGATGCGATCGCTGAATACGCCGAACTGCAGAGACGACACGAGGCCCTGGTGACAGCGAGCCAACAATACGAGGTCCATGCGAGAGCATTGCGTTCCGCACTGGAGGCGGTCCTTGACGCCCGCGTAGACACAAGAGGCTGGCAGGAACTCATCGCCCTCGCATCGGACGCCGTCAGTCTGCACAGCGAGCTTGCTGAACAGGCCGCTTGTGACTCCGTTGCGACGGAGTTGGGGAAGGCCCTGAAGGAGATTGACACCGCGAAGGAGCGCGTGCTCGACGACAAGTTTGGAGAGTACAGCGGCCTCGTGAAGGAATGGTGGGAGCGTCTTCGCCCCGGCGAGCCCGCGTTCTTTTCCATGGTGAAGCCTCGCAAGGGTGCGAAGCGAGCGATCGATATCAAGGCCGAGCTTTCGCCGCACGAAGACCAGTCAGCACCGAAGATGCGCGATGCGATCGCGGTGTTCAGTCAATCGCAGTTGCACTGCCTTGGATTGGCGCTCTTCCTGACCCGAGCTCAGCGCGAGAAACTCGGGTTCATTCTGCTCGACGATCCTGTGCTCTCCAGCGACGAAGATTACCGCGTCCACTTCCACGCTGACGTGCTTGAAGCCATCCTCACGATTCCCATGCAGGTTGTGGTCCTGACGCAGAGCCAGGCGACTTGGGAGGAACTGGAGTCGCGCTACCGGCACGCGAATATCAGCCAGGCGCTGTTGCGAGTTGAGAATGTCGCAGACGGATGTATCATCGAGGCCACCAGCGATGGGCTGCAAGCCAAGATTGGGCGCGCACGGTCACTCGCTCGTACTGGGCACCCAGACAACCTGAAGAGCGGAGCACTTCACGCACGTGATGCGGCCGAGCGATTGTGCAAGGAGCTGCTCGTGGAGGACCGGAGGTCGCGAGGCGACGGAGCGGTGGAGATTGCCGATTACGACGGCGAGACGCTCGAGAAGCTTGCTCCGAGGGTCGCTCCACTTCTGAAAACGGATCCGTCACACGCGGGCAAGCTCGAGGCGTTGAAGAAGCTGCTGAACCCGAGATGCCACGACAACGCCCCTCCGAGCATGCAAGAACTCGTTCATGCGTGCGGGGAACTCGAACGCTTCGTGAAGGACTACCTTGGCCGGTAACTGACAATGGCGCCGCTAGAACCAGACTTCCGCAAGCAACTCGAGAAGGCAATCGTGCAAGCCCGCCCGATCGCCGAAGCCGGCGCCGAGAAGGTCCTGCGCTCGCTCGCGGTGCACCACCACGAGCCGCACGGCTCGATGTCGCCCGAGGCTCGCAAGCTGCGCAACCGCCTGCGCGCGCACGGGCGGCAGTTCGGCGACCGGCGCGACGACCGGGGCGGACAGGAGATTCGGCGGCTGGTGCGCGAGCTGGCCTACGAGCACTGGCACCGCATGCTCTTCGCGAGGTTCCTCGCGGAGAACGAGCTGCTCATCGAGCCGAGCCATCAGGTGGCGGTGTCCCTCGGCGACGTCGAGGATCTCGCGCGCGAGCGAAGCGAGGATCCCTGGGCGCTCGCTGCGAGCTTCGCGCAGCGCATGCTGCCGCAGATCTTCCGGGAGGACGATCCGGTGCTGCAGTTGGCTCTTCCGCCGGAGGCGCGTCAGGAACTCCAGCGTCTGGTGTCGGGACTCGACGAACGGGTCTTTCGCGCCGACGACGCTCTCGGCTGGACCTACCAGTTCTGGCAGAGCGCTGAGAAGGACGCCGTCAATGCCCGCGTGAAGAGCGGTGAGAAGATCTCCGGCGACACGTTGCCGGCGGTCACGCAGCTCTTCACCGAGCACTACATGGTGCAGTTCCTGCTGCACAACACGCTGGGCGCCTGGCACGCGGGCAAGGTGCTCGCGGCGCGACCCGAGTTGGCGCAGCGCGCACAGAGCGAGGCGGAGTTGCGCGACGCGGTGGCCCTGCCTGGCTACGCGTTCGAGTACCTGCGCTTCGTGCGTGACGGCGATGGGCCGTGGCGACCGGCGGCGGGGGTCTTCGCGGGATGGCCTGGGTCCGCGAAGGAACTGAAGCTGCTCGACCCGTGCTGTGGCTCGGGGCACTTCCTGGTCGCTGGCTTCGAGCTGCTCTCGGCGCTGCGGCAGGACGAGGAAGGTCTGGCTCCCGCCGATGCAGGACTGGCGGTCCTGCGCGACAACCTCTTCGGACTGGAACTCGATACGCGCTGCGTGCAGATCGCTGCGTTCGCGTTGGCGATGGCAGCGTGGCGGCGGGCGGGCGGCGTCGTTGCCTTGCCGACTCTGCAGCTCGCGTGCTGCGGCGTCGGCCCTGCTGGTCCAGAGAAGGCTTGGCTGCGCATCGTCGACGACCTGGATCTCGACGTGGACCGGAAGAACGCTCTGCGCCGTGGCATGGCGAAGCTCTACGCGCTTTTCCAACAGGCTCCCGAGCTCGGTTCGTTGATCGACCCCCGGTTGATGCGCGAAGAGGGCTTCGCCGCGCCGATCGAGGATCTGCTGCCTCTGCTCGAGCAAGCGCTCTGCGTGGAGGCAAGCGACGACGACGAACGCGAGCAGGTCGTCGCAGCTCAGGGCATGGCGAAGGCCGGAGCCATCCTGGTGCAGGACTTCACGCTCGTTGCGACGAACGTGCCCTACCTGGGACGCGGTGCTCAGGGGGAGCGACTGAAGGAGTACGCGGAAGAGCACTACCCGGCGGCGAAAGCGGACCTGGCGACGATGTTCGTGCAGCGCGCGTTCGGGTGGCTTGGAAAGACCGGCGCGATGGCGGTGGTGACGCCACAGAACTGGTTGTTCCTGACGAGCTATCGCAAGTTGCGCGAGAAGCTGCTGAAGGAGCGGACGTGGAATCTCGTTGTTCGAATGGGGGAGCACGCCTTCGAGAGCACCGCGGCCGCGGGTGCGTTTGCCGCGATGACCGTGCTGTCGGCAGGAGTTGCGCAACCGAAAGCGAGCATCGCCGGTCTGGATGTGTCGTCTCCTCGTGGCCAGCGACCGATCTACGCAGCGGAGAAGGCGGCGCTGCTGCGAGGCGAGGAGCCGGCGGATGTCGAACCTGCTCCGGCTCTTGTAAAGGACCTCGAAGCCGACGAGACCGACGCAAGCGCGGAGGAAGCCGCATCGAGCGGTCCAGCTGATGGGAGCGTCAAGCTCGTGCCACAGGCCGAGCAGTTGAAGAACCCGGATGCGCGGATCGTTGTCGGTTCGACCGCCACGGAAGCGCTACTTGTTGAATGGGTGCGCGCGTTTCAGGGCGTGAAGACAGGTGACGACGAGAACCTGACACGGTGCTTCTGGGAGACATCATTGGTGCGGAGTAGGTGGCGCTTCTTGCAAAGCACGGTCGAAACATCGATTCCGTGGGGAGGCAACTTCCTGTGCGTAGGCGCCGATCAAATGGCATGGGCCCGGGCTCAGGGGAAGGCAGCGTGGGGGCGGTTGGGCATTGCGGTTAGCCAGATGAGTGGCCTTTCAATCGCGCTCTACACCGCGGAGTCATTCGACAGCAATGTGTCGCCGATAGTGCCATTGGACAGCGCAAGCCTGCCCGCGATTTGGTGCTTCTGTTCTTCGCCAGAGTTCGCGAAGGCCGTCCGCCGGATCGACCAAGCGCTCAAGGTCACAAACGCTTCGCTCGTCAAGGTCCCCTTTGACCTTGCCCACTGGCAACGCATCGCCGCCGAGCAGTACCCCCACGGCCTGCCCGAGCCGCAAACCAACGACCCGACGCAATGGCTCTTTCACGGCCATCCCGCCGGCATGACCGCCGCGGGCCGTATCGCCGACTCCCCACTCGGGGTCCCCGACCTCACCAGCCCCGGCCACCCGTCGCTGATCTGCCGCACGCCCAACCTCGCCGACGTGCTCCAGGTCGCGACGGCCCGCCTGCTCGGTTACCGCTGGCCGGCCGAACTGGACCCGATGATGCGCCTCGACACGGCCCAGCGCGCGTGGGCGACGCGGAGCCAGGAGCTCGTGCGCTTCGCCGACCAGGATGGCATCGTCTGCCTCAACCCGATCCGAGGTGAAGCGTCCGCCGCGGATCGGCTGCGAACGCTGCTGCAGGAAGCGTTCGGCCCGCGCCGGCACTCCGACTTCGAGCACAAGCTGCTCGCCGCCGCCGCCGGCCCCGAGAACGAGCCCGCCGCTTCGCTCGACGAATGGCTGCGCGACGAGTTCTTCGCGCAGCACTGCAAGCTCTTCCACGATCGCCCGTTTGTCTGGCACATCTGGGATGGCCGCAGCGACGGCTTCCACGCGCTCGTCAACTACCACAAGCTCGCGGGGCCCAACGGCGAGGGCTTGCGCACGCTGAAGCTGCTGACCTTCACCTACCTCAAGGAGTGGATCGATCGCCAGCGGGCCGACGAGAAGGCGAAGGTCCCCGGCGCTGGCGCGCGCCTCGCCGCGGCATCGGTGCTGCAGGACGAGCTCGAGAAGATCCTCGCCGGCGAGCCGCCGTACGACCTCTTCATCCGCTGGAAGCCCTTGCACGAGCAGCCGCTCGGCTGGGACCCCGACATCGACGACGGCGTGCGCCTCAACATCCGTCCCTTCCTCCTGGCCAAGGACGTGAAGCAGAAGGGTGCTGGCCTCCTGCGCAGCAAGGTCGGCGTGAAGTGGACCAAGGACCGCGGCAAGGAACCGCAGGCGCTGCGCCCACGCGAACAGTTCCCGTGGTTCTGGAGCCGCAACCCCGAGAACCCGCAACACGGCACCGACTACGTCGCCCCAAGGACCGCCGCCTTCGACGGCGTGCGCTGGAACGATCTGCACTTCACCCGCGCCGTCAAGGAGACAGCGCGCGCTGCCATCGCGGTGCGCAGCGTGGCGGAGGGACCGAACTGATGTCCATGGATGCGGAACGACTTCTGCGGCGCATCCACGTCGGCGAGGACAGTCTGCTCGAACTGAGACGCGTGGTGTTGGCGGGAGACGAGCTCTCCAGCCCGTCACGCGACGAGTTGGCAGACGAACTGGCGGCGCTTGCAAACGCTCACGGCGGCCTCGTGGTGTTGGGAGTCGACGCTCGTACCCGCGAGATCGTGGGTGTCCCCGAGCAGCACGCGGACGCGGTCGTTCGCGTGGCAACGGAGCTGTCCTACGATGCAATCAGGCCCGCGCTGCTGCCGCGTATCCAACGGGTCGAGGTTCCGGGAGCGGATGCTTCGCCGCGCACCCTGGTGTGCATCCACGTCGACCGCAGCCTGTTCCTGCACGAGGGGCCGAGCGGCTACCTCTATCGCTCCGGCGAGAGGACTCGGCGGATGTCGAGCGACTTCCTCGCTCGCATGCTCCTGCAGCGCAGCCAGGCGCGTCTCCTGCGCTTCGACGAGACGCCGATCCCGGCCACCACGATGGCTGACCTGGATCCCGCACTCGTGGATCGCTTTCGCTCGCCGCGTTCGGCCGACGCGCGGGACGTGTTCGCGCGCAAGATGGCGATTGCCGCGGAGGATTGGGACGGATCGCTGCGGCCGACGGTGGCCGGGTTGCTGCTCGGCTGCCGGTCGCCTGAGCAGTGGCTGCGATCGGCGTGCATCCAGGCGGTCGCGTACCGCGGCGAGAGGTCCGGCAGCGGCGGCGCAGGCTCGTTGCGCGGCTACCAGCTCGATGCGCGGGACATCGGCGGCCCGCTCGACCAGCAGGTCGTCGAGGCCTGTCGCTTCGTGCATCGCAACATGCGGATCGAAGCCAGCAAGAGCCTCGGCCGCATCGAGGTTCCGCAGTACGACCTGGAGGCAGTCTTCGAAGCGCTGGTCAATTCGGTTGCGCACCGCGACTACTCGATGCACGGTTCTCGCATCCGCCTGCACATGTTCAGCGATCGGCTCGAGCTGTATTCCCCCGGTGCTCTCGCCAGCAGCATGAGCATCGACAGCCTCGAGCTGCGGCAGGCCGCGCGCAACGAGACGATCTGCAGCCTGCTGGCGCGGTGTCCGGTGCCGCGCGACGCGAGCGGGGTCGTCACCCAACGCGCGACGTTCATGGATCGCCGGGGCGAAGGCGTTGGCATGGTGCTCGCGCGCACCGAGGTGCTGGCCAGGAAGCGGGCGGTGTATTCACTGCCGACCGAGGCGGAGCTGGTGCTGACCATCCCGGCGGCGACGGCGCTCGACTACGGGGGCGAAACGTGAGGCCGGCTGTTGAAGGAAGCGAGTCTTCGGCCAACGCCCCGAGGCGCTGGCTGCTGACGGTGCTCGGGACGAACCCGCAAACGACCACCTACACGCGGGACGGGAGGGACGTCGAGAGCGACCTCGCACCCGTGGCCTTGTGTGCGCTGCTCGCTGAAGCTCAACGCCCGCACGTCGTGGTTGCGCTGTGCACCGCCGAAGCGCGCGAGGCCAGTCTGCCGCGGCTGGAGGCGGCGCTGGATGGCATCGAAGTCCGCGCGGTCGATGTGCCGTCCGGGGACTCGCCGGAGGACGTCAAGGAATTCCTGCGGAGCGCGGTAGGCGCCATTCCCGAGCGGGGTGTCGAGCTGCTCGTCGACATCACGCACGGACTCCGCCACTTCGCGATCCTCACCTACGTCGCGTCGCTCTACCTGGTTGGCTTGCGGCAGACGCCGCTGCGCGGTGCCTACTACGGATTGCTGCGCCAAGGTCAGAAGAGTCCGTTCTTGGACCTGGGCCCACTCTTGCAGCTGCCGCGCTGGTTCCACGCGCTCGAAGTCCTGCGTGAGACGGGCAGTGCGCGGCCGATGGCGGTGATCCTGGACTCGAGTCCGGGAGCGAGAGAAGCCGTGCAGCGGCTGGGGCGCGTGTCGCAGGCATTCCTCTCGGGCTTGCCGCTCGAGCTCGGCCGTGAAGCCAACGAGTTCCGCGCACAGCAGACCAAGCCTTTGCGGAGGTTGCTCGATGCCGACCTGGCACTGCCGCTGGCTGAGGAACTGACGTTGATGATGAAGTCCGTCCTCGAGCCGTTCGCGCTCGAGACCTTCCCCAGTGGGCAGGGCTGGAAAGGAAGCGTGTCGCTGTCCCCGGCAGAGCTGGGGCGGCAGGCTCGCATCATCGACGCGCTGTTCGAGAGTGGGCATCGCTCCACGGCGCTCGGTCTTCTCAGCGAGTGGACCGTATCCTTCGTAGTCTGGCGCCTCGAAGGCGGTCGGGACTGGCTTGGATTCCAGGGACCGCGTCGGCGCGCGGCCAGCGTGCTCGGGGTGCTTGCGGCCGCGCGAGTTTCCGAGGACCTGGTGCCGTCCCTCACGACTGAGCAAGGCGAGCTGGGTGAGTACTGGCGGGAGCTGAGCGAGCTTCGCAACGCGCACCACCACCATGGCATGCGCCGGCAGTCGCTCGTGCCGGACCAAGACGTGCAGACGAAGGTCGAGCGGGTGCGCGAGTACTGGCAGCGTGTGCTGCGGGCATGCCCGACGGACATCTCGCTCGACCCCGGCGGCGCCGCTGATGGCGGGATCCTGGTTTCACCTCTGGGCATGCGGCCCGGAGTTCTCTTCAGCGCCCTGCACGCCCATCGCGTGGAGGTGCAAGCCATGCCGGCGCGCTGCTTGGTGATCTGTTCGAGCGAGACCGAGGGACTGGCTTCAGATGCCGCGGCGCGAGCTGGATTCTCCGGAGACCTGGAGTTGTTGTGCGTCGATCCGTATGGCGGTCGGCCGGAGATCGAGCACGTCGTTGAGAGGCTGCGACCGAAGCTGTTCACCGCGGACCGGATCATCGTGAACGTCACGGGAGGCACGACACTGATGGGATTGGCCGCAGAGGCGATTGCCGCGGAGGCGCGCTCGCTCGCGAGAACCGTGCGCCGTTTCGGCCTCATCGATCGGCGGCCCCCGAAGGAACAGGACCTGGATCCCTACCAAGTTGGCGAACCGTTCTGGCTCGATGCCGCGAGCGACGCGAAGGAGGACGATGACAAACACGACGATTGAGGCGAGCTTTCGCGTCGTGACCCCGCTCTTCGGGGGCGGCGCGAATCCGAAAGCGGCTGAGCTGCGTCTGCCGAGCTTCAAGGGTGTGCTGCGCTTCTGGTGGCGGGCCTTGGCGTGGTCGCGGTGGCACGGTGACCTGGGGCGGATCCAAGAAGACGAGGATCGGATCTTCGGCAGCTCGAAGACCGGGCAGTCGCGCGTGCGGATGCGACTCGTGGCGATGCAGCCCAAGCCTCGCGGTCTCGAGCACGGCAACGTCTTGACGGCTCAGTCCGGGAGGCCACTGGGTCACGGCGCTCGCTACTTCGGCTACGGCGTGATGGAGGCGTACGGCAGCGGCAAGAAGGGAACGAGGGACGGCCAGCTGACGCGTGCATGCCTGCCCGCGCCATTCGACTTCGCTGTGGAAATGCGAGCGCGTGGCCTGACCCCGGAGGATCGGGGGTCGGTCGAGAGCGCACTGATCGCGCTCGGCGTGCTCGGCGGAATCGGTGCGAAGAGCCGGAAGGGCTACGGCTCCTTGGTCCTGCAGAAGCTTCGCGTGGACGGCGAGGACCGGTGGTGTCCGCCGGAGAGCATCGACCGGTTCCGAACCACGATTGCAGCGCTTCACGCTGCAGGTTCGGTTGACTGCCTGCCGGAGTTCACCGCGTTCTGGCGAGGCGCACGCCACGTGCTGTTGTCTGCGGGCGAAGTCGAACCACTGGAGCTGCTCGATCGCATCGGCCGCGAGATGGTCCGCTTCCGGAGCTGGGGGCGCGAGCGCAGGATCCTCGGTGACGGCGTCGACTCGGAGAGACGCTTCCGCGACGATCACGACCTGATGAAGGCCCAAGTGGTCTCGCGGACGAGGCACCCGCAACGGATCGCGTTTGGCCTGCCGCACAACTACGGGAGGAACTTCGCGGATCAGGTCGGACCGACCGGCGGACTCGACCGCCGCGCGAGCCCACTGTTCGTTCACATCCACACCTGTGGCACGACCCCCGTCGCCGTCGTGTCGTTCTTTCCCGCGCGCTTCCTGCCGCGAGACGGATCGCAGATCTCCGTCGGCGGCAAGGTCGTCGCTCAAGCTCCAGAGGAGAGCTTGTTCAAGCCCCTGCACGCCTTCCTCGATCGGCTGCTCGGAAAGTCGACGGGCGACGAGCGCCGTCGCGAGGACTTCACCGAAGCCATGGAGGTCCGCCCGTGAGCTTCCGCCTCGACCTTTCGATCGGTCCCGTGCAGGGCTTCGTCGCGCAGTCGCGACGCACGCGGGACCTCTGGGGCAGCTCGTATCTGCTGTCTTTCCTCGCCGCGCACGCGATGGTCGGTGCCCAGCGGGCCGGAGGAACGATCGTCCAGCCGCGCGTTGCTGACGATCCGTTGTTCCATTGGGCGAGTGGCCAGCGCGAAGGCAGCGCCCCGGCGATCGGTTCGCTGCCCAATCACTTCGTCGTCGAGGTCGAGAGCGACCCCAAGGGCGTTGCCGGCGCGGCCATCCTCGCGATGAGGGCTGCGTGGGACCGCGTCTGCGAAGCCGTGTGGGTGCGGTTCGTGGCGCCAGCCGTTTCCGGTAGCGCCACGCGTGGGATCTGGGAGCGACAGGTGCAGGCCTTCTGGGAGCTGACCTGGACCGCCGGCGACTCGGCCCAGCACGGCTTGCTCGCGCGCCGCAAACACTGGCGCAGTCACCGGCTGCCCGACGAGCCTGGGGACAAGTGCTCGGTCATGGACGAGCTCCAAGAGCTGTCCGGACACGTACGCGCGACGAGTCGGCCGGAACGCGATGCGCAGGACGAGTTCTGGCGTCGGGTGGGTTCGGGCATGGGCCTCCTCGATCTTCGCGACGGCGAGCGGCTGTGCGCGATCGCCTTCGTGAAGCGCATGTTCCCCAAGGTCGCCGAGGCTGCGCTCGGGTGGCGCCTGGATACGGCACACTGGCCGTCGACGGTGTACGTCGGTGCGGTGCCGTGGATCCGTCGGGCGACGCGAGCGGCGCCAGCAGAGGCGCGGGCCTACGGCGACGCGGTGCGTAGGCATGCCGAAGGCGCGTTGGCGGAACGTCAGCCGAACTTCGATGGGCTGAAAGGCGCCACGACTGGCGAGTTCTCGCGCCTCGATGCGAACTACTTCCATTCGGAGTTCGTGACGAACGAACGGCTCTGTCCGCTGGGTGCGTCATCGGATGGTGTGCGAGAAGGTTTGAGGCAGCTGCTCGCGAAAGTGCATGCAAAGGTCGGCGCGCCGCCAGCGTTCTACGGACTGCTTCTCGCGGACGGCGACCGACTCGGCAAGTTGATCGGCACGCTCGGCCGAGAGAGCGTCGGTCGGGCCTTGTTCAAGTTCACGTCGGATGTCCCGGGTGTCGTGCGCGCTCACGACGGCGTCACCGTCTATGCGGGCGGCGACGACGTGCTCGCCATCCTGCCGGCCGCGCGGGCACTGCCTTGCTCAGCGGCTCTTGCCGAGAGCTACGCCGCGGCTTTCCGCGGCGCGGACTCGAGGGAGGCACGTGCCACGTTGTCCGCGGCACTCGTGCTGGCCCACGCGCGAACGCCGCTGAGCACGGTGATTGCCGAGGCGCACCGCTTGCTCGATGACGTTGCCAAGGAAGGGAATGGCCGCGACTCCCTGGCCGTCGCCGTGCGCAAGCGCGGTGGATTGCATTGTCAGTGGGTGACGGCGTGGACCCGGATGATCGACGGCAAGCCCGTGCCTGCGGTCGATCGGCTGGGCGAGCTCAGGAGCCGGTTCCGCAGCGAGGTGGCTGAACCGGGCTTGTCGTCGGGACTGCTCTACCGCATCCGCGAGACCATCGCGCTTCTCGGCGGCCAGGATCGGTGGCTGCCCGGCGCGTGGAGCGAGCTGCCGGCGGCGCTCGATGTCAAGTCGTTCCTCCGCGCCGAGGTGGTGCGGTGCCTGGGTGAAGCTGGGTCGACGGCACAGGGCGGAAGTCCCATCGACGAATGGACCGAGCTGTTGGTCGACCTGGTCTCGCCGGCTCGGGGGGCTGGCTACCGCGGCGGTGCCGGATGTCGTGAAGCCGGGACAGACGCACTGCTCCTCGCCCACTTCCTCGCCGGTTCGGAATACGCCGACGACCTCGAATCGACGGGGATCGACGCATGACGGGAATCCAATTCGATCCGGTCGACACGCTGTTCTTCCGCACAGGAACTCCGTTCGCGATGGGCGATGACGCCCAGGAGGACGTCGCTGGCGTCTTCCCGCCGCATCCGCCATCGGTCGCTGGTGCTGCGCGCGTTGCCTGGGCTCTAGCCAACGGCTGGAACGGCCGCTCGCGATGGCCGGCAGCTCTCGTCGAGGTCTTGGGGAGCGGCCCCGATGATCTCGGCAGGTTTGCGATGTGGGGGCCCTTTGTTCTGCGCCAGGGCCGTGTGCTCTTTCCCGCTCCGCGCCATCTGTTGGGCTCGGCGGTGGGCAAGCAGTGGCAGCCGCGGGCTTTGCTCCGCCCAGGTCGTACCGTTTGCTGCGACCTCGGTGAAGCCGTGCGGCTCCCCGAGCACGCGCCGTCCGGAGACGAGGTGGACCTGCCCGGACCGCCTGATGGATGGTGGTTGTCGCGCAAGGGGATGGCGGCCGTGCTTCGCGAGGAACTGCCGGCGACCGCGGATCTGGTGGCAGGCGCGAGTCTGTGGGCGCGAGAGCCGCGTATTGGCCTGCAACGCGAGACTGCGACTCGCACCGCGCGGGAGGGCATGGTCTACAGCACGCAGCACGTCCGCCTGCAGCCCGATGTCTCACTCGGCGTCATCACGTGCGGAGTCCCCGAGTCGTGGAGCAAGCCGCACGGCCAGGTCGTACCGCTCGGTGGGGAGAGCCGAGTCGCCGAACTGCGACCCTGGGATGGCGACACCCGCCTCGAGATGCCCATCGAGCGGATCACCAGCAGCGGCAAACTCTCGGTCGTGGCACTGACACCGCTCGATCTCGATGCAGCGGTCGTCCTGGGCCGGCGAGCACTGGCCGAGCTTGGCGGCGCCGTCGTGATTTCGGCGTGCCTCGGGAGGGCGCAGCGCATCGGCGGCTGGGACTCGTTGGCGCGCCGCCCCCTGCCTCTGCGATCGGTATTGCCGGCGGGCAGCGTGTTGTTCTGCGAAATGCGTGAGCCAGGGCGCTTGGAGGCCGCGATCGTCGGCGGCGAGCTGCCCCGAATCGGTGAGCGGACGAACCAGGGCTTCGGCCTCGTCGCCCTCGGGACATGGACTGACGCTTCAAGAGAGGTGTGCAAGTGAAGACAGCGATACTCGGACTCCTGGCGGAGACTCCCATCCATCCCGGCTCCGGCCGCAGCCTCGGTGTCGTGGATCTCCCGGTGGCGCGTGAGGCAGCGACCGACTACCCGGTGATCGTCGGATCCAGCCTGAAGGGCGCGCTCCGAGATCGCGCGGAGTCGAAGCAGCCCGACCGGGTCATGGAGGTCTTCGGCAAGCCTGACCAGGCCGGCAGTCTCTTGGTCAGCGATGCGCGGCTCCTGCTCCTGCCCGTGCGCAGCCTCACCTCGTCGTACCGCTGGGTGACCTGCCCGCACCTGATCGAACGCTTCGCCCGCGATCTCGCTCGCGCCGGGTTGTCGCGGCCAGACGTCCCCGAGGTCGCGAGCGGTTCGGCGCTCGCCAGCGGAAACGGCCCTCTGTTCCTCGAGGAACGGCAGTTCGCGGTCAGCGGCTCTCCGGCAGGCGAGTTCGTCGACGCAATCGGCATGCTCGTCCTTCATGAGGACACGCGCAGCCGCCTCGCGCAACAGGTCGTGGTCCTGCACGACCACGACTTCGCGTGGTTCGCGCGCTACGGGTTGTCGATCCAGGCGCGCAACGTGCTCGAAGACGGAACCAAGAAGAGCGAGAACCTCTGGTACGAGGAGTCATTGCCGGCCGACACGGTGATGTACTCGCTCCTGCTCGGCCGCGACGCCACAGCGATCGAGAGCTTGACAGAGCTGTTTCCCGGAAGCGACCCGTACCTGCAGGCCGGCGGCAACGAGACGGTCGGCCACGGCTGGTTCGCGGTGACCGTGCGGCGTGCCGAGGTAGGCGGATCATGACGACACAGACGCTCGAGCAGCGGCGTGCGGGCGACGCGTTGGCGCAGGTCGCAGCGCTGAACCGGGAGTCGCCGGCATTCAAGGAGCGGTACCGCGCGTACGTGGATCGGCTCTGCGCGAGCATCGTGATGACCGGCCTGGGGCAGGCGCTCGCGACGGAGCGGGCGGCTGCGGGCCCGAAGCCGACCAAGGACGGCGAGCGAGCGCATGCGGCGCTCTACGAACACGTTCAACAGTGGCTGTGCCGGCGCGATGGCGTGTACGCCCAGGCTGCCGACCTGCTGCAGGCGATCACGACCTCCGACGAAGCCCTCTATCTCCATGCCGAGGCCGAGGCGCTGGCGTGGTTGCAGTGGCACAAGAAGTTCTGCCGTGCGGCGTTTCCCAAGGGCGCGGAGGAGTGACGGTGCGACCGATCTATCAAAGTGCGGCCGAGGAGCCGAGGCAGCGTCAACCCGGAGGCCACGCCGGCCTCTGGTTCGACAAGTTCTGCAACCAGTGGCTCGTGCAGGCTGGCGAGCGACGCAGCTGGTCCTTGCGGGCCAGCAGCAACGAGAAGGCCGGGTCGAACCCGAAGCAGGATTGGATCGCAACGGTCACGGACAAACCCGTCGGTGTTCGCGAGGAGATTCGAGAGGCCGTGCTGCGCCGCCTGCAACTCGTCCAGGCCTGCGGCGGACGCGTCGCGGTGCTTCGGACTCAGTCGCGGTTCGCCAGTGGTCTGGGGCGCTCGCACCCGATCGAGAACGGCTTCGCCTGGCATCCGACGCTCGGTACTCCCTACCTGCCCGGGAGCTCGGTCAAGGGCGCGGTGCTCGCGTGGGCCAGAGAGACGGGGGTCGACCCAGAGCTGCACGAGCACGTCTTCGGTGCCGCGGAGCGAGTCGGCTCGCTCTGTTTCCTGGGCGCGATCCCACTGGCCCCGGTCTCGCTCGAAGCGGACGTGATGACCCCGCACTACGCGGGCTGGAGCGAGTCGGACCCTCCCGGCGACTGGCGCTCACCGACACCCATCCCCTTCCTCACGACCGCCGTGGACACTCGGTTTCTGTTCAGCTTCGTCCCCAGAGCAAGGGTCCCCGCGGCCGAGCTCGACCGCGTGATGCAACTGCTGGTGGATGCGCTCGAGACGGTCGGGGCCGGTGCGAAGACCGCAGTCGGCTACGGCCGGATGGTTCGTGACGATGCGTGCCTGGATGAGCTGCGGTCGGAGTTCAAGAAGGAAGAATCCCGTCGTCGTGACCAGCAACGAAGGGCTGCGATGGACCCGCTGGATCGCGAGCTGGAGGACCTTGCAGCGGCCAATACGTCGCAAGCGCGGTTCATCACGTGGCTTCAGGCGGCGAAGGACGGGCAGTGGTCAGGCGAGGCGCTGCGAAGCGTTCTCGAGCGCATCCGGCGCGAGATGGAGCGAGAGGGTTGCTGGCTTCCATTACCGCAGGAGAACAAGACGAAGCGGAAGCACCACGAACGAACTCTGCTCGTCCTGCGACTGATGCAGGAAGGGAGTTCGACTTGATCTCGGTACCGCACTTCGGACCCCGCGCTACGTGCGGAACCCCATACAAGCCGCTCCGATGATCGACGTTTCGGATCTGAGGAGTCTGCTCGCCCACCGCGAATGCGAGTGGATCGAGTTCAAGCACAACGACGCGGAGCCGACGGACGTCGGCGAGTACCTGAGCGCCCTCTCCAACTCCGCCGCCCTGCACGGACAGGAAGCCGGGTGGATCGTGTGGGGCGTCGAGGACGGGACCAGGCGGCTCGTTGGCACCGACGTCGATCCGCGCGCACGCAAGAAGGGCAACGAGCCCGTCGAGAACTGGTGGGCGCACCTGCTCGAGCCGCGCATCGACTTCAGCTTCCACGACGTCGTCGACGGCGGTCTGCGCGCCGTGGTGCTCAGGGTCCAGGCCGCTCCCGCGTTCCCCGTGGCATTCCAGGGCACGGAGTGGATCCGCATCGGCAGCGCCAAGAAGAAGCTCGCGGATCATCCCGGCCGAGAACGCGAACTCTGGGCGGCGCTCGGCCGCAGGTGCTTCGAGGAGGGGCTGGCCAAGACTGGCCTTCGCGGTGGGCAGGTCCTGGAGCTGCTGGACCATCGCTGCCTGTTCAGACTCCTGCAGCAACCAGTCGGCATCGATGGGGCGGCCATTCTGGCGAGGCTCGCCATGGAGGGTCTCATCGTCGATCGCGGTGGCGACGGCTTCGACGTCAGCAAGCTCGGCGCCATCCTGTTCGCGCACGATCTGCGGCAGTTCGGGTCGCTCGGTCGCAAGACGCTGCGCTTCGTCCGCTACCGCGGCGTGCATCGCGGAGAGGCGGAGCACGAACAGGAGTTCAGGAAGGGCTACGCGGCCGCGTTCGAGGAGATCGTCGGCTACATCGCGGAGCGCAGTCCACGCAACGAGGTTCTCGGCCAGGCCCTGCGGCGCGAGCTGCGCATGTACCCCGACGTCACGCTGCGCGAGCTGATCGGGAACGCGCTGATCCACCAGGACTTCTCGCTGACCGGGACCGGCCCGATGGTGGAGATGTTCGAGGATCGCCTCGAGATCTCGAACCCTGGCCTGCCGCTGATCGACGTCGAGCGCTTCATCGACCACTCCCCGCGGTCGAGGAACGAGCGGCTCGCCGGACTGATGCGGCGGCTCGGCATCTGCGAGGAGCGCGGCAGCGGGTTCGACAAGGCGATGTTCGCGCTCGAGGTGGCTCAGCTCCCTGCACCACACGTCCGCACCGACGCCACCCACACGCACGTCGTGCTGTTCGCGCATCGCCACCCGATGGACGGCGACAAGGCGGCGCAAGTCCGGGCCTGCTACCTGCACGCCTGCCTGCGCTTCGTGTCGGGTGCCCAGCTCACCAACGCGTCCGTCCGGGAGCGATTCGGCCTCGGCGAGAAGGACCACACCATCGCCTCGCGGTTGATCCGCGAAGCGGTCCTCGCGAAGCGGATCAAGCCGGCCGACCCGTCCAGTCGCTCGAGGAAGTACGCCCGCTACCTGCCCTTCTGGGCCTGAGGACCCGCCGTGCTCACGTATTTTCACGATGCCGGAGCGAGGGGCGGAGCGGGCGGCGACGGGCTTCCGAAGCCTGTGTTGGAAAGCGGTTTACGTCAGCAGGGGTTCTCGAGCGCTTATTTTCACGATGCGGGGCGGTGGGGGTGGCGACGGGCCGTGAGTCGCTCCGCCGCCCTGGAACCGGACCCGCGCGGTCCGGCCGCCGACAGCGTCGCGGGCGGGCTCGCGGGCATCGCAGCGGAGACCCGGTGCCCGCGGGGTCCGCAGAGGTGGACCTCGAGACGCGGCCCGCAGCAGCCGGCGCACGGCCTGGCCCGCGTCGCGTCGAGGACGGCCTGGATCGACGGGGCCCGCTGCTGCGCCCCGCACGACGCGTGCACGACGAGTGAGACCGCGCGAACACCCGGCTCCGGTACGGGGGGCACTGCCTCATGACCGGTAGGGGCTATCGACCTGCGCGCGCGCTCGAACTCCTGAGAGCCGGCACCGGACTCGCCCCCGCGACGTTCCGCGACGGCCAGGAGGATGCGATCCGCCATCTGGTCGAGAACCAGGGTCGCCTGCTCGTCGTGCAGAAGACCGGATGGGGCAAGAGCGCCGTCTACTTCATCGCCACCAAGCTGCTGCGCGAGCAGGGGCTGGGACCGGTGCTGTTGGTCTCGCCGCTGCTGGCCCTGATGCGCAACCAGATCGAAGCTGCGAGGCGGATGGGCGTGCGCGCCGAGCAGATCACTTCGGAGAACCAGGACGACTGGGACGAGGTCGCCGGCAAAGTCCGCGGCGACGAAGTCGACATCCTGCTGATCTCGCCCGAGAGACTCGCGAATGCGACCTTCCAGCAGCAGGTGCTGGCCCAGGTGGCAGCGCGCGTCTCGATGCTCGTCATCGACGAAGCGCACTGCGTCTCGGACTGGGGGCACGACTTCCGCCCCCAGTACCGGCTGATCGAGCGCATCGCCCGCACGCTGCCGGCCAACACGCGCTTGCTGGCGACGACGGCGACCGCGAACAACCGGGTCATGGACGACCTGAGAGCAGTGCTGGGACCGAAGCTCGCCGTGTCCCGCGGCGATCTGAACCGACCGTCGCTCCACCTGCAGACGATCCGCTTGCCCAGCCAGACGGCGCGGTTGGCATGGTTGGCGGAGCACCTCGAGAGCCTGCCCGGCAGCGGCATCGTCTACGCGCTCACCGTGCGCGACGCCGGGCTGGTGGCGGACTGGCTGCGCTTCCAGGGGCACGAGGTCGCGGCCTACACGAGCGAGAGCCAGGACCGCGAACGTCTCGAACAGGATCTCCTGCAGAACCGCGTAAAGGCCCTGATCGCCACCACGGCGCTGGGGATGGGCTTCGACAAGCCGGACCTCGGCTTCGTCGTGCACTACCAGGCGCCGGGTTCGGTCGTCGCGTACTACCAGCAGGTCGGTCGCGCCGGTCGCGCGATCCCGAGCGCGCGAGGAGTGCTCCTGAGCGGGGAGGAGGACACCGACATCACCGATTGGTTCATCCGCAGCGCGTTCCCGACCCGCGCGGAGGTTCAGCACGTCATCGACGCGCTCGAGGGAGAGCCCGCTGGCCTGTCCGTGCCGGAGATCCAGCAGCGCGTGAACGTCGCGAAGGGCCGCATCGAGAAGACCCTGCAACTGCTCTCGCTCGAACAGCCAGCACCGGTCGTCAAGGATGGGCCGCGCTGGCAGCTCACGGTGGCGCAGCTCTCCGAGGCGTTCTGGGAGCGTGCGGAGCGCCTGACGGATCTGCGGCGCCAGGAGCAGGCCCAGATGCAGCAGTACGCGCAGCTCGAGAAGGGACACATGGCATTCCTGATCGCTGCACTCGACGGCGACCCGAGCGCCGTGCAGACCTCGAAGCTCGCCGACCTGCCGACGAGCTTCTCGACGGAGCGGGCGAACGACGCCGCGCGGTTCCTGCGGCGCACCAACTTCCCCATCGAGCCGCGCAAGCGATGGCCTGGTGGTGTTCTTCCAGCGTTCGGCTTGTCCGGCAAGATCCCGGAGGACCGGCAGACGAAGCGAGGGAAGGCGCTCTGCTCCTGGGGTGACGCGGGCTACGGCGAACTCGTCCGGCGCGGGAAGTACGTCGATGGCCGCTTCGCGGACGAACTGGTGACGGCCTGCGCGGGACTCGTGACGAACTGGGCTCCGGATCCCGCGCCGTGTTGGGTGACCTGCATCCCCTCCTGGCGCCACCCTGAGCTCGTTCCGAACTTCGCCCGCCGCCTCGCAGACGCGCTCGGGCTTCCCTTCCACGAGGTCCTCGGGAAGACCGACGATCGGCCCGAGCAGAAGACGATGCGCAACTCGACGCAGCAGGCCCGCAACGTCGACGGCTCGCTGGCCGTGCGCGAGGGTCCGTTGCCCGGGGGTCCCGTGTTGCTCGTGGACGACATGGTCGACTCAGGCTGGACTTTCACGGTCGCGGGCTGGCTGCTGCAAGAGCACGGCTCGGGTCCGGTGTTTCCGCTGGCACTCGCTCGGGCGGGCTACGACGAATGACTGCAAGCATCGAATCGAACACCCAGGCGATCCTCCTGCTCACCTCGCCGCTTCGCGCGTCGGCCAGAGGTGGCGACAGCGCTGCTCTGCCCCTGAGTCTGGGCGAGTACAACGACTTCGCGCGTGCCCTGCACGAACGCAAGCGATCGCCCTCGGACCTGCTCGGCGACGATGCACTCCACCTGATCGCCGAATGCCGCGGGACACTCGACGCCGCGCGACTCGAACGCCTGTTGGCGAGGGGGCTCGCGCTGGCGCAGGCGATCGAACTCTGGAGTTCACGCAGCATCTGGGTGGTGAGCCGTGCTGAGTCGAGCTACCCGCGTCGCCTCAGGGCGAGGTTCAAGGATGCCGCGCCGCCGCTGGTCTATGGCTGCGGGGACATCGCGCTCTGCGATGCGGGCGGCTTGGCGATCGTGGGCTCGCGGGATGCCAGCGAGGAGCAGCTCGAGTTCGCGCGCGACGCCGCGCGCACGGCGGCGAGCTTCGGCTGCAATGTGGTCTCTGGTGGGGCTCGTGGGGTCGATCAGGCGGCGATGACGGCGGCTCTGGCTCACGGAGGGTCCGCGGTCGGCATGCTTGCCGATGGACTCGCGCGAGCAGCCGTCGATCGGCAGTACCGCGATGCGCTGCGCGCGGGCCGCCTCGTCCTCGTGTCGAGCTGCGATCCGAGCGCTGGATTCCACGCCGGACTCGCGATGCAGCGGAACCGGCTCATCTATGCGCTCGCCGACGCCGGTCTCGTCGTCCATGCCGAGTTCGAGAAGGGCGGGACCTGGGCAGGCGCCATCGAACAGCTCAGGAAATTCCGCTTCGGGCCGATCTACGTCCGTGCCCAGGGGTCGCTCGGCAAGGGCCTGGCCGGGCTGCAGGAGCGGGGGGCGATGCCGTGGCCCGGTCCCAGCTCGGCCGAGGAATTGAAGCGCGCTCTGACGGCCTCGCCGGCGACGCGGCGCGCGCAAGCCGAGCTGCCCTTTGGGAACGGTGTTGGGGGCGACAGCGTGAGGGAGGCGCCACCCGTGGAACTGACGAGCCCCGCCGTCAACGAGCCCGCGGCGCGACCTGCAGCCGAGGAGCTGTTCGACGAGGTGCGCCGGCTCGTCCGCGCGATCGCCGTACCGAAGTCGGAGGCCGAACTGGCGAGCGCACTCGGCGTGTGCAAGGCGCAGGCGAAGGCCTGGATCACGCGACTCGTCGACGAGGGACTTCTCGCGAAGACCAAACGGCCCGTCCGCTACCAGCGAGTGGGCAGCTCGGAGGGCGAGGCGTGAGCGACGCACCGAAGACCCTGCTCGACGCACTCGTGCAGCGCCTGCGCGCACAGACGAGCACGGCGGACGGCGTCGCCTCGGCTGCCGTGGTTCTCTGGACGGATCCCAGCGGCGAGTGGTTGCCGCTGTTGTCGTCGCTCCTGCATGCGTTGCCCGAGCTCTTCGTGCATGGCGAGTACCAGCCTGCACAGCGCACGGGCCCCGCGATCTGGCTGCGCTGCATCGTCGACCGCAGCCTACCCGAGGCATGCGCGCCCGCGGGTGCCGTGCCCATCCTGTACCTGCCTAGAGTCGGCAGGCAGATGCTCGCCAGCGCCAGCGGGTGCCCGTTCGCGCTCCAACCGCTCGTCGAGTTGGTGTTCCGCGGCGCGCTTTGGCTGCAGCGCGGCGGGCATGACTGGACGGTCATGGCGTTCCTGACCTCGCGCCAGGCCTTGGGTCTGGATGTCGCGCGCGACGCCGCGACGCAGTACGCGATGCGCAACGCGCTGCGCGAACTGGCGCAGGTGCCGCTGGCCCGGCTTCGGAACGGTCGGCTCGAGGCAACGGACTTCGACCAGTTGCTCTCGAGCGACGTCGTCCGCGACATGCTGCGCTGGCTCGGCGATCCCGACGGCACCAGGCACAGCATGGGGGACGAGAAGTGGAATGCGTTCCGCGGGCAATGCGGGACGCGCTTCGACTTCGATCCCGACCGAGAGGGCGCGCTGGCGGGTGCGCAGCGCATGGCGAGTGCCGAGGGTGCTTGGGACGAGGTATGGCGTCGCTTCGAGGAGGCCCCCGAGGTCTGCGCCGGCATCCCGGAACTGCTGCGGCGCTGTCAGCCCACTTCGCTCTTCCAGTCGGGGCACTGGCCGCAGTCGAACGACCGGGACGAAGAGAAGCTCGGCGCAGCGCTGTCCGATCTCAAAGGCGTTCCGCACGCGGAGACCTGCGAGCGGGTGCTCGAACTCGAGAAGGAGCATG